>DASZXO010000066.1:0-1672 GCA_035545835.1 Lacunisphaera sp.
TCTTCTCCGACACCTTCGTGTCCGGGTCGGCAAGCTGGGCAAGGGTGAAGTTGGTCTGCATCGGCGGCTCAGTTCGTATCACACACCGGCATACATACGCCCGGGATTGAGGATGCCAGCAGGATCGAAGGTCGCCTTCAGCTTGCGGGACATCTCCATGACCGGGGCCGGCAGCGGCTGGAACACCTCAACGGCGTTACGCACGCTTTCCGGGCCGCGAACCAGGGTAGCGTGGCCGCCAACCGCGGCGACCGCGGCACGGATGACCGAAGCCCCGGCGTCATCCCCTTCGCCGCCGGCTATCCACACCAGCCCGCCGCCCCAATCGTAAAGGACGCGGGCCTGGAAGGCGGCCTTCGCCGAGGCGGCGACGGCGGGACCGTCGCCGGGCTTGACCGAGATGCGCCAGATCGGCGTCGAGAACGGCGCCGACAGGCCATCAAGGTCGAGGATGGTAAGCCAGAGGCTGCGCGACGTGGCGGCTTCAAGAATATCGGCGACGGCGAAATCGGCGAGCTCATCGCGCAGCCGCGCCGCCCGATCCGCCACCGACGCGGCGAAGCCATCGAGGCGGAGGTAGGTGCGCGCCGGCTCTGCCTCATCCGCCGGGACATGAGCGGCACCGGTGACGGAGAATGGCGAACCCAGCGCCGCGGCCATCGCCGCGACGGCGGTCTGATCGGACAATCCGGTGAGCGCCAGCGTCGCTTCGGTCTCGGGAGCCGGCTGCACCTTGAAAGTGACCTCGGAGAACACGCCCAGCGTGCCGAACGCGCCCGCCATGAGCTTCACGAGGTCGTAGCCGGTGACGTTCTTCATCACGCGTCCGCCGGACTTGACGATGTCGCCGCTGCCCGTGACGGCTCGGATGCCAATGAGGCTGTCGCGGGCGGCGCCAGCAATAATGCGGCGCGGGCCGGAGACATTGGCGGCGGCAACCGCGCCTATGGTGGGCTCGCCGGACGAGCCGTAAATGCCGCGATGGTCCATGGGCTCGAAGGCGAGCCGCTGGCGATGCTCGGCAAGCAGCGTCTCGATTTCCTTCAGCGGCGTGCCCGCCTTGGCCGAGATCACCAGCTCGGACGGCTCGTAGAGCGTGACACCGGTCATGCGGAAGGTGGACAGCGTCTCACCGGCCTGGACCGGTCGGCCGAGGCCGGTGCGCGTGCCCGCACCGATGATGGCGAGCGGCACGCGTTCCCGCGCCGCCGTCTTCACGTCATCGGCAAGTTCTGACTCGCTGGCCGGCGTCAGCATGGCCAGCCCGTGCTGGCGCGATGGGCTACCCGGCTACGTGAGAGAACGAGATGCCGAGGTAGTACGGCCAGATGAAGATGGCGAGCACGCCGATCCAGAAGGACAGCTTGAGATAGCCGACGGTGAAGAGCCAGCCGGCGATCCAGAGAAGGCCGACGGAACTGTGTTGTTCGATTCTGATCCGATCCATGGCGGGCAGAATGACGCCCATCACAATCGGCCACCTTGATCTGGCGCAAGTTCATCCGTTGCCGGTTACCGGCCGCCCTTCGAGCGGAAACACCTTGCCCGGATTGAGCAGCCACTGTGGATCTAGCGCGCTTTTCACCGCCATCTGGATGGCGAGATCCTGCCGATTGAACTGGAACGGCATGAGGTCGCGCTTCTCGATGCCGACACCATGCTCGCCGGTGAG
>DASZXO010000067.1:0-25822 GCA_035545835.1 Lacunisphaera sp.
TATTCGAACGCCGCCCGCGGCTTCAACGCCCCGCAGACGTCACTTTCCCTGCAGCATGGCCAAAGCCTGCTCGACGGCCGGCTCCATCTGCTCCTCAACGCGACGTTCACGGAGATCACGCCGCCGACGGAATCGCAGCTCAACCACCACCGCGGGCTGATTGAGGGTCCGGTCACACCCGGCCTGCCCATCTACGCCGCCACGCCCAATATCCGCAGTGCCGACGGCGCACCGCTGTTCGGACCCGGTTCGTCGCCCTACACGTCGGTGGCACCCGGCGCGGACGGATCCGGCGGCCTCACCCCCTTTCTCTCCCGCGAGGGGTTGCTCAGCCTCGGCCTGTTCGATCCGCCCGGCGATCGGGCGGCCTCGGTGGCCAGCCTCGACAATCCCTACGGCCGGGCCCAGCGCCGCGCAGCCTACTTCGGCTCGGCCGTCTGGGACGTGCTGCCCACGCTGCAGATTGGCCTCGACGGCTTCTACTCGCGCACGATCGCCAATCGGGGATATGATGTCCTGAACGCCGACCTCGACCTCGCCGCGACGTCACCCTTCAACCCCTTTGGGCGCGAGGTGCGCGTGTCGCTGAACGAGACCGCCCCGCTGCTCGGCCAGGAGTACAGCCAGGGCAGCATTGAATCGTACTCCGCGGTCGCGGGCGCGCTCCTCAAGCTGCCCTCGGAATGGCGGGTGATGCTCGACGCGCAGTATGCCAGCAACATCACCAAATATCGCGGGTTGGCCGCGCCCGATCTCAACCGCTGGCAGCAATTGGTCGACTCCGGCGTCTACAATCCCCTGCGCGACACGCAGGTCCACGGACCCCCGCAGGAATTCTACGACCAGGTGCTGGTCTACTATGGCGACAAGGGCCGGTTCGTCACGCTCGGGAACTTCGATGCGGTCGACACCGCGCTGCGCATCACCAACCAGTCATTGTCGCTCCCAACCGGCAGCGGCGTGATCAATGCCGGGGCCGACTATCGGGTCGTGCGCCTCGCCGACTACACGCAGCGCCTTCACTACGCCGATGGCAGCGATGCCGTTCCGCCGTCGGCCTGGACGGGCCGCATGCTCGAGCGCTACAGCGTGTTTGGCGAGATGGAGGGGCCGCTCCTTCCCGCCAAATGGCTCCCGTCCTGGCTGCACCGCATCGATGCCGACGTCGCCCTCCGCTACGTCGCGTCGGCCTCGGCCGAGGAGGCCAACTATGCCCCGACCGCGGCGCTCAAGTTTGATTTCGCCGGCGGCTGGTCGTTTCGCGGCAGCGTCACGACCGCCAGCCGTTTCCCGAACCCCGAACTGAGCATCTCCGTTGGCTCCGGCAGCGGCGGGCCGTCCGCACCGGCTCAGATCGTCGATCCCCGCCTGGGCGGCATCCAATATTCCGTCGACGCAAGCTCGCCGAACAACCCGTCGCTGCACACGGAGGACGCGGTCACCCAGACCGCGGGCCTGCTCTTCCAGCGCGGCCGCGAGCATCACTTCCGCGCGTCGCTCGATTTTGTCGACACGCGCACGGTGAACGAAATCGACAACCTCACTCCGCAATCGGCGGTGGATCTCGAAGCGGTTTTTCCCGACCGCGTCGTCCGCGCCGCGCCGGCCCCCGGCCAGCCGGTCGGCCTGATCACCCAGGTGTTCACCGGCGATGTCAACGCCGCCTCCCGGCATTCCCAGGACTGGAACCTCTCCCTCGACTACACCTGGAAGGATTGCTTCGGCGGCACGCTCGACCTCTATGGCCGGCTCGTCTATTTCCAAAAATACGACCTGCAGTTGGTGCCCGATTCGCCGGCGGTGGATGAATTGAATCATCCGGACCATTTCGTCCTCAGCATCCTCAAACTGCGGTCGAATTTCGGCGCCAGCTGGTCCAATGACCGGATCGGCTTCGGGCTCGACGGCCGGTATTTTCATGCCCGCGAACTCGCCCCGGACGAACAGATCAGCCAGGGCAGCTCCCAGATCGACCCCTATTGGGAATTCGACGCGTACGTGCAGGCTGATCTCGCGCGGTGGTTGCCCTGGCTGCGACCGCACCATGGCCTGCGCGCGCAGGTGCGGGTGAACAATCTTTTCGATTCGGGTTTCCCGCGCTTCAGCACGGATCCCTACGGCGCTGGCGTCGAGCCCTATGGCGACTGGCGCGGCCGGACGTACTCGCTTTCGTTGACGGCGACGTACTGAGGCCAGCCGGAAGGTTGAGAGCTGAGAATTGAAGCCTGACGTGGGGTCGTGCAGTTGCGGCGTAAATCACACCTGTAACGGATCGAATTGAAAGGTGGAACCCGGCCTCCGGACGGGTTGTTCGACGTGGGCCGGGAAACCGGCCCGCAGACCCGTTTCCAAGCACGGCAACTGCAGGAGCACTCGGCCTCGGCCCAACCATTTCCCGCTTCACCTGCCCCGCCCCGCCTGCTTGGCTCGGCCGTGATGCGAATCCTGATATCCGGCGCCTGCGGCTTTGTCGGCTCGACGCTGGCGAGGGCCCTGCTCGCCACGGGAAACGGGCACAAGATTGTCGGCTTCGACAACTTCATCCGCCCGGGAAGCGAGGCGAACCGCGCCAGCCTCAAGGCGCTCGGCGTCAGCCTCGTTCACGCTGACCTGCGCGCCGCCAGCGACGTCGATGCGCTGCCCGAGGCCGATTTCGTCATCGATGCCGCCGCCAATCCGAGCGTGCTCGCCGGGGTCGACGGGAAGTCGAGCAGCCGCCAGCTGGTCGAACACAACCTTGGCGGCACGGTCAACCTGCTGGAATACTGCAAGGCCCGGAAGGCCGGCCTGATCCTCCTGTCCACCAGCCGGGTCTATTCGATTCCGCCGCTCGCGGCGCTGCCCGTGACCGTGCGGGAAAATGCCTTCGTGCCCGATCCGTCCGGGAAACTTCCGCCCGGCCTCACCGCCGCCGGACTCGATGAGTCGTTTTCCACCGCGGCGCCGATTTCGCTGTATGGCGCCACGAAGCTGGCCTCCGAGGCGCTGGCGCTCGAATACGGCGCGACCTTCGGATTTCCAATCTTCGTCAACCGCTGTGGCGTCCTCGCCGGCGGCGGCCAGTTCGGCCGGCCCGACCAGGGAATCTTTGCCTGGTGGCTCAACATGTGGCGCGAGAAGCGCCCGTTGCGCTATCTCGGTTTTGGCGGACACGGGCATCAGGTGCGCGATTGCCTGCACCCGCGCGACCTGGCGCCACTCGTCGAAAAGCAGATGGCCGCGACCAAGATCGCCGAGAGCGACCGGCTGCTAAACGTCTCGGGCGGCGCCGCGTCGGCGATGTCGCTCCGGCAACTGAGCGACTGGTGCGCGTCCCGATTTGGCGCCCACCTGGTCGCCGCCGACGGCGCCCCGCGCCAGTTCGACCTGCCGTGGATCGTCCTCGATCACACGCGCGCCACGCAGGTCTGGGATTGGCGTCCGGCCACCAAGGTCGCGGATGTCCTCGACGAGATCGCCCGCCATGCCGAGCAGAACCCGGGCTGGCTCGAACTCTCAGCGCCGCTCTGAGCAACGGGTGGCGCGCGCACTTTCGCTGCCGGCGCAAAACCGGCCCGCACGTCGTGGCTGGGTTTGACGTAGCCCGTCCCCGCACAACAGCAGGGTCGTGACGCCGATTCCGTCGAGAGGCGGATGACCTTCAAACGCGTCCCAAGGTCGCGTTCCACCCAAAGGCACCCTGGCCAAATGAGCCGCCACCCGGCTGCGTGCGCGCTTGCCGGGAGCCGTTCGTTTGGTGTTGGATAGACAAATGTCGGAACTGGCTCCTCCGCCGCTGCAGCTCTTCTCGATCGTCATCCCCGCGCGGGATGAGCAGGATTCGTTGCCGTCGACCCTGGCCGAGATGCACGAGGTTTTCGCGCGCGAGAATGTGCCGCATGAGCTGGTCGTGGTGGACGACGGGAGCCGCGACCGGACCTGGGCCGTCCTGCAGGAACTGAAGGAGAAAATCCCGACGCTGGCCCCGCTGCAGAACCCGGGCCCGCACGGGTTCGGCTGCGCGGTGATCTACGGACTCGACCGGATGAAGGGCGACGCGTGCGCGATCATGATGGCGGATGCCTCCGATTCGCCGCAGGACGCGGTCCAGTACTGGCGCCTGCTCAACCAGGGCTACGAATGTGTTTTTGGCAGCCGTTTCGTGAAAGGCGGAAAGGTCATCGACTACCCGCGCCTGAAGCTGTTCGTAAACCGCATCGCCAATCTGCTCGTCCGCATCGGCTTCAACATCTCGCTCAACGACACGACCAACGCCTTCAAGGCCTACCGGCGCGAGGTGATCGATGGCTGCCGGCCGTTCCTTTCGCCGCACTTCAACCTCACGGTCGAGATCCCGCTCAAGGCGATCGTCCGCGGCTACACCTGGAAGGTCGTGCCGATCTCCTGGCAGAACCGGAAGTACGGCGAGCCCAAGCTCAAGCTCAAGGAAATGGGCAGCCGGTATTTCTTCATCTGCGCGTATCTCTGGCTCGAGAAATTTTTCAGCCGCGGCGACTACCACAAGAAGCCGCAGACCTCCGCCCCTTGGCCTCCCACGGCGGGAACCCCGAAGTAGCCTCGGCCGGCGCGGTGCTCCGCCTGCATCCGTGGGGATCCAGCCGTGGCCGATTTTGCCGAGTGAGGGCACTCCGCCCACATTGAGGCGTGCCCTTTTGCGGTCTCGGGTTTGCTCCAGTCACGGGTTGACGAACTCCCGCCGCCTCTGGCTAGCTAGCCGCCCATGATCTTGCTCCTCGGAGGCTCCGGATACGTCGGCCAGGCCTACCAGGCCCTGCTCACGCAGCGGGGCCTCGCCTTCCGCAATCTCCGGCGCGCCGAGTGCGACTACGCCAACGGGAAGACGCTCGAGGCGCTGCTGCGCCGCGAAAAGCCGGAGTTCTTGATCAACGCCGCCGGCTACACCGGCAAGCCCAACGTCGACGCCTGCGAGGTGCACAAGGCCGAGTGCCTGTTCGGCAACGCCGTCCTGCCCGGCGTGATCGCCGCCGCCTGCGCCGCCGCCGGCGTGCCCTGGGGTCACGTCTCCTCCGGCTGCATCTACAATGGAGCGAAGCCGGATGGCTCGGGGTTTCGCGAGGATGATCCGCCCAACTTCACGTTCCGCTCGCCGCCGTGCAGTTTTTATTCCGGCACGAAGGCGCTCGGGGAGGAAGTGCTCGCCGGCGCGCCC
Organism: Lacunisphaera sp.; assembly: GCA_035545835.1. Taxonomy (GTDB): domain Bacteria; phylum Verrucomicrobiota; class Verrucomicrobiia; order Opitutales; family Opitutaceae; genus Lacunisphaera. Next base: position 5,171 of record DASZXO010000067.1, read on the forward strand.
GAGGTCTACGTCTGGCGCCTGCGCATTCCGTTCAACGAGGTCGACAACCCGCGCAACTACCTGACCAAGCTGCTGCGCTATCCGACCCTGCTCGAGGCGACCAACTCGATCTCGCAACTCGAGGAATTCTGCGCCGCCACGCTCGCCTGCTGGGAAAAGCGCGTGCCGTTCGGCACCTACAACGTGACGAACCCCGGGCACGTCACCACGCACGAGATCGTCGAGCTCATCCGCCGGACCGGCGTCGCCAACCGTGAGTTCCGCTTCTTCCGTGACGAGGCCGACTTCATGGCCAAGGCCGCCAAGACCCCGCGTTCCAACTGCGTGATGGACTCGTCCAAGCTCGCGTCGGTGGGCATCACCCTGACGGAAGTCCACGCCGCGGTTGAGCGCGACCTCCGGCGCTGGACCCGCGCCGCCGCCTGATCCGGCCATGAACCTGCTCGTCACCGGCGGTTGCGGCTTCATCGGATCCAATTTCATCCGGCAACGGCTGCAGGCTGCGGCTCCAGCCGGTTTCACCCGGATCGTGAATCTCGATGCCCTGACCTACGCCGGCAATCCCGCCAACCTCGCGGACCTGGCCGGCGATCCGCGCTACGTTTTTGTCCATGGCGACATCGGCGACACCGCGCTCGTACCCCGGATCCTGGCGGAGCACGCCATCGATGCGGTTGTTAACTTTGCCGCCGAATCGCATGTCGACCGGTCCATCGATTCGCCCGAGCCGTTCATCCAGACAAATGTCACGGGGACGCTGCGCCTCCTCAACGCCGCGCGCCTGCACTGGGCGGCGCTGCCCGCCGCGCGGAAGGACGGGTTCCGGTTTCTCCACGTGTCGACCGACGAGGTCTACGGCACGCTGGCCCCGGGCGATCCCGCATTCACCGAGGAAAACAATTTCGCCCCCAACAGCCCGTACGCGGCCTCGAAGGCGGCGAGCGACCATCTCGTGCGGGCCTACCAGCACACGTATGGCCTGCCGACCCTCACGACCAATTGCTCGAACAATTACGGGCCGTATCATTTCCCGGAGAAGCTGATCCCGCTGATGATCCTGAACGCGCTCGAGGGCCGGCCCCTGCCGGTCTATGGCGACGGCCTCCAGGTGCGCGACTGGCTGTATGTCGAGGACCATGCCGCGGCGATCTGGCTCGTGCTCCAGCGCGGGCGCGTCGGCGAAACCTACAACATCGGCGGACTGAACGAGCAGCCGAACCTCGCGATCGTCCGCGCGATCTGTTCCCTGCTCGAGCGCAAAGCCCCGCGCGCCGACGGGCGAAAGTACGAGTCGCTGATCACCTCGGTGCCCGACCGACCGGGACATGACCGTCGCTATGCGATCGATTGCAGCAAGCTCACCCGCGAGCTCGGCTGGCGCCCGCGGGAGAATTTCGCCTCCGGCCTGGAGAAGACCGTGGACTGGTATCTCGCCCACCGCACCTGGGCGGCCGACATTACCGCTCGCAAGTACGCCCGGGAACGGCTGGGCACGGGCGCCTGATGGGTGGAACGCGTTGTCCGCAACGCGTTGGTCGGTGTTCAGACCGTCCGGTGGACAGATTGAGCAGCTGCCTGCGGACAGGCCGCGCCACCGCAGGCAGCCGCCTCGCGCGACCGTACCGCCAACCCGGCTTTGACCTTTGCCGTGATTTCGTGACTCTCGTCCCGTTTCCCCGATGAACCGAAAAGGAATTGTCCTCGCCGGCGGCTCCGGCACGCGTCTCTACCCGCTGACGATCGCCGTGTCGAAGCAGCTCATGCCGGTCTACGACAAGCCGATGATCTACTATCCGCTGTCGGCCCTCATGCTCGCCGACATCCGGGAGATCCTCGTCATCTCGACGCCGCAGGACCTGCCGTTGTTCAAGAGCCTGCTGGGCGACGGCGCCAATTTCGGCGTCCGGTTTTCGTTTGCCGCACAGCCGAAACCCGAGGGCCTGGCCCAGGCGTTCCACATCGCCGGCGACACCGGTTTTCTCCGCGGCGAGCCGTCGGCCCTGGTCCTGGGCGACAATCTTTTCTACGGCGCCGACTTCGTGCACGCGCTGGAGGAGGCCGGAGCCCGCCGCGAGGGAGCGACCATCTTCGGCTACCATGTGGCCAACCCAGGTGCGTATGGCGTGGTGGAATTCGGCCCCGACGGCCGGGTCGTCTCGCTCGAGGAAAAACCCACCCGCCCGAAGTCGAGCTACGCCGTGCCGGGAATTTATTTCTACGACGGCGCGGTCGTCGACCTGGCCCGGAGCCTGAAGCCGTCGGCCCGCAACGAGCTCGAGATCACGGACCTCAACCGCCTTTACCTCGAGCGCGGCCAGCTCCACGTGGGACTCTTCGGGCGCGGCACGGCGTGGCTGGACACCGGCACCCATGATTCGCTCATGGAGGCGGCGCAATTCGTGCACGTGCTCGAGAACCGCACCGGGCTCAAGATCGCCTGCCTCGAGGAGATTGCCTACCGGAAAAACTGGATCGATCGCGCGGGCCTCGAGGCCAACGTTGCGCGCCACGGGAAGTCGTCCTATGGTGCGTACCTCCGGCGCCTGGTTTCCTGACGCGCCGGGCGCATGCAGGCCTCGTTCGTCATTCCGCTGCACAACTGCCTGGCCCTGACCCAGGAGTGCCTGCGCACGCTGGTCGCGACCCTGCCCTCCCGGCTCGACGCCGAGATCGTGCTCGTCGACGACGCCAGCACCGACGGCACCGCGGCCTGGCTGCGCGAGCTGACGGCGGCGCCGGCCCGTGGACCCGCGGTGGTGACCCTGCGCAACGAGACCAACGCGGGGTTCGGGGTGACGTGCAATCGCGGCGCCGCGGTGGCGCGCGGGGACCTCCTCTTCTTTCTCAACAGCGACCTCGTGCTCACGCTCGGGTGGTTCGAGCCGATGCGCGACACGCTGGCGCGGCATCCCGAGGCGGGACTCGTCGGCAACGTCCAGCTCGTGGCGGCCACCGGCGAGGTCGACCACACGGGCATTGCGTTCAACCACCAGGGCAAGCCGGTGCACGAACAACACGCGTCGCGCGCGGAACGCCGCGCGGGCCTGCGGTCGGTGCCGGCGCTCACCGGGGCCTGTTTTGCCCTCCACCGCTCGACCTGGCGCGAGCTCGGCGGTTTCGACGAGGCCTATGTGAACGGGGCCGAGGATGTCGACCTGTGCCTGCGGGCCCTCGCCGCCGGCCGAAAAAACTATGTGGCCCTGCGCAGCGTCGTGCGCCACCACGTCAGCCAGTCGCCGGGCCGGAAGCGCCACGACGAACAGAATTCGCGCCGCCTGATGGAACGCTGGCGGCAGGCCCTCGCCCCCCTCGCGGCCCGCGCCTGGTGCCGCAACTATCTCGCGCGGGAGTGGAGCGGCCCGCGCGATCCCGGGGATTTTCCGCGCGCCACCCGGGCACTGCTGCTCGCCGGCGGCCTGCAGCGCCGGCCGCCGCCCGCCATCCTCGACGGCGTCGAGCATGCCATCGAATCCGAGGCGGCCCGGTGGCGCCGGCTGCTCGACGGGGCGCCCGCGGAACCGGACGCCGGGCCGATGGTCATCTAGCCTGGCCGAGCCCGGTGACGAGTCCGCCGCCCAGCCCGGCGGCACCGACCGGTTCCTCCCGGGAAAAAGCGATCGCGGGAGGGAGGCCGGGGCCGGCCCGCCGCGCGTCACCCGTCACTTGCCCCCTCTTCCGGGTATTTCCCATTTACAACCCGAACGGCGTCAGGGATAAAAATCTCCCCGCTACCGCCCAATGACGCGCCGACTCCGCCCAAAGTTCAGCGGACTTTTTTTTGACGAAACTCACCCCGATTCCGGCTGGATCCGGGAAACCGCGGTGCTTGAACTGCCGCCGCTGGCCGGAGTCCGGCAGCTCGTGGTGACGGGCGAAGTCCTGCCCGCGAACCCGGCCGCGCCTGCGGCGCAGGGTTCCCCCGGCCTCGTCCTCCGGCTCGATACGCGCCGGATCGGCGGTTCCGAGACGCTTCCGGTGGGGCCTTTTCGCTTCGAATGTCCGATCCCGGACGCCGCGGCAACGGCGGCTTCCCACCGCCTGGAAATGAAGCTCACCGGCGTCGGCACCGGCAATTTCCGGGCCTGGCTCGGCCGCGTGACCGGCCTGGGGCCCTGGCAGCCGTGGCGGCGCCAGGAGCTGAACCGCCGGCTGCGGGTGGAACGCGTGGAGGTCGACGGCGAGGCGCTGTTTGATTTTTCCAACCGTTCCTCGCCCTGGAACGCCGGTTATGCCCGGCGATTCCTCCGCCCGGCATTGAACCTTGCCGGATTTTTCCGTGCCGATCTCGGCATCGGCGAGTCGGTGCGCTGCGCCGCGCGCGCGGCCGATGCCGCCGGCCTGCCGGTCGCCCTGGTCGACCTCAAGCTGCCCTGCAAGAATCCGATGGGCGACACCGCATTCGTGGCCCGGCTGCAGGCCGACAACCCGCACCCCGTGAATGTGTTTCACGTCGATGCGCCCGCGATGCGCGACATCGACGCCCACCATGGCGCCGGGTTTCGCCGCGGAAAATACAACATCGGGTATTGGGCGTGGGAGCTGCCCGAATTTCCCGACGCCTGGATCGCCTATGCCGACTACTGCCAGGAGGTCTGGGCGCCGTCGCGCTTCGCCGTCGAGGCGATAGCGGAAAAGGTGCCCGTGCCGGTCATTGTCATGCCGCATGCCATCGAGTTCACCCGGCCCGAGGGTGATTTCCGCGAAAAATTCGGCCTGCCCGCCAACAAGTTCCTCTTCCTATTCCTCTACGACCTCAACTCGTACTCGGAGCGCAAGAACCCGCGGGCCGTGATCGAGGCGTTTCGGGCCTCGGGGCTCGCCGGCGGCGGCGCCGCCCTCGTCATCAAGGTGCACAACGTTCCCGGCAACCAGGCGGACTTCGAACGGCTGCGCGCCGAGGCGGCCACGCTGCCGGGCACGGCGCTGATCACGCAGACGCTCACCCGCCGCGAGATTTACGAACTCGAGGCGGCATGCGATTGCTTCGTCTCGCTCCACCGCTCCGAGGGCTTCGGCCTCGCCCTCGCGGAGAGCATGTACCTGGGCAAGCCCGTGATCGCGACGGACTGGTCGGGCACCGCCGAGTTCGTGGACCTGCACACCGGCTGCCCGGTGCGCAGCCGCCTCGTCACCCTCGAGCGCAGCCACGGCCCCTATTCGAAGGGCCAGCAATGGGCCGATCCCGACATCGAGCACGCCGCCTGGTGGATGCGCCGGGTGGCCGAGGACGCGACGCTGGCGCGGCAGATCGGCGCCGCGGGACGCCAGCGGATCGAGAAGGATTTTTCCCCCGCGGTCGTGGGCGGCCGCTACCGGCGCCGCCTCGAGGCCATCGCCGGATGGTGACCGGGTTGTCCGCATGAACCAATTCGAAGGCATGCTGCTGCTCGCCGGCCTTCCCGCCGGCATGATCGTGGCCGGCTACTGGCTGGCGGCGCAGCTCCGCGAAGCCACGCCGCTCGCACGGATGAGCGTCGCGCCGCTCGCGGGCCTGGCGAGCCTGCTCCTCGCGGTGAGTGTCGTGAACGCCTTCGCCCCGCTCAATTTCGCCTGGGGACTCGCGTGCCTCGCGCCGCTGTGGTGCTCGCTTGCGTGGCCGCGCAGCCGGCGCGCGCTCGCCGCCGATGCCGCCACGCTGCTCCGCGAGCCCATGGCGCCGTGGCTCTTTGTCACCGGCGCCGCGTTCCTGGGCTGCCTCGTCTGGCCGATGCTGGCGGACGGCCAGCGGCTTTTCTATGACGGCACGAGCAACCACGACAGCTTCTTCTGGGTCGCCGCCGCCGAGTACCTGAAGCGCCACACCTATCTCGACATGCCGGCGCGGAACATCCTGCATCCGATGACCAATCCGGCGATGGCGATCACCTCGCTGACGCCCGCCTGGGGCCGGATGGGGGCGGAGGGACTGCTGGCGCTCGCCTCGGCGCTCACGTTCACGTCGCCGATCAAGCTGTTCGTCTACGCGACCGCGGCGTTGTACGTGCCGTGGATCGCCGCGACGTCGCTGGCCGTGCGGACCTTTTTCTCGGCGACCCTGACCCGGAGCATGCAGGTGGTGCTGGTCGCGCTGCAGCCGCTGTTCGTCTTTTTTCACGCCAACGCCAACCTGCCCAACCTGCTCGGGGTGCTCAGCGGGACCGCGGCCGTCATCGCCACGGCCGAATACCTGCGCGAAGGCGCGGCGCCCGGACGGCCGGTGCTCGGCTGGTGGCTGCTGATCGTGCTCGGGCTGCACGGCCTTTTCTGCAGTTACCCGGAGATGATCCCGTTCGTGCTCCTCCCGTGCGGCCTGCTCTGGCTCCGGGGCTGGATTTTCCGCGCCGATGCCGCCGAGCGGCCGGCCAGCCTGCGGTGCGTGGCGGCGCTCTTCATCGCCGTCGCGATCAATCCGGCCACAAGCCTGCGGGCGGAGCACGGCTTCATCGAGTCGTTCAACGCCGCGCGCGCCGACGCCGGCTGGTCCAACCTTTTCGCCACGCTGCTGCCGTCCGAATATCCCGCGGGCCTGACGACCTTGTCCGTGACGGCGGCGCACTTCATCGGGCCGTGGCCGGCCGCCGCCGTCGGCGCCATCCTGGGCCTCGGCCTGGTCCTGACCTGGTGGCGTGCCCGCGACCGTTTCGGCGCGGCGGTCGTTTTTGCCGGAGGCGCGGCGCTGGCGGCTTACACGCTGGCCACGGGCTTCAGCTATGGCTGGCAGAAAACGAGCCAGTTTTGCGGCGTGTTCGTGGCCGCGGCCGTGCCGGTGGCGGTGGGCGAGTCGCTGCTGGGCGCGGCGAAGGCCGGCGGGGTCCGGCGCATCGGGCTGGTGGCCGGCCTCGGCGTCGTCCTCGCCTTCCAGGTTTTCGCATTGCACATCGAGTTCCGCGAGGTGCGCCGCTGGGCCGCGAACAAGAGCCTGTCGCAGGACTGGTTCAAGGTCCGCGCCGCGGCCCAGGGCGAGCTGCGCAACGCGCCGGTGCTGGTCGAGACCGCCACTTTTGGAATGGGATTCTTTCACTCGATGTGGTCGTCCTACTTCCTTTACGAGAGCGATCTCTATTTCGGGGCCCGGGGCGAGGAAGCCGGCGGCTACCTCCATGACAATTCCGCCCACGAGGGAAAGGCCCCTCTCCCACCCGTCCGCGCCGTGCTCGTCGGGCGGAGCTGGGCCGACACCGTCGACGCGAATTCGCCGCGGATGGCGGAGGGACGCGAGTACGCCCTGCTCGCGAAATGCAACCGGGTCACGGCGCTGGAAGGCGTGTTTCCCTCCACCGGGCTGCCCGAGGTCGCGGGCAACCGGATCGCGCTGACCATCGTGCCGCATTCCCCCGCGACGCTCGTGCTCCGGCTCGGACCCCAGGGCCGGCGCGGACCCACGTCGGCGCAATGGCAGGTGCGGCGCACGGCCGGCGGAACGAATGACTTTTCCGCCCGCGTGTCGGGACCCGCGCCCTGGGAGATCCGGGTGCCGCTCGCGGCGGGCAGGCCGAACGCCATTGCCATCGAGAATGCGCCGGCCGCGGGCGGCGCCGGAGATTTCCCCTTTGCGGTCGAAGCCCTGCGCGTGGAGGGAACGCCATGAATCGTCCTCCCGTGCTGCTCGATGCGAGTCACACCAGCCACACCCGGACGCAGACCGGCATCCAGCGGGTCTGCCGCTCGCTGTACGCGGCGCTCGAGGCGGATGACGGCGTGATCCCGGTTTGCTTCGATCCGCACCTCGATGCGTGGCGCACCCTCGGGCGTCCGGAATTTGACGCCCTGCGCGACAACACCGGCGGCCCCGCCGGCACCACGCGCGGCGCGGCGTGGAGTTTTGGCGAAAAGCTCGCCGGCCACGCACGCCGCCTGACCGGCCAGAATCCCGGCCTGCCCGAGGCGCACGGGCTGATCTGCCCCGAGCTGTTTTCCCCGACGATCGGCGCGCGGCTCACCGAGCTGATCGAGCAGGCGGACGGCCCGTGCGTCGCGATCTTTCACGATGCGATCGGCTTGAAATATCCCGAGCTCACGCCGCCCTCGACGGTGGCGCGCCTGCCCGCCTACCTGCGCGAGCTGCTGCAGTTCGACGGCATCGCGGCGGTGTCGGACGACTCGGCCGCCAGCCTGCGCGATTACTGGCACTGGCTCGGGGCGGACCATCCCCCACCGGTGATCACGATTCCCCACGGCGTCGATCATCCCATCGTCGGCGCACCGGAGCCGTCCGGGGCGCCGCGGGTCCTGAGCGTCGGCACGATCGAGGGCCGGAAGAACCACCTGGCGCTCCTGCAGGCCGCGCAGCGGCTCTGGGCGGAAGGGCTCGAGTTCGAGCTCGAACTGATCGGCCTGGCGCGGGCGGATACCGCGGGCGCGGCCCTCGCCCTCATCGACGCGCTGCGGCGCGAAAAGCGACCGCTGATCATGCACGGCCACGTCTCCGATGCGCGCCTGCACGCGGCATACGCGCGCTGCCGCTTCACGGTTTATCCGTCGCTGATGGAAGGCTTCGGCCTGCCCGTCCTCGAAAGCCTGCGCCACGGCAAGCCCTGCGTCTGCTCGGGCACCGGCGCGCTCGGCGAATCGGCGCATGGCGGCGGCTGCGTGGCCCTGGAACAGGTCGATGCCGATGCGCTCGCCCATGCGATGCGCCGGCTCCTGCTCGAGCCCGCGGAGGTCACGCGGCTCGCGCTGGCGGCGCGCACGCGGAAGTTCCGGACCTGGCACGACTGCGTGGCCGATCTGACGAACTGGATGGCGACATTGCCGCGCCGCCACTGACCGGCTTTGCGGTTGCTAAGGGGGGTATCCTGGCCTCTAGTCCCGCCCGGGAAACACCATGGCTCTGACGCTATTCACCAAGACCAAGAAGGCGATCGTCGAGCGCGCGCAGGATGACTACGCGACGAAGATGCGCCTGAAGTACAAGCCGTACTATCACACGATGGAGGCGCAGACCGGCACCCACATCCGGCTGAACGGGCGCGACATGATCATGCTGTCGAGCAACGACTATCTCGGGCTGTCGTTTCATCCCAAGGTGATCGAGGCCTGCGGCGAGGCCGCGAAAAGCTGGGGCACCAGCACGACCGGCGCGCGCATTTCCAACGGCTCGCGGGCCTATCACACCCAGCTCGAGGAGAAGCTCGCCGCCTTCCTGGGGCGCGAGGCCTGCCACATCAGCGTCGCCGGCTACATTTCCTGCTGCTCGGCGGTCGCGACGTTCGCCCAGAAGGGCGACGTGATCCTCGCGGACAAGAACATCCACTCCTGCCTGTGGGACGGCATCCGGCTCTCGATGGCGGGCGTCGAACGCTTCAGCCACAACAACCCGGAGGACCTGCGCCAGGTGCTCAAGGGCATTCCGTTCAACACGCCGAAGATGCTGCTCGTCGAGGGCGTGTATTCGATGGAGGGGCATGTCTGCCGTCTGCCCGAGGTCGCGCGGCTCGGCGAGGAGGCCGGCTGCTTCACGGTCGTCGATGACGCCCACGGCTTCGGCGTGCTGGGCCGGCAGGGCCGCGGCACGGTGGATCATTTCAAGCTGAACGATTCGGTCGACCTCATCTGCGGCTCCCTCTCGAAGTCGCTCGCCAGCACCGGCGGCTTCGTCTCCGGCGCGCGCGACATGATCGAGTACCTGCGCACGAATTCGAAGCAGACCCTCTTCAGCGCCGCGCTCGGGCCGAGCCAGGCCGCGGCCGCGTCCGCCTCGCTTGAGATCATGCAGACCGAGCCGCAGCATCTCGACCGACTCTGGCGGAACACGCGGCGCTACCGGGAGATGCTCAAGGGTCTCGGGCTCGACATCTGGGAGAGCGAGACGCCGGCGATTCCGATCGTGCTCGGCTCCAAGGAACTCGTCTACCGCTTCTGGCAGGCGTTGCTCGACAAGGGCGTGTTCACGGTCATGTCGATCGCCCCCGCCGTGCCGCCGGGCAAGGATCTCATCCGCACCGCGGTTTCCGCCCTGCACAGCGACGCCGACCTCGAAAAGATCGGCGCGGCGATGGCGCATGCCGTGAAGCAGCTCTGACCTCCGCCTCCCGCACAACGCGCCTCAGGCGGACTCATGGAGTCGAGGGTCCAGGGTTGAGCGCCGAGTGACTCAATCCGCGCGGGATCCGACTGCGATTGTCCCGGTAAGGTTTCGAATCATCCGGTCCGACCTCTCGACCATTGATTTCGACTTCTCGACCGAATGATCCCGGCTCAGGTGAGCGCCGAGCGGAGGGTCTCGGCCGTGCCGGCCCAGCGCGGAAGGGTTCGCGCCGCCGCGGCCCGCCGGAGCGAGCCCACCAGCGAGGCCTCGGTCAGCAGGGCCCGCAGTTTTTCCGACCAGTCGACGAGGTCGCCCGCCGCCGCGGTCAGACAGCCGCCGCCGTCCGCGTTCTCGCGCAACACCGGCAGGTCGGTGCAAAGGCAGGGCACGCCATGCCAGAGGGCCTCGAGCAGCGGCAGCCCGCATCCTTCCGCGAGCGTGGGAAAGACGACGATGCGCGCCTCCGCGTAGAGGCGCGCGAGGCGGGCGTCACCCGCCACCGCATGGTACATCAGGCGCGGCTCGATTGCCTGGATGCGTTTCATCCGGCGTTCGATCGGACCGCCGAAATGCGGGTTGACCCGACCCACAATGTGCAGCTCGAAGTCAAAGCCCTCGGCCCAGAGGCTCTCGCAGACATCGAGCAGGAAATCCTGGTTCTTCCGCGGCTCGATGATGCCGACGCACAGCAGGCTCGGCCGGCCGTCGGGCGCGGGTTCGCCGGCGATCACGCGCGGCGTGCCGTCAAAGTCGGCGCCGAGCTCCACGACGCCCACCGGCGCCGGCGGCGTCACGCCCTGCCAGCGCCAGAATCCCACGAGGTCGCTCCGGCTGGCCTCGGAAATGGCCCAGACGCGATCGAAACGTCCGAGGAGTTTCAGGTAGTCGGGATGGCGCTGCACGCTCTGCGGCCAGGTTACGTGGGGAAAACGCAGCGGGATCGCGTCGTAGAACAGGGCCGCGAGACGGCAGGGCCGGCGGTGCACGAATTCGCGAAATCCCGGCCGCTCCGCCCCACTGAATAATTCAACCGTCAGGAACCAGTCGTCCGGCGTCACCGCAATCGCCTCCCCGGTGCCGGGCCGCCGCAGGCCCTGGGCTTCGCCGTCCCAGATCACGGGCGTGACGGCGTCGCCGAATTCCTCGCGCAGGCGCGTGCTCGAGCGGGTCAGGCCCGACTTGCGGCCGACCCCGCCCATCTTGGTTACGTCGTAATAGATCATCGCGTTTTTCCGCGGCGGCGGAGTGGAGACATCCAAAACGCGCGCCGGCTCCGCGCAATCCCGCGCTGAAAGACTATGTTCATTCAGCGATCGCCCGGGCGAAGCATGCCGCCAGGTCTCCGGTGTTGCGGCGCGCGTCGTAGTTCTCCTCCACCCAACGCCGCGCGCCGGCGCGAAGGCGTTCGGCCAAACCGTCGTCCGTCGCCAGCCGGCGGAGCGCCGCCACCCAGTCCGCCGGCCGGTCGACGTCGGCCACCAGGCCGCTGACGCCGTCGGTGACCGCCTCGATGGTCGCGGAGACCGGCGACGTGATCACAATCGTACCCGCGGCCATCGCCTCGGGAATGACGTTGGGCAGTCCGTCGCGGTCGCCCGAAGGTGCAACGATCCCCGTGTGCAGCAGCACATCGGCCCAGTCCAGCAGCGCCCAGGCCTCGGTCGACGGCCGCTGGCCGAGCAGCGTCACTTCGGCGGTAAGCCCGAGCCGGTGGATCGTCGCCTCCAGCGCGGGGCGCAGCGGCCCGTTGCCCATGATGCGCGCCGCAAACGGGACGCCGGCCGCCTTCAGCGCGGCATAGATCCGCAGCTGGAAAACCAGTCCCTTCTTCGGCACCAGCCGCGCGATGCAGCAGAGCCGGAGCGGCGAGCGGGGCCGGCGCAGCGGCTTGAGCGGCGGGAAGGCGGGCAGGCCGCGGCGGATGACGTGGATCTTCGCGGGATCCGCGGCCCGTTCGACGAGCAGGGTGCGCGCGGCCTCGGTTGAGGCGTGGACGAAGCGGGCCTGCGCGATCTTTTCCATCAGCCACCAGTCGCCGCCGTGCTCGTAAAGATCGTAGGCGTGCGCCCCGGCGCTGTATGGCAGGCCGAGGATGCGCCAGAGCAGCCAGCCGGCCGTCGCCGGTCCGCCGGCCCACATCGCGTGGACCAGCGCGGGCGGATCGCGGCGGAAGGACCGGTAGAAACATCCGGCGAAGCCCGCACCCAGCATGTTTTCCCAAAAATTCAGCCAGCCCGGCGGACGCCGCATGAGCACGCCCTCAAAAAGGTCGAGCACGATGCGCGGCCGGCGCACGCAGTTCCAGGGAATCGTGAACAGGAAAAGCGGGACGAGCCGCCATTTGTTGAAGGTGTGGACCGGCAGGCCGGCGAACTCGCCGCCTCCACCCCACAGCGAGTACAGGCGCAGCGACACGCCGCGGGCCTGCAGGGCCGTCACGTCCCGCTGCAGGAAGGTTTCCGACGTCTTCGGAAACGTCGTGAACAGGAGGGCGATGGCGTTCGGGGACTCGGGCAAGGGCGGAAGGCTCCGGTCATCCTCTGCCGCGGTTCGCCGCGGGGGAACACCAAAAATTTCGCCACCACCCTGCCGGGTCTCAGCGCCGCGGGGGTGGAAACGGCCGCGGCTGCAGCGCGGTGCCGGCCGGCTCCTGGGCGAGGTCGACGAGCTCGCGGATGACGACGGTCGGGTCCTCCTCGTAGCGCAGTGCGAGGAAGTTTTCCCGCAGGCGCTCGTAGTCGCCAAAATCCCGCATCCAGCGGTCGATGAGCGCGCCGAAGGCGTTGGCGCTGGCGACCTGTTCGGCGCCCTGGCCGTTGCGGAAATATTTCACCGTGAGTTCCTCCTGCGGCATGATCCCGCCGATGGCGTTGAAGATGATCGGGCAGCGGAAATGCAGCGCCTGGGCGCAGGTGGTGGTGCCGCCGCGGGTGACGACGGCGTCGCTCGCCTGGAGGAGGAGGTGCACGCTCTCCGAATAGCCGTCCACAAAGCATTCGAAACCCGGGTGCTCGGCGCGCCAGTGGATGAGCTGGTTGTAGATCTCGCGGTTCCGGCCGCAGATCACGACCGCCTGCAGCCGGTCGGCATGGGGGAGCAGCTTCGCGAGCAACTCGAGGTGGTTGTTGGCGCCGTTGCCGCCGGTCGCGAGGAACACCGTGAAGCGGTCCGGCTTGAGCTCGAGCTCGTTCTCGCGGTAGGCGCGGCGCGCCTCGGGGGTCAGGACCTCGACCAGGGCGCGGGGCGGCATGAGGTGGCCGCGGACCCGCGAGCGGGCCGCCGGCATGCCCAGCTTGATCGCGTAGTCGCGGGCGGTCGGCGTGCGGGAAACGTAGAGGTCGGACGACGGCTCCACCCAGTTCCGGCTGTAGCCGAAGCCGCCGGAGAATTCGCCGCAGTAGGTGGCGCAGCGGACCTGGTCCTTGCCCAGCATGGTCCGCGCCAGCTGGAAATATCCGCGGTTGAGGCAGTCGTGCACGCTGAACACGAGGTGCGGCCGGTACTCGCGCAGGATCTTCTCGTAATAGGCGCGGCCGAAGCTGACCGACTTCTGGTTGAGGAAGCTCAGCAGCTCGACGAACAGGTAGAAGGCCTTGTGGATCCAGGGCGATTTCTTCTGGATCCAGTTGTAGAAATCAACGCCGGCGCGGAAGAACGGCGACGATTTCTCGAGCATCTGCTCGATCCGCACGTCGACGTCGTGGCGGTACAGCTCATAGCACCACTCGGCGAAGGCCTGCGCCCGCGCGTCGTGGCCGGCGCCGGTGCTGGAGGTGAGGACAAGGATGCGAACCTGCGACATGCGCGGCGTTTCCGGCGGCTCAGAGGCCGAAGTACCGCGACTGGATCCGGCGTTTGAGCGCCAGCGAGGAAAAGCGCGTGATGAAGGGCGCGATCCGCGCCTGGAAGAAGCGGCCGCAGCGCACCGTGCCCGGCCGGTTGCGGAGGAGCGCGCGCCGGAGGGCCGCGGCGCAGGCCTCGGGCGGCGGGGCCGTCCGCATCATCCCCGAAAACGCCGCCCAGGCGCGCTCCTGGCCCGGGCCGGGCTGGCCCGCGGGGCGGCGGATCGACGGCTCGATGTCGGTGCGGAAATCGCCCGGCCGAAAATCGATCACCACCACGCCAGTGCCCTTGGTCTCGTACATCAGGCTCTCGTTGAGCGCGGAGAGGCCCGACTTCGTCGCGTTATAGGCGGATTGGTAGGGCAGCGCGAACTCGCTCGCGATCGAGGAGATGTTGACGAGCGTCCCGCGACCCCGGGTGGACATCCCGCGCAGCGCGGCGCGGCTGAGGCGGGCGGTGTTGATGAGCATGGCCTGGATCAGCGCCTCGAAGGCGGAAAAATCCGAATGGATGAATGACCCGAAAAGGCTGAAGCCGGCGTTGTTTACTACGAGGTCGAAGCCGCCCGCGGCGGCCTCAGCCGCGAGGAATGCCCGTTCCGCCCCGGGCCCGTCGCCGAGTTCCAGCGCGACCGGGTGAAAACGCGGACGGGCCGGCAGCCGCGCGACATCGCGCGACGTGCCCCACACCTCGACGCCGCCCGCCAGCAGCATGTCCACGAAGGCCAGGCCGAGGCCGGTGCTGGCGCCGGTGACAAACGCCGTGCGAAAACGCGATGCGAGGGGATCGGCGCTCAATTCACGCTCCGGAAGATGAGGCACACGTTGGCCCCGCCGAAGCCGCTGCTGTTGCTCAGCACGACGTTGGGGCGGTGCGGCAGGGTGGCCCGGATGATGTTGAGACCCTCGCAGGCCGGGTCGAGGCGGCTGATGTGTGCGGACCCCGGCATGAAGCCGTCCCGGATCGCCAGGGAACAAAAGCCCGCCTCCATCGCGCCGGCCAGCGAGAGCCCGTGCCCGGTCAGCGCCTTGGTGCTGCTGATGGCCGGCCGCGTCGGGGCCTTGCCGAAAAACGCCTTCAGCGCGCGCACCTCCGAGAGGTCGCCGATGGGCGTCGAGGTGGCGTGCGCGTTGACGTAGTCGATCGCGTCCGCCGTGAGGTCGGCGGATTTCAGCGCATTCTCGATCGCCAGCTTGAGGCCGGCCCCGTCCGGATGGGAGATGGCGACGTTGTGGCCGTCCGAGGCCTGGCCCCATCCCGCCACCTCGCAGTAAACCTTCGCGCCGCGGCGGGCGACCTCCTCCTCGCTTTCGAGCACGAGCACCGTGGCCCCGCCCGTGCCGACAAAGCCGTCGCGCCCGGCATCGAACGGCCGCGAGGCGAGCGACGGGTCGGTCTGCAGCGACAGGGCGCGCATGCCCGCGAATGGCAGGATGCTCTCGACGTTGCCGTCCTCGGCGCCGACGACGAACATGCGCTTCTGCCGGCCGAGCACGATCTCGTCGAAGGCAAAGCCCAGGGCATGGGCCGACGAGGCGCAGGCCGAGGAAAAGCCCGTCGAGGCGCCCTTGATCTTGAAGTGCGAGACGAGGTTGAAGTTAACCGTGCCGGAGATCGATGCGACGATCCCCAGCGGCTGGCAGCGCATCACGCCGAACTTGCGCATCCGCTCCAGATAGAATCCCAGCAGGAACGGCGAGCCGCCGGAGGCGGCGTAGAGCCCGGTTTCCGGGTTGGACCAATCGGCCTCGGTCAGCTTCGCGTCCTCGACCGCCTGCTGCATCGCGCAGTAGGCATACACGCCGTGCGGCGCCATGCCCCGCAGGAGCTCGCGCTTGATCGAATACCGGGCCGGCACGATCCAGTCCTCGGCATCGGTCGAGTCGGTCTGGAAATCGCGGATCGGGGCGGTGACCTTGACCGGCACGTTCGCCTGCTGGAACGGCGGATAGGTGGCCATGCCATGACGCAGCTCGCGCAGGCTCTCGGCCACGGTGGCCGAGTCATTGCCGATGCTGGTGATGAAGCCGAGGCCGGTGACGTAGACTTTCCGCATGGATCAGGGTGGCGCTCCCGGCGGAGGACGCCGGCGCAGACTGTTTGGCGTCAACTGCGCGCGACGCAATGCGGTTTTGGACGGCGGCCGCGGCGCGGGCCGTTTCAGGCGTTGACCGCGACGCGCGGCTCTTCCTTCGGGCCGGAGTCAGGGGAGCTTTCCGCGGCGACGACGGCACCCGGGGTGACGGCTGCGGCGGGCTGGGCAACTTCCTCGGCGTAGGCAAAAGTCAGGATGATTTCCTCCGCGAGGGCGGTCTTTTCCTGACCGACCCGGATCTGGCCCTCGAAGGTCGCCAGCGGCAGCTTCAGGCGCTTCGGCTTGATCGACAGGCTGAGCACGTCGCCCGGCCGGCAGACCCGATGGCAGCGGACGCCCTCGCACGAGGTGAAGAAAATCGTCTTGGGATCCACCACCTTGCCCGCCTCGCCGATTTGGCCTTCGAGCAGGAACAGGACGCAGAGCTGGCCCAGCGCCTCGAGCATGATCGAGGCCGGGAAAACCGGGTTGTCCTTGAAATGTCCCTGGAGGAAAAACTCCTGGCCGCTGATGCGGTACTTCGCATTGGCGCCGTGGGCATTGACCGAGGCCTCGCTGAGGAAAAGAAAGGGCGGCTGGATCGGCATCACCGAGGCGATCGCCTCGATCGGCAGGAATTTCGTGGGCTTCGGCAGCGGCAGCCCGCGAATCTTGCAGCCGATGAAGAGCTTCACGTCACCGACCGTGCGAAGATGGCGCAGTTCGTCGTTGTTGATCGACATCTGGAGCACGTCTTCCACGAGGATAACGATCTCCATCATGGTCAGCGAATCGATGCCCAGATCCTCGATGATCCGCAGGTCGTCGTCCGCATCCCGAAGCTTTCCGCGCAAATCTGGCTCAACATACCGCTCGATGATCCCGAGCACGATGGCCGGCAGGTGCTCGATATTACCGGTCTTGCGAAACTGAGCCGCAGCTTCGTAAGTCGCCGCAGAACAACGCTTTAATGATTCGCGCAGGTTTGCGTCGTCCTCAGAGGTAAACGGCTTGATCGGTAGTCCTGAGTGGTTTGTGGCGGCCTGTGCCATGTCCATAAGTATTAAAACGGTGTTTGGTGTGTAAATCTCAAAATACCGACGGCTAAGTGCCGGTAATATGAGTGCTTTGTTAGCATTTGTTGTTCCCAAAACCGGCCTGGGGCGGGAAATTTTCTATTGGCAGTTGGCGCCGCGTAAATCCTGCTGACGCGTGATGTTACCTTCATCCGCCGCCCGTTTGGTCATGGCGACCCAGGAATTTTATCCCCACAAGGGCGGGATCGCGGTGTATGCGGCGGAGATGGCGGCGGCGGCGGCGGCGCTGGGTTATCGGGTGGAGGTGTGGGCCCCCGCCCTGCCGGCCGGGATGCCCGATCGGGAGTGGCCCTTTCGAGTGCGGCGCCTGCCCTTCGACGGCTCGCACGGCCTGCGCAACCAGTGGCGGATGGCCCGCGAACTCCAGCTGCAGGGCGAACAATTGCAGGATGCAATCCTCTATGTGCCCGAACCGGGCCCTTTGCTTTCGATGCTGGTCCTGCAGTTTTTTGACAACCTGCCGCCCGGGCGGCTGATGGTCACTTTGCACGGCTCCGAAATCCTCAAGATGGGCATGCGCCCGCTAGTGAACTGGAGCACGCGGCGACTGCTCGAGCGGGCCGACCGGGTCAGCGTGGTCAGCCGCCACACCGGGCAGCTGCTCGAGGAATTTTTTCCCGGCCTGGCGCCCAAGACCGTCCTGGCGCCGGGTGCCCTGCGCTCCGATTTTGTCGCAAATCGGGAGATGCCCCCTGCCGAAAGGCGAAACGGACGGACCGTCCTGCTGACCGTCGGCCGCTTGCATCCGCGCAAGGGCCAGCTCCGCGTCATCGAGGCGCTGCGCGCCTTGCCGCCGGAGAAGAAGGCCGGCATCGAATACTGGCTCGTCGGCGGCCATTCGAAGGAAAACTACGAGCCCGTCCTCCGCGCCGCCGCAGCCGATGCCGGTTTCCCGGTGCGTTTCCTCGGCGATGTGCCGGACCAGGCGCTCGGCCGGATTTTTTCCGACGCCGACATCTTTGTCATGACCAGCATGCCGCACAAGCTGAGCGTCGAGGGATTCGGCCTGGTCTACCTGGAGGCCGGCGCCCATGGCCTGCCGGTCGTCGCCCATGCAATCGGCGGCGTCCCCGAGGCCGTCCGCCACAACGAGACCGGACTGCTCGTGCCGCCCGACCAGCTGTTCACCCTCACCGCGGCCCTGGGCAAGCTGATCGGCGACCCGGTCCTGTGCGCCAAACTGGGCGCCGCCGGCCGTCGCCGGGCGCTGGAACACACGTGGAAGGACAACGCGCTTGCCCTTTTCGGGCCACCGTCTTCCCAATCCAACTGATTTCCCATGCTGGTCTCCCAAGCCACCGTCACCGTCCGCTACGACGAAACCGACATGATGGGCGTCGTTTACCACGGAAGCTATCTGCCCTGGTTCGAGGTCGGCCGCACCACCCTCTTGCGGGAATCGGGCCTGCCGTATCGCGACCTGGAGGCCCAGGGCTATTTCCTGCCGGTCATCGAAGTCGGCGCCAAATATCACCGCCCCGCCCGCTACGACGACAAGCTGACGGTCATCACGATGCTGAAGGAAAAGCCGCTGCTGCGCATCCGGCTCGATTACGAGGTCCGGCGCGGCGAGGAGCTGCTCGTGACCGGCTTCACCGTCCACGGATTCATCAGCAAGGCGGGGATGCCGGTCCGGCCGCCCGCGGCGTTCACCGAGCGGATGCGCGACCTGTTCCGCGGCGAATAGCGCCGGCGGGCTCGCGCCCCTACCCGGCGACGGAGTCGGCGTATTCCGTCAGCACGGCCGGATCCGATTCGCGCGCGGCGGCGCCGGCCAGAAGGGCGGCGGCGCCGGCCCCGGCGATTCGCCGCACCGCCCACACCGCATGGGCGCGCACGACCGGTGATTCATGCCCGGCAAGTCCCACCAGTGCGGACAAATGGATGGCGCCTTCGCGCGGGCCGGCGTTGCCCGCCACCACGCAGGCGTTGCGCAACATCCCGGCCAGTTTGGTCCGCTTGATCGGCGTGCCGCGAAACACCTCCGCAAAACGCGCCGGCGTGAGGGCCAGCAAATCCGCCAGCGACAACCGGCCGATTTCGTCCCGGGCCTTCAGGAGCATGCGCCGGCCGGTCCGCGCAAAGCGGTTCCACGGACACACCTCGAGGCAGATGTCGCAGCCATAGACGCGGTCGCCAATGCCCTCGCGCAATTCCCGCGGGATGATGCCGCGATTCTCGATGGTCTGATAGGAGATGCACCGCCGCGCGTCGACGACGCCCGGACGGGGAATCGCGCGCGTCGGACAGGCGTCCTGGCACCGCGTGCATTTGCCGCACAGCAGTCCCGCCGGCTCGGGCGCTCCCGCGGGCAGGGCTTTTTTCCGCAGCGGGGGGTCGGGCTCGATCGCGACCCGCGTCAGGATCGTGGCGAGAAACAGCCAGTTCCCGTGCCGGCGCGAGATCAGCATGCCGTTCTTGCCGAGGAAACCGAGGCCCGACCGGGCGGCCCAGCCGCGCTCGAGGATCGGTCCGGTGTCGACCGCATACCGATAGTCCGCCGGCGACGCGCCGCAGGTTTCCTCCAACACCCGGCCGGCGGCCGCGAGGGCCGGCTTGATCGTGTCGTGATAATCCTCGTTGACCGCGTAGCGCGCCCAGACGGGCCGGTCGCCGGTGGTCTCGGTGCGGCCGGGCCAGTAGTTCACGCCGACCATGATCACCGACCTGACGCCGGGCAGGACCAGTTCCGGATCGCCGCGCTTGGCCGCCGTGCGCTCCATCCAGGCCATGTCGGCGTGCATGCCGTCCTCCAGCCAGCACCGGAGTCCGCCGCCGGCGGGCGTTTCCGTGGCGGCGAACCGGACCTCGTCGAAGCCCAGCGCTTCCAGGCGGCGCCGGAGTTCCTCGCGCCGCGGGCCGCGCACGACCTCGGCGGCGGAATTCATCGGTGCTGGGCGGACCACTCCGCCGCCTCGCGCTCGTACACGCGGGTGACGTGCGCGACCACCTCGCGCAGCGGGCGGCGATCCGTCAGGATCATCGTGCCGGTCTGCCGGTAAATCGCCTCGCGCGGCGCGTACAGCTCGCGCACGCGCCGCTCGCGGTCCGCGCTCTCCAGCAGCGGGCGGTGGGCGGAGCGGATCGTGCGCTGCAGCACCGTCTCGAGCGACGCGTGGAGGCAGATGATCACCCCGCGCTGGCGCAGCAGCGGGGTCATCCCGGGAATCACCACGAGTCCGCCGCCGCAGGCGACCACGCACCCGGCGGCGGGATGGCCGCCCTCGACAAACCCGCGCTCGAGTTTCCGGAATTCGGGCTCGCCGTCCTGCGCGAAAATCTGCGCGATGCTCCGCCCGCTGGTGCGCTCGATCTCGTGGTCGCTGTCGAGGAAATCCATCGCCAGGTTGCGCGCGACGTGCCGGCCCACCGTGCTCTTGCCGGTGCCGGTGAAGCCGACCAGGTAAAGGTTGACGCGGGCGGGAGTCATGCGCGACCGGAACCGAACACCCTCCCCCGCGGCACGGCAAGCACGGCGTGGGCGCATTTCCCCCTGTTCATTGCGTTTCGTTTTGGCAGGCTCGGGCGATGCCCGCCGAATCCGCACCCCCGGCCGACTATACCTTCGCCAGTGACAATGCCGCGGGCATCGTGCCCGAGGCGTTGGCGGCGCTCAACGCCGCCCACGCCGG
>DASZXO010000068.1:0-2139 GCA_035545835.1 Lacunisphaera sp.
AAGCGATTCCTTCGATTCGGTTTTCGCGCTGCGCCGGTTCGTGCTGCGAAAGCGAGTCCGAATCTTTTTCCGCTCCCCATTATCCCCATTCATCCCACCGCTGCTGCTTCGCTGTATCACCGGAACAGGCGTTGGCGCACAGTCTCATCACCGCAAGGGACGGCCGAGTTCGGCAGGGCAAGTCGAACGTCCGAGACCGGACCTTACGCGGACCGCGCTGGTGGTCGGATGCAAATCCGAGGAACCAGATGCCCCGCGGCGCCACTTGGAAGGTTCACGCGAAGCCGCCGCGAGGCGGTATTGCGGGTTCTGGAAGGGTGGTCCGGGACGGCCGCAAGGCAGTACCCGGGTGGTCTGGCTAAGGTTTCCGGGCAACCGGAGATGCGGAGCTTAGATCACGCATCGGCTCGCGGTCGACGGCGCCCAGCTCCTGAGGCCAACTTTGGGGTCAGGCTGCCGAAGGCCAAGCGAACTGATCAGGGAGGCGTCGTGTGGGGCAACCCAAGCGACGCCTTTCTGATTCAGGGATGGGGCATGGTCGTGTGCGTCAAGCGTCCTGACCTGATCGCTTTTCGTCATGTCCAAAAAGAAGAAGGCCGCCGGCAATTTCCGCCGGCGGCCTCATCGTTTCTTTCGGCCCCGCGCGAACGCGGGAAGACCGGAGCTAGATCAGCTCGAGCTTGACGGCCTTCGGGCCCTTGCCCATGCGGTCCGGCTCAACCTCGAACGAGACCTGCTGGCCATCGGCGAGATGGCTGATGCCGGCCTGCTCGAGCGCGCTCACGTGGACGAACACGTCCTTGGAGCCACCCTGCGGGGTGATGAAGCCGAAGCCCTTAGAGGAATTGAAGAATTTCACGGTGCCGGTCTGGCGAGCCATAGTGTGGGATTCCTTCTCCCGTTAGTGTTGATGCGGGGTGCACTGCGCAACCCGCGGTCGGTGGCATTGTCTTTTCGGGGAAAGGAACAAGCGTCTTATCTTGACGGTCCAGTTTCACACAGAACCAGCGAGGAATTGGCCCCCGCGCCGTTTTCCAGTCTCCGGGTAAAGTGCCCGAACGGCGTGCATATGGCCGGTCTGCACTCAAAATGCAAGGAGATTCCTAGGTTCTCACGTCAGCGTGAGACGAGCTTCACAGCCGCTTCGGCCAATTTTGTGACAGCCGCCCAGTCGCCCGCCGCAATCGCCTGCGCAGGTGCCACCCACGAGCCGCCAACGCAGATGACATTCGGCAGTGCAAGGTATGCGGGAGCATTGGCCACGCTGACACCACCTGTGGGGCAAAAACGGATGGCAGGAAGCGGCGAGGACAGTGCCTTGAGGTAAGGAACGCCGCCCGCCTGCTCGGCCGGGAAGAACTTCAGCGTGCGGTAGCCGGCATCGAACAACGTCATCGCCTCGCCGGCCGTTGCCACCCCTGGCAGATAGGGCACGGGTGAATCCGCGGCCGCCGCCAACAGTGCGGGCGTCGCCCCCGGGCTGACCACGAACTTTACGCCAAGCTTGGCCACGGTCGCGAACTGCCCGGGATCCACGACCGTTCCGGCGCCGACGTTTGCACCGGGGACCTCCGCGATAATGGCCCGTATCGCATCCATCGCGGCCGCGGTCCGGAGCGTAATCTCGAGGGCAGTGAGCCCCCCCGCCACGAGCGCCTTTGCCAGAGGCACGGCGGTGGCGCGATCCTCGATGATAATGACGGGCACCACCGGCGCGGCGGTAAGTACGGCCATTAGGCGCCGGTTACGATCGTCGATCATGTCGCTCATGTGCTGTGTTCTAGCGAAGACCGGGCTGGCGACAAGCGCTTTTGCAGGCCAGCCCATCGCTTGTCGCTCGCCGCGAATTTCCCTATAGCTGCGGCGAGACTTAACCTTGTCGCTTGGGGGAAGTTCCTTGCAGACCAACACCGCTGGCGCCGCGCTCGCGCCGACCCTTCTGTCCAACCGCGCCGACCGGGCGCTGCAGGAGCTCGCGCTGGTCCTTGCGGGTACACTGGTGCTGTACATTTCCGCGAAGGTCTTCGTCCCGTTCTTCCCGGTGCCGATGACGCTGCAGACGCTGGCGGTCATGGCTATTGCCGCCGCCTACGGCCAGCGCCTGGGAACGCTCACCGTTCTCGCCTACCTCGCCGAGGG
>DASZXO010000069.1:0-9627 GCA_035545835.1 Lacunisphaera sp.
CGCGAGATCGGCCGGGTGTACGCGGCCGACACCCTCGGCGGCCTGGCCGGCGGCGCCTTGTTCACCTTCGCGTTGTCGCCGTACCTCGACCACGCGGCGCTGCTCTGCGTGCCGGCAGCCCTCTGCTGCCTCGTCGCGGCGATCGTCGCCCGCGATTTTGGCGCCCCGCGCCTTGTGATCGCGAGCCTCGCGGGTGCCATGGTGTTCGGCACAATCCTTGTGGTCGGCCCGGGCTGGCTGGACGACCGCACCACGCAATGGCAGTTCCGCGAGCCGGTCGTCCTGCGCGCGGCCTCGCCGTACGGCCGGCTGGTGGTCACGCGCGCCGCGGGCCAGCTCACCTTCCACGAGAACGGCGTGCCGATCGTGTTCACGGGCAATACCGGGCAGGTCGAGGAAAGCGTGCTTTACGCCATGGCGGCGTGCGCGTCGCCGCGCCGGGTGCTGCTCGTGTCCGGGGCCGTCGCGGGCGCGGGCCGCGAGGCGCTCCGCGCGGGCGCCGGGGCCGTCACCGCCCTGGAACTCGACCCGCGCATCATCGCGACCGGGCAAAGCCTGCTGCCGGAAAACCTCTCCGACCCGCGCCTCACGCTGGTCGCCGGCGATGCCCGCCGCTTCATCGAACAGGCGCGCGGGCCATTCGACGTCATGATCGTCGCGCTGCCCGATCCGGCGACATTCCAGCTCAATCGTTACTTCACGCTGGAGTTCATGACCGCCGCCCGCCGCATCCTCGCGCCGGGCGGCGTGCTGGCCTTCGGCCTCGGCCAGTATGCCGACTACGTGAGCCCGGAACTCGCCCACCTGCTCGCCTGCGCGCACCGCACCGCCGCCGCGGTCTTCCCCCACGTGCGGCTGGTGCCCGGCGAACGGGTGTTTTTCCTCGCGTCCGCCGCGCCGCTCGACGCCGACCTGGCGTCGCGGCTCGAGGCCCGCGGCATCGCCGGCCGGCTGGTGAATCGCCATTACCTCGACGTGACGCTCGCCCCGGACCGTCTCGCCGAGCTGGAACGCGCCCTCGCCGTGCCCGCCGGGCTCAACACGGATTTCTCGCCGGCGCTTTGCCGTCACCGCCTGCGCCTGTGGTTGAGCCAGTTTGCCCTGCCGGCGACCGGCATCGTGCTGCTGGCTGCGGCCGGCGTGCTCCTCTATTGGCTCCGGCTCACGGCGCCGGCGAAGGCCGTCTTCGCTACGGGCTTCGCCGCTTCCGCGCTTGAGCTCGTGCTGCTGCTCGGCGTGCAGGTCCTCTACGGCTCGCTGTACCGGCAGCTCGGCATCGTGGTCACGGTGTTCATGGCGGGCCTGGCCGCCGGCGCGGCCCTCGCCGCCCGCCGGGTGCCGGTCCCGGCGAGCCGCCGCCCGATCGCCGCCCTGGCGCTGGTCATCGCCGGTCTCGCCGCCTTGCTGCCGGTGATGCTGGCCCAACTCGCGGGGCGTGCGTCGCCCGCGGCCGCCGGCGAGGCGGTCCTCTGGCTGTACGCCTTTGCCGCGGCCGTACCCGTCGGGGCGTTGTTCGCCGTGGCCGGCGGGATGCCGGGGCGCGAACCCGGCGCGCACGCCGCCGGGCTTTACGCCGCGGACCTGGTGGGCGCCGCGCTCGGGGCGCTGCTCGCCGGCGCGCTGCTCGTGCCGCTGGTCGGCGTGGCCGGGACCTGCCTGCTCATCGTGGCGTTGAATCTCGCGGCCGCGGCGCTAAACTGGCGGTTGCCGGCGAGCACATGAACTCGCTCAGCCACATCGCGGTGATCGTCGTCCGCTGGACCGGCTGGATTCTCCTGCCCCTCCTGCTCGCCTTCTTCGCCACGGGCTACGCCATCAGCGGCCGCTATGGCTTCGGCGCGCTGGCCAGCGAGCGCACGGCGCTGGCACTGCACAAGCTCCTCCATCTCCCGCTCGGCGCGCTGGTGGTGGCGCATGTCGTACCCTCGGTCTACCTGGCCCTCCTCCGCTGGGGATGGATCAAACCCAACCCGAAAGCATGAATCCCGCCGGTCCCGCCGCCACCGCGTCGCCGCGCTTCACGCGGCGCCAGGTGCTCGTGGGCGGCGCCGCCGGCTTCGCGCAACTCGCCATGCAAGACTCCACCTGGCTCGAACGCCTGCTCCACCTCACCACCGCGGCGGACGCCCCGGCGGAAATCTTTCCCGGCGACGCGCCGGACGACACCACCTGGCACCTCTGGCAGGAACGCGGCTGGGTGCGCGAGGCGCAGCATTACCTCAAGCTCGACCGCAACGTGCAGTGCAAGCTCTGCCCGAACAACTGCCTGCTCACGCCCGGCGACCGCAGCCACTGCCGCAACAAGATCAACCGCGACGGCGTGCTCTACACGATGGTGTACGGCAACCCGTGCACGTTCCACGTCGACCCGGTGGAGAAGAAGCCGCTGTTCCACTTCCTGCCGGGCACCCCGACGTTCTCGCTGGCCACCTCGGGCTGCGTGTTCCGCTGCCTCAACTGCCAGAATTGGGAGATCTCGCAGAAGAAACCCGAGGAGACGAAGAACCCGCGCGGCCCGGCGCTGCGGCTGCGCCCGCCGCTGCCGGAGGCCCTCACGCTCGGCGCCATGGCCCGGCTGAGCCTGTTTCCCGAGGACATCCCCGCCGTCGCCGCCGCGCTGCACTGCCCGTCCGTCGCCTACACCTACGCGGAGCCGACGTCCTTCTACGAGTACACGGCCGACGCCTGCCGGCGCGTCCGCGAGCACGGCCTGCGCAACATCGTCGTGACCTGCGGCTCAATCGAGGAGCGCCCGCTGCGCGACCTCGCGCCGTTCGTCGACGCCGCGCACGTCGACCTGAAGGGCTTCAGCGAGGAGACATACCGCACGCTGAATTCCGGCCGCCTCGCGGCGATCCTCCGCACGCTGAAGATCTACCAGGAGCTCGGCGTGTGGGTCGAGGTGATCAACCTCATCGTCCCCACGTACACCGACGACCTCGACGGCATCCGGCGCATGTGCGGCTGGCTCGTGGAAAACCTCGGGCCGGACCGGCCGCTGCATTTCTCGCGGTTCTTCCCGCAGCACAAGCTCGAGCACCTGGCGCCCACGCCGGTGGACACCCTCCTGCAGGCGCGCGCGATCGCTCGTGCCGCCGGATTGCGCTACGTGTACATCGGGAATGTGCCGGGCCTGGACGATGCCGAGAACACGCATTGCCCGCACTGCGGGCGGGTCGTCGTCGAGCGCGACATCTACGCCGTCACGCACCGCGACCTCGTCGCCGGCAAATGCCGCCATTGCGGCACGCCCATCGCCGGCGTCTGGTCGGCCTGAGGGCAACGGAGGGCGGGCCATGGACCGTAACGTTGTCGTCAACTGCTACGACCTGCTCTCGCTGACGCCGGCGGCGGGCATCGAGGACTACACGGAGGGGATCTACGGCGGCCGGCGGGCGACGCCGTACGCGGAGGCGCAGCGCCGCCAGCACGACTGGCTGCTCGACGAGCTGGGCGTCGGGCCCGGGTTCCGGCTGCTCGATGTCGGCTGCGGCACCGGCAGCGTCCTGCCCCGTGCCTCGGCCCGCGGCGCGGTGGCGACGGGCATCACGATCTCGCCCGCGCAGGTGAAACTGGGACGGTCGCGCGGCCTGGACGTGCGGCTCCTCGACTACCGCGACATGGACCGGTGCCTCGCGCCCGAGTATGACGGGATCATCGCCAACGGCTCGATCGAGCATTTCTGCCCGGCGGAGGAGGCCGCCGCGGGGCGCCAGGACGCCATCTACCGCCGGATGTTCGAGCTGTTTCACCGCGTCCTGCGCCCGGATTCGCCGGCGCGCCGCGTGGTCAGCACGACGATTCACTTTCGCGGGTTGCCGCCCGCGCCCGCCCGTCTCCTGCGCTCGCCCTTCCGGGCGCTTGCCTCGCCGGCCGTCTTTCACTTCGGCATCCTCGAACGCGGCTACGGGGGCTACTATCCCGTCGCCGGCCAGCTCGCCCGCTGCGCTGCGCCGTTGTTCCGCCTGGTGCAGGAGCAGGATGGCACCGAGGACTACGGCTTCACCTCGGAAGACTGGCGGCAGCTCCTCGTGGCGGCGTTGCGCCGCCGTACCGGCCTGGGGACCGGCATCATGCGCTGCTTCCTGCGCCGCCCGCGGCACACGGCGTACATGCTGATGAGTTTCTTCGGCCCGCAGTCCTGGCGGTGGCAATTCCGCGGTCACCCGCCGCCCACGACGCTCTGGCGCCAGACCTGGCAGGCGGCGTGAACGCGGCGGCGGTCCGCGCCGGACCTGCGGGCACGCCGGGGGCGGGCGGGCGCGAACGGCAACGACAAGGGCGCGGCCGGCCGCGCCCCTGTGCCGATGAAGCGGGCCTAGTTCAGCCGGATGGCCTCGAGCTCGATGATGTCGGGATTGTTGCGGCTGATGGAACCCATGAGCTCGGCGCCGGGCTCGGCGTTGAGCTGGATCCGGCAGCTGGCGGCGGCGGCGCCGTCGAAGACGGTGTTGCGCACCTCCTCGACGTTGATGTTGGCGCGGCGGATCTCGCCGAGCACCGAAGCCAGCACGCCGACGCGGTCGTAGTGCCGCACCACGAGCTGCCACGTCGCGGGCGTGCGCCGGGCCAGGTTCACGCAGTTGAGCGCCTCACCGGTGCGGACGAAGGTCTCGACTACGCGGAACGCCTCGGCGGCAATGGCCTCCTGCGCCTGTTCCGTGGAGGCGCCGATGTGCGGCGTGCCACAAAAGCCCGGCAGGTCGACGATGGGGTCGGCAAAGTCCGCCGTGCCCTCGGCCGGCTCGGGATCGAAGACATCGAGGCCGGCGCGGAGCTTCTTCGCGGCGAGCGCCTCGCGCAGCGCCGCCTGGTCGACCAGTTCGCCGCGGGCCGTGTTGATGAGGATGGCGTTCGGCTTGAGGAGATTCAGCCGGGCGCGCGTCACGAGCTGCCTGGTCTCCGGCTTCAGGGCGACATGCAGCGTGACGATGTCGGCGCGCCGGAAAAGGTCGTCGAGGTCGCCGCAGGCCTCGACGCCCAGCTCGGCGGCCTTCGCCGCCGTCAGCGAACGGGACCAGGCGACGACCTTGAGCCCGAACGCGTGCGCGCGGGCGATCACCTCGCGACCGATGGAGCCGGTGCCGACGACTCCCATGGTCTTGCCGAGGAGGCCGTCGGCCTTGGAGAACTCCTTCTTGTCCCAGCGGTGCGCGCGCAGGGCGGCGGTGCTGTCGGCCACGCGGCGGTCCAGGCCGAGCAGCAGGGCGAAAACCAGCTCCGCGACGGCGACGGAATTCTTGCCCGGGCAGTTGGTGACGAAGATGCCGAGCGCGCTGGCGGTCTTGACGTCGATCGTGTTGACGCCGGCGCCGGCACGCAGGACGAGCGCCAGCTGGTCGCTCCCGCGCAGGGTTTCCGCGGTGACCTGCTTGCTGCGCACGATGAGGACCTTGTGGCCCTTGACGAGGCGGGGCAGGTCGGCGGCCTTGCAGGCGGGTTCGTAGGTGACGGTGCAACCGAGAGCGCGGAATTTCTCGAGGTGGGCTTCGGGGTATTTGTCGGCGATGAGGATCTTCATGGCAGGGGAATGGGGATAGACTGCCCAGTCCTACCAATTTTGCCCGGGCCTTTGAAAGACCCGAACCGCCGGTGCCGCCGGTTTCGCCCGGACGGCGTAAATGGGTTTTCGTGTACTTCGGGGTCTATCCCCGACATGTCGGGCGTAAAGCCCGACCTACAACTGGAGGGCCGGCCTCCCGGCCGGCCGCGGTCGGTCAGGAGACCGACCCTCCAGCCTGGCATGCGCGACTTACCGGCGGGTTCAAGGCCGTCCTCCCCGGCGTGTTAGGGACAACGCGCCCTACCTTGCCTCCGCCCGCGCGGAATGCTGGGCACCGCCTTTCTCGTCACTCATCACACGTCACTTCTTTATCGTCCACTTCGGCGGGCGCTTCTCGCGGAAGGCCGCGGCCCCTTCCTCCAACTCAGGCGACTGGCGCGCCTCCAGGTGGATGCGGTAGGCGCGCTCGAAGTCCTCCTCGATCGGGGTCGGCCACAGTGCGGCAAACAGGCGCTTGGTCCGGACGATCGCCTCGGGTCCGCCGAGCAGTACCTGTTCCGCAAGCTTGAGCGCCGCCGGCACCAGTTCGTCCGCGGCCGCCGTGGCGGTGACCAGCCTGATCCGGGCGGCCTCGGTCCCGTCGATCGGTTCACCCGTCAGCAACAGCTTGCGCGCGTCGCGCTCGGCGAGCTGCCGCCGCAGGAAGATCATCACGAGCGCCGCGACGATCCCGCGGCGCGGTTCGGGGTAACCGATCATCGCGCGGGGCTCGGCCAGTGCGAAGTCGCACGCCGACATCAGTCCGGCGCCGCCGCCGAGCGCAGAGCCGCGGACCAGCGCGAACGTGACGAGCCGGCTGGTGGCGATGCGTTGCAGGAGCGTCGAGACGAGCTCGGAGGAACGATGCCGCTTGGCGGACTCGGCCGCCTCGCCGAGATCAAGCCCGGCGCAGAAGGCCGGGCCGGCGCCTTCCAGGAACAGGATGCGGTTCGCGGCATCGGCTTCGATCGCATCGAGCGCCTTCAGGGCCGATTCCATCAACGCGACCGAAAGCGCGTTGCGTTTGTCGGGTCGGTTCAGCGTGAGGCGCGCGATGCCGGGCCGGATGGTATCGCGGAGGACGAGGTCGGGAGTCGCAGTCATGGCGTGGGGTAGTCGATAGGAAATGCGAGCAGGGCCTGGCCGAGGGTCTTGCCCTGGGCGTCGATGCGCAGGGACCGGCTGCCGCCGCCGGCGAGGATGCCGGGCAGGACGAAGTTCAAGGCCTCGAGGTTCGGCACTTCGAAGCGCTGGACGCGCCCGACGCCGAGCGGCCGGAAGTAGTCCTCGACGCGGTCGGCGGTGAGATGGCGGACGAGCCAAGCGTAGGCCTCGGGCGACCGGGCGAAAACCGCGACATTGGCGGAAGAACCCTTGTCGCCGCTGCGCGCGAAGGCGATCTGGCCGAGCGTGCTCATATCCATTCCCAGCGAGTTTGCACGGCCGCGCGCAGCACGAGGCATGGCCAGTAGCCGAACACGGGCAGGACCTTGGGCCGGCCGGAAGCGTAGCCGGTCACGCCTTGCGGACCGTTCGTGACCAGCGGCGCGATCAGGCGCGTGAAACGCCGCACCGGCTCCTCGTTGTCGGCGGCGACGCTGACGCGCAGCACGGTTTCGACGAGCTCGTCCTCGTCGATGCGGGCACCAATTCCGCCAACGCTGGCGCCGGTGCCGAGACACTCCACGAGGGTCTCGCGAAAAGCGCAGCCCTGCCCGGTCAATTTGCGGAGAATGCCCTCCCCCGCCCGCCGTGCCTTGGCCACCGCGTGCTCGCCGTAGACCGTGAGCTGCCCGTGCGCCTTGAAGCCGTCGCGGTACGTCGCGCTCACCTTGAAGTCCGGCGGCGGCGGCCGGCCGGCCGCACCGGTGATGCGGATGCGATCGGGCCCGTCCGGGCCGAGTTTGAGCCCGAGGAAGGATACGGTCGCGTCGGGCGACACGTACGAACCCGGATCGCCCATCTCGTAGAGGAGCTGCTCCTTCACGGTGTTGATCGTCACGGCACCACCACTGCCGGCCGGCTTCGTGATCACGCACGATCCGTCGGCGGAGATCTCGGCGATCGGAAAACCGATGTCGTGGGTGTCGGGCAGATCCAGCCAGTCCGTCGAGAAGCCTCCGCAAGCCTGGGTGCCGCATTCGATGAGGTGACCCGCAACGGTTGCGCCCGCGAGCCGGTCCCAGTCGTCGGCGCCCCAGTCGAAATGCGCCCGCGCCGGCCCGACGGTGAGCGACGGGTCGGCCACGCGGCCGGTGACGACGATATTGGCCCCGGCCTGCAGGGCCGCGGCGATCGGCTCGGCGCCGAGGTAGGCGTTGGCGGTGACGAGCCGGCCGTGCACGGCCGAAAGCGGCTCGCCGGTTTCGAGGTTGGTGCATCCGGGATGCCGGCCGAGCCAGTCGAGCACGTTGTCGCCCGTGACGACCGCGACTTTCAGGTGGTCGAGCTCGGCGCGGTTCAGTTCGGCCCGGACCGCGCGACCGCAGGCCATCGGGTCCAGCCCGCCGGCGTTGGTGACGACGCGCGTCTTGACGCCACCATACCAAAACGGCGCGATCGATCGGACAACCTCCACGAAATCACGGGCGAATCCCGCGGAGGGATCCTTGGCGCGGTTGATCGCCATGATGGAGAGCGACACCTCGGCGAGATAGTCGAGCGTCAGGAAATCGAGATCGGGCTGCGCCGCCAGCAGTCGCGCCGCGGCGTCCGGCTGGTCGCCCCAGAAGCCGGAAGCATTGGCGATCTTGAGGACCGAGGGCATGGCTTAGTGAGAATGCTCTTTATTTGGCGCCCGGCCCACACACCCCGCCCTGTCGGGCTCCCCTCTTGTTAGAGGGGACTTCGGCCACGCTGTCTTGGACTCCCCTCTATGAAGAGGGGTGGTGCAAAGCACCGGGGTGTGAGGAATTGACATCGATGCGGGTAGCATGGGCCATCATACTTGGATCACGCCGGTGTGGAAGGGGCCCTTCGCCGGCGGGCGGCTCGCCAGCTCGAGCGCGCGCAGGAGGACGCCGCGCGTGTCGGCGGGAGCGATGATGGCGTCGACCCAGCCGCGCGCGGCACCATAGCGGATGTCGGCCTGCGCGACGTAATCGTCCTTCACCTGCTGCCGGAGGCGGGCCAGTTCCTCCTTGGGCCGGTCCTTCGCGGCCTTGGCGAGGATGCCGTACACGACGTCGCTCGCCTGCGCTGCGCCCATGACGGCGTACTTGGCGTTGGGCCAGGCGAAGATGAAGCGCGGATCGTAGGCCTTGCCGCACATCGCGTAGTTGCCAGCGCCGTAGGAGCCGCCGGTGATGACCGTGAGCTTCGGCACGGTCGAGTTGCTCAACGCATTCACCATCTTCGCGCCCGAGCGGATGATCCCGCTCTGCTCGGCGTCGCGCCCAACCATGAAGCCGGAGACATCCTGGAAAAACAGCAGCGGCACGCGCGTCTGGTTGCAGTCCATGATGAACCGCGCGGCCTTGTCGGCGGAGTCGGCGTAGATGACGCCCGGCATCTGCAGCCCGGTCTTGCGCGACTGGACGCGCTGGCGCTGGTTGGCCACGACGCCGACCGGGCGCCCGCCCATCCGCGCGAAGGCCGTCACGAGCGTGCGGCCGTAATCGGCCTTGTACTCCTCGAGCGAACCGCCGTCGACGAGGCAGCGCAGCAGGTCGCGCGCGTCGTATTCGCGGCGCCCGTCGGGCGAAATGAGTTCGTCGAGTTTTGAGATGGGCAGGTCGGGCGCGGGGGCGTCAGCCGGCGACGGCGCGGGCTCAGGCAGGAGCGCCACGAGTTTGCGCAGCCGCTCCAGGCAGGCCGGGTCGTCCTTCTCGCGAAAGTCGACGGTGCCGGAAACCGCGGCGTGCATGGCGGCACCGCCGAGCGTCTCGGCGTCGATCTCCTGCCCGATGGCCGCCTTCACGAGCTGCGGGCCGGCCAGGTAGAGCCCGCTGCCGTCGGTCATGAGGATCTTGTCGCACAGGACCGGGAGGTAGGCGCCGCCGGCGACACAGTTGCCCATGATGGCGGCGAATTGGGGAATGCCCGCGGCGGAGAGCACCGAGTTGTGCCGGAAGATGCGCCCGAAG
>DASZXO010000070.1:0-54855 GCA_035545835.1 Lacunisphaera sp.
TGTGATGATGCGAGCTGATGCTGTGCCTTACCGCCCGTCCCCGATTTCCGGATTTCAAATCATCACTGAACTCTGACGCTCACCTGACAATTCTCCGTAGCGATAGAATCGAACCAACAACCAACCCAACAACGCGGCAGGCTGGCGGGAGGCGGGTTTTACGCAAGCGCTTA
Organism: Lacunisphaera sp.; assembly: GCA_035545835.1. Taxonomy (GTDB): domain Bacteria; phylum Verrucomicrobiota; class Verrucomicrobiia; order Opitutales; family Opitutaceae; genus Lacunisphaera. Next base: position 174 of record DASZXO010000070.1, read on the forward strand.
ATGGACGGGGCCCGCCGGGGCCCAGGACACCGCCGCCGGAGGATGTTTCAGGCCCAATCCTGGCGGAGGACGCCGTAAAAGACGGTGTCGTAATAGACCCCGTTCTTGCGCAGCGACTGGCGCCGCAGGCCTTCCCGCCGCATGCCGGCTTTTTCCATGACGCGGCCGGACGCGGCGTTGTGGACCATGTGGTGCGCCTGGAGGCGGTGCAGCCCGAGCGTGCCGAAGGCATAGCCGATCATGGCGCGCAGCGCCTCGGTGGCATAGCCGTTGTTCCAGTGCGGCACGCCGATCCAGTAGCCGATTTCCGCCAGGTCATTCGGCCGGTCGAACATCAGGCCGATCGACCCGACGAGCGTGCCGCCGTCCTTCAAGGTGATTGCCAGCACCAGTTCCTCGCGCGCCGCCCAGCGCGCGCCGTGGGTGCTGATCCAGGCCTCCGCCGCGCCGGCCGGATACGGGTGGGGGATCAGCAACGTCGTGGCGGCCACGGCCGCATCGCCGGCGAGCCGGCGCACGTCCGCGGCGTCGGCCGGCTCGTAAGGCCGCAGCCGCAGGCGCGGGGTGGCGAGCACGGGGCGGTCGTTGGCGGCCATGACGCCTGACTGTCGCGGCGGGGCGCCAGCCGCGAGCGGAAAAAAGCCCCGGGCCGATGCCCGGGAATTTTCTTTGTGGCGCTGACCGCGGGACCGTTAATTTTCCCCTGCCATGTCCACCGTCGATCCACCGCCGAACGCCCCGGGCAACACCGTGCTCATCCGGCGCCTGTTCGGGCTGGCCTGGCGGTACCGGTTGCACTGCCTGCGCGTGCTCGGGATCCAGCTCGTGCTGCTGAGCCTCGGCCTGGGCGGCCTCAGCTTCACCGGCCTCGGCATCGACTACATCCGCCACCGCATCGAGCACACCCCGCTGCCCGCCGGGCGCGTCCGGCTGCCGCTGCCGGAGGACTGGCCGCCGCTGCAGGTGCTGGCGATGCTCGCCGGCCTGATCCTCGTGTTCGCGCTGATCCGCGCCCTGCTCAACTACGTCTACGCCGTCTCGGTCAACCGGCTCGTGCAGCAGAAGCTCGTGGTCGACCTGCGCGGCGAGGTCTACGACAAGCTGCAGCAGCTCAGCTTCCGGTTCTTCGACGCCAACACCACCGGCTCCATCATCACGCGCGTGACCGGCGACGTGCAGTCCGTGCGGATGTTCGTGGACCAGGTGCTGATCCAGAGCGTCATCATGGTGATCTCGCTCACGGTCTACATCATCTACATGGCGAGCCTGAGCCCGGCGCTGACGCTGGCGTGCCTGGCGACCACGCCGGTGTTGTGGGCGATGGCAGCCTGGTTTTCCAGCCGCATCCAGCCCGAGTACGCGCGCAACCGCACGCTGGTGGAGCGGCTCGTGCAGATCCTGGCCGAGGGCATCCAGGGCGTGGCGGTGACCAAGGGCTTCGGCCGCGAGGCGGAGGCGCAGGCGAAGTTCGACGCCGCCAATCGCGACTGTTTCGAGCAGCAGCGCGGGATTTTCTGGAAGGTCAGCCTGTTCTCGCCGGCGGTCGGTTTCCTCACGCGCATCAACATGATGGTGCTGCTCGGCTACGGCGGCTGGCTCGTGGCCCAGGGGCGCCTGCCGCTCGGCGCGGGCCTGGTCGTGTTCGCCGGCCTGCTCGAGCAGTTCTCCGGCCAGGTCAACAACGTCGCCACCATCGTCAACAGCGTGCAGCAGTCGCTCATCGGCGCGCGCCGGGTCTTCGAGATCCTCGACGCGCCCATCGAGGTGAAGAGCGCGCCCGACGCGCTGCGCCGCCCGCGGCTCGAGGGGGCGGTGAGGTTTGAAAACGTCTCGTTCGCCTACGATGGCGCCGACGCCGTCGTCCGCGACATCGACCTCGACGTCCGCCCCGGCCAGTGCATCGCCATCCTCGGGCCGACCGGCGCCGGCAAGAGCGTCCTGATGAGCCTCATCCCGCGCTTCTTCGACCCCACCGCCGGGCGCGTGCTGCTCGACGGGATCGACGTCCGCCGCCTCCACCTCGACGACGTGCGCCGGAACATCGGCCTCGTCTTCCAGGAAAGCTTCCTCTTCTCCAACACGGTCGCGGCCAACATCGCCTTCGGCCACCCGGACGCGACGCGCGACCAGGTCGAGCGCGCGGCGCGGATCGCGGCGGCGCACGACTTCATCATGGCGCTCCCCCAGGGCTACGACACGGTGCTGGGCGAGAGCGGCAACAGCCTCTCCGGCGGCCAGCGGCAGCGCCTGGCCATCGCGCGCGCCGTGCTCCTGCAGCCGCCCATCCTGTTGCTCGACGACCCGACCGCCGCGATCGACAGCGAGACGGAGCACGAGATCTTCGAGGCGCTCGACCGCGCCATCGCCGGCCGCACGACCTTCATCGTCGCGCACCGCCTCAGCACGCTGCGGCGCGCCGACCTGATCCTCGTCATGGAGGACGGGCGCATCGTGCAGCGCGGCACGCACGAGGAACTGATGAACCAGCCGGGCGCGTACCTGCGCGTCGCCAACCTGCAGCTCGTCGACCCGCACGACCTGCAGGTGATCGGCCTGGCCGGACCGGAGGAGGCGCCATGAGCCCGCCGCGGGAAGTTCGCGACATCGGGCTCGTGCGCCGTCCGCGCGACGACGACGAGGACGAGGAGCTGCAGCGCCCGCTCGAATGGGGTCTGATCCGCCGGCTGTTCACCTACACGGCTCCGATCAAGGGCAAGGTGGCGGTGCTGGGGCTGCTGACGCTCATTCGCTCGGCGCAGCTGCCGGCGCTGGGGTGGGTGATGTCGCTCATCATCAAGGGGCCGATCACGGCCGGGGACCTGCCCGCGCTGGCGCTCGGCGTGCTCGGCTATGGTGTCCTCGCGGTCTCGACCGACTTCCTGTTCCACTTCCGCCAGCGCTACGCGCTCGAGATCGGCGAGACGGTGGTGAACGGCCTGCGCGCCGAGCTCTACGCGAAGACGCTGCGCCAGCCGATGAGCTTCTTCCACCGCGTGAAGCTCGGCCGGATCATCGGGCGCGTGACCAGCGACGTGGAGGCGGTCCGCACCGGGATCCAGGACGTGCTGTTCGTCAGCGTCATCCAGTTCGGCTCGATGGTGTTCTCCGCCGCGGTGATGCTGTGGAGCGACTGGGCGCTGTTCCTGGTCGTGCTGGCGCTCGCGCCGGTGCTGTGGCTGATCAACCGCCATTTCCGCGTGCAGCTCAGCCGGCACTCGCGGGCGTCATCGGAGAGTTTCAGCCGGGTGACGGCGACGCTGGCGGAATCGGTCAACGGCATGCGCGTGACGCAGGGCTTCGTGCGGCAGGAAACCAACGCCGGCCTGTTCCGGCGGCTGCTGGCCGACCACGCGCGCTACAACATTGCGCTGGCGCGCACCTCGGCGATCCTCACGCCGCTGCTCGAGCTCAACACGCAGTTCTTCGTCGCGCTGCTCCTGCTCGTCGGTGGCTGGCGGGTCTTCCACGGGGACATGTCCACCGGCAGCCTCATCACCTTCTTCCTGCTCGCGAACCAGTTCTTCGCGCCGATTGCGATCATCGGCAACCAGTACAACCAGGCGCTGCTGGCGATGGCCGGCGCCGAGCGCGTGTTCCGCCTGATCGACGTCGTGCCCGACTGGACGGACGACCCAGCGGCCACGCCGCTGCCCGATCCGCGGATCCATGCGGTGGTTGGCGGCAGCGTGACCTCGCGCCACGAGAATCTAATGCCTGGAGGCGGGGTGACCTCACCCCGCGCATCTCCGTCCCCGCGGGGTGAGAGCACCCCGCCTCCAACTCACGCCGGCACAGCGCCGCCACCGCCGGGCGGCCTGCGCGTGGAGTTTCGCGGCGTGACCTTTGGCTACGACCCCGCGCGGCCGGTCCTCCACGACATCAGCTTCACCGCCGCTCCCGGGCAGACGGTGGCGCTGGTCGGGCACACGGGCAGCGGCAAGAGCTCGATCATCAACCTCGCGGCGAAGTTCCACCTCGCGAACCGCGGCGAGGTGCTCGTCGACGGGCGCGACGTTCGCACCGTCACCAGCCTGTCGCTGCACCGCCAGATGGGCATGGTGCAGCAGCAAAACATCCTCTTCAGCGGCACGGTGCTCGACAACATCCGCTTCAGCCGGCCGGAGGCGACGGACGCCGAGGTCCGGGCGGCCGCGGCGGCGCTCGACTGCCTGGACATCCTGGAGGCGCTGCCGGCCGGGCTGCAGACGGAGGTCGGGGAGAAGGGCGGCGGCCTCTCGGTCGGCCAGCGCCAGCTGGTCTGCTTCACCCGCGCGATGCTCGCCGACCCGCGGCTGTTCATCCTCGACGAGGCGACGAGCGCCATCGACGCGCTGACGGAGGCGCGGCTGCAGACCGCGCTGCAGCGGCTGCTCGCCGGCCGCACGAGCTTCGTGGTGGCGCACCGGCTGAGCACGATCCGCACCGCCGACCTCGTGCTGGTGCTCGACCAGGGGCGCATCATCGAGCGCGGCACGCACGCCACGCTGCTCGCGGCGCGCGGCAAGTACGCGGCGCTGTACCGGCAATTCGTGCAGGTCGACGAGCGCGCGTGAGCCGGCGGAGGATTTGGCCGCAAGACAAAAAGCGCGGCGATGCCCGGATTTTCCCTCGGAGAATCACGATTCTCCCTCGAGAAAATCGTTGCATTGCCCCCGGCGCATTCTATGAGGGATACCACTATGGCTAAAAAATCCTCTCGTAAACCCAACGCCGCTTTCATGAAGCCGGTTACCCCGGACGCCGCCCTCGCGGCCGTCGTCGGTTCCAAAGCCGTGCCGCGCACGGAGCTCACCAAGAACCTCTGGGCCTACATCAAGAAGAACGGCCTGCAGGACAAGAAGAACAAGCGCATGATCAATGCGGACGCCGCGCTGAAGGTTGTCTTCGGTGGCAAGTCCCAGGTCAGCATGTTCGACATGACCAAGCTGGTCAGCAAGCACGTCTCCTGATCACCCCGGCCTGATCGCCTTTTCGAGACCGCCGCGGCCACCCCGCGGCGGTTTTCTTTTTGGGGGGCGGGCTTGGTCGGGCGCGGACTCCGTTCCGCGCCGCGGACGGCGGTGAACGGAGTCGCCGCCCGACCGGCGCATCATTGCGGTGCGATCTCCCTTCCGCCAACTTCGCCCCGTGTCCGCCCCCACCGATCCCCGCCTGCATCGCCGCGCCATCCTCTGGCTGCTGCTGGCGAACCTTTTCTGGGGCCTCAGTTTCCCGCTGATCAAGGCGTTGACGTTTGCGCACCGGCAGGTGCTGCCGGACAGCTCCAACTGGTTCATCACCGCCGGCGCGTGCGCACCGCGCTTCCTGCTCGCGTCGGCGGTGCTCGTGCTGGTGTTCGGCCGGCGCGCGGCCGGCGCGACGCGGGGCGAGGTCCGGCAGGGCGTCCTGCTCGGGCTCACGGCCGGCGCGGGCATGCTTTTCCAGAACGACGGGCTGCAGTTCACCTCGGCCTCGGTCTCGGCCTTCCTGACGCAGATGTACGCCATCATGATTCCCGCCTGGCTCGCGCTGCGCTCGGACCGCCGGCCGCCGGCGCGCGTGCTCGGGTGCTGCGCGCTCGTGCTCGCGGGCGTCGCCATCCTCGGCCGGTTCGACTTCCGCGCGCTGCGCCTCGGGCGCGGCGAGGCCGAGACGCTGCTCAGCTCCGTGTTCTTCATGATGCAGATCCTCGTGCTCGGGCGGCGCGAGTTCGCCGCCAACCGGGCGCTGCCGGTCACGCTGGCGATGTTCGCCACCGAGGCGGCCCTCTTCCTGGCGCTCGCCCTCGCCACCGCGCCCCGGCCGGCCGCACTGCTCGGGCCCTGGGCCTCGGCACCCTGGCTGGGGTTCACCGCGCTGCTCACGCTGTTCTGCACGCTCGGTTCGTTCCTGATCATGAACCGCTGGCAGCCGAAGATCACCGCGACCGAGGCCGGCCTGATCTACTGCATCGAGCCGGTGTTTGCCTCCGTCATGGCGTTGTTCCTGCCGGGCCTGTTCTCGGCCTGGGCCGGGTTCGACTACGCCAACGAGACCGTGACCTGGCACCTGCTCGCTGGCGGCGGGCTGATCACCGTCGCCAACGTGTGGTTGCAGTTCAGCCCGCCGGCGGCGCGCGATTCAATGGGGGGGTAGGGGCGCTTGCCCTCAAGCGCCCTTCGAGCGGGCCGTTGGGGGCAACGGCCCCTACCAGCGCGAACCTGAACCGGGCGTGCGGCCCGGTTTTGGCTTCAAGCCACTGCCCGCCCGCGGATCGACGCCAGGGCGCGCCAAGTGACGGCGCCGACCACCAGCACGCCGCCCGCCAGCGCCAGGCCGGTCGGCTTCTCGCCGATCACCAGCATCACCCAGACCGGGTTCAGGATCGGCTCGACCACGGGAATGAGCACCGCTTCGAGCGCGGTCACGTGCTTGATGGCCCGCACATAGAGCAGGTACGCGACGCCGAGCTGGACGGTGCCGAGCAGGAGCAGGGACATGATCCCGCCGGTGGCCAGGCGCGGCGCGGTCCAGATCCACGGCAGGCCGACCAGGAACCCGAGCGCGTTGCCGAGGATCACCGACTCGATCGGCGAACCTTCCTTCTGCTTGCGGAGCATCACGATCATCGCGGCGAAGCACACGCCGCTCGCGATCGACACGACGATGCCGGGAAGGTCATGCAGGCGCAGCCCGTCGTACAGGAAGATGCCCATGCCGGCGAAGACCACGATGATCGTCAGCCAGTCGGCGCGCGTCGCCCGCTCGCCGAGCAGCCACGCGCCGAAGAGCGCGACCCACACCGGCGCGGTGTATTGGAGCAGGATGGCGTTGGCGGCGGTGGTCAGCTTGTTGGCGGCGGCGAAGAGCACGGTGCAGCCGGCGTAGGCGGCGGCCGTGCCGAGCTGCAGCGGCGACCAGGTGAACCGGAGCGAGCGCCCGCCGACGGCCAGCAGGAACACGGTGGCGACGAACCCGCGGCCGCCCGCGACCGCCAGCGGCGGCCAGGCCACCGATTTCAACAACACGCCGCCGAGGCTCCAGCAGAGCGCGGCGAGGAGGAGCAGCCCGACGGACTGTCGGTGGGCGGGATCGTTCACGAACCGCGACGCATGACGGAATCCGGCCGCCTTGGAAATCCGAAAGACGGCCGCGGACCGAAGCGGCGGCGGGCTGTGCGGGTGAGGTGGGCGCGGCGGCGGATTCGTATCGGGGTGGAGGGTCGGCCTCCCGGCCGACCGTGCCCGACCCAATCCGGCTGGTCAGGAGACCAGCCCTCCACGGCCCAAGACTCGAAGTGCGCCTTCGATCTTCGCCCTTACGCCGCGGCCTGCTTGGCGCCGAGGACGCGTTCGCGATAGACGCGCGGGGCCTCGCCGGTGATGCGGTGGAACACGCGGTTGAATTGCGAGAGGGACTGGAAGCCGGCCTCGAAGGCGGCTTCGCTCACGCGCTTGTGGGGGTTGAGCAGGAGCTGCTTCACCGTCTCGATGCGCGTGCGCGCGAGGTAGTCGGTGAACGTCAGCCCGGTGCCCCGCTTGAACAGCTTGCAGAAATGGAATTCGCTGACGTGGACGGCCGCCGCGACCGTCCGGAGCGAGAGATCCTCCGCCTGGTGCTCGGCGATGTAGGCGCGCGCCTTCGCGATGACCGGGTTCTCGGCGCCCGCCTCCTGGAGCATCACCTGGTTGCTGAGCGACGACAGGTGCTTGGCGAAGACGGTCAGCAGCATGATGACCGATTCGTACTGGCGGCGCGGGATGACGCGCGTCTGGAAGAACGCGGTCTCGAGTTGCTTCCGGTCACCGGCGGTCGCGCGCCCGTCGAGCTGCTTCGTCACGCGGCGAAAGCCCGCCTTGGAGGGGGCCTGGAGGAAGACCTGGCCGGTCTGCAGGTGCCCGAGCACCTTGTCGCCAACGCGGATCGGCACGGCGGACTCGCACAGGCCGGCGGGGCATTCGAGCGTGCGGGTGCCGAAGGAGGCCTCGTCCTCGACGCGCTGCTGGAGCTGCAGGCACGCGGCGCAGGTCTTGTTGTTCTTCGCCATCAGGGCGCAGAACGCATTGACGTGCTTCGAACCGTGCAGGGGGGACTGGAAGGAGCCGGCGGTGCGGAGCGCGAGCGGCAGACCGGTGGCGGTCTCATAGGCCTGCTGGTAATCGCGAAAAATGTCGGAGCTGCGCAGGTGGGACATGACGCTCCGGCCGGAATCGGCGGCGGAGACATCCGAGGCGTGGACAGGGATGGTTTCCATGGCCCGCAGCATAGCACCCGCCCGGCCGCCGCGGTAGTGGAGCCGGGGCGGTATCTGGCTAAGGGTTTTCCCTAGGGTCGTTGGAATTGACCCACCGCCGCGCGGGAGCCGGAGGCGAAGGCGGGGCCAGGAGCATCGACCCCGCGGTCGCGATGCTCCAGCGCGGCCACGGCTTTGTTTTTTCGGCCGGAGGGCGCCGGGCTTTCCGCCCTTGCCAGCCCCGCGCACCGGCCGCGATAGTTTCCGCCGTGAGTGCGCCCGACTATTCCACGCTGTCCCGGGAGGAGCTGCTCAACCGCCTGCGGGCGGTCGAGGCGGAGCACGCGAGGTTCCAGGGCGACCTGCTGGCCGCGGTGCGCGAACTGCGCGACGTCAAGGCCGCCCTCGACGAGCACTCGATCGTCGCCATCACGAATGCCGCCGGCCGGATCACGTACGTGAACGACAAGTTCTGCGGCATATCCCAGTATTCGCGCGAGGAACTGATCGGGCAGGACCACCGGATCATCAACTCGCGGCATCACCCGAAGGAGTTTTTCCGCGACCTCTGGTCCACGATCGGCCACGGGAAGGTGTGGCACGGCGAAATCCGCAACCGGGCGAAGGACGGCTCCTACTACTGGGTGGACACGACCATCTTCCCCTTCGTCGACGCCGCCGGGAAACCGACGCAATACGTCGCCATCCGCACCGACATCACGCAGCGCAAGGCGGACGAAGCCGAGCTGCTGCGCACCGCCGCCGATCTCGCGGAGAAGAACAAGGAGATGGAGACGATCGTGTACACCGTGTCGCACGACCTGCGTTCGCCGCTGGTCAACGTGCAGGGGTTCGGCCGGCAGCTCACGCGCGCCTGCGACGCCATCCGCGCCGCGCTGGCCAAGGCGGACGGCGGCGCCGTGCCGGCGGCGGAACTGCAGCCGCACGTCGAGCGCACGCTGCCCCAGGCCCTGCGCTTCATCAACGCCGGCGTCGCCAAGATGGACTCGCTGCTCAACGGCCTGCTGCAGTATTCGCGCCTCGGCCGCGTCGCGCTCACCATCCGGCCGCTCGACATGGACGCGCTCGTGGCGGAGATCATCGCGGCGATGAAGTTCCAGCTCGACGAGGCCGGGGCGGAGGTGACGGTCGGGGCGCTGCCGGGCTGCCTCGGCGACGCCACGCAGACCAGCCGCGTCTTCGCCAACCTGCTCGACAACGCCGTCAAGTACCGCGCCACCGGGCGGCCCCTGCGCCTCGGCGTGACGGGGCGCGTGCAGGACGGCCAGGCGATCTACGCCGTCGCGGACAACGGCATCGGCATCGCCCGGCAGCATCAGGCGAAGGTCTTCGAGATCTTCCACCGGCTTGAGCCCGATGCTGGCGCCGGCGAGGGCCTCGGCCTCACGATCGCGCAGCGCACGCTCGAGCGCCAGAAGGGCCGAATTTGGGTTGAGAGCGAACCGGAAAAGGGTTCCATCTTCTTCGTTTCCCTGCCGGCGGCTTGAGAAAGGGCCCGGCCGCCGGTTCCACGCATGCATCCGACACCTACGATCCTGATCGTCGAAGACGACGAGGGCCACGCAATCCTGATCCGGGAGAACCTGGAAATGGCCGGCGTGCGCAACCCCATGCGCCTGTTCCGCGACGGGCAGGCCATCCTGGATTTCCTCTTCGACGCCCACGGCCGCGCCGTCCGCCGGGCCGACGGCACCTTCCTGCTCCTGCTCGACATCCGCATGCCCAAGGTGGACGGCATCGAGGTCCTCCGCCGGATCAAGGCCGACCCCGAGCTGCGCTCGCTGCCGGTGATCATGCTGACCACCACCGACGATTCGCGCGAGGTGCGGCGCTGCCACGAGCTCGGCTGCAACGTCTACATCCAGAAGCCGGTCGACTACGACAAGTTTGCCGAGGCGATCCGCCGGCTCGGGCAGTTCGTCTCCCTCCTCGTGGTGCCGCCCGTGGGCACCGCCTGAGTCCGCGGCCCCTGCCAACCGTGCGGCCGGCTGAACACGTCCCGCAGGTGCTCATCGTCGACGACGACGAAGGCCTGCTGGTGCTGATGGCGGAGGCGCTGCGCGCCGAGGGCCGCGCGGTGGCCACCGCGGCTTCCGGCCGCGCCGCGCTGGCGTGGCTCGAGCGGAACCGGGCCGACCTGATGTTGCTGGACCTCAAGCTGCGCGACCTCGACGGCCCGACGCTCCTCGCGCGGCTGCAGGAGGTCGCGACCGCCGTGCCCTTCATCGTCGTCACCGGCCAGGGCGACGAGCGCATGGCGGTCGAGATGATGAAGCGCGGCGCGCTCGACTACGTGATGAAGGACACCGCGCTGATCGACCTGCTGCCGACGGTGGTGCGCCGGGCGCTTGACGCCCAGGCGCAGGCGCGCGCGCTGGCGGCTGCCCGCGCGGAGCACGAGCGGCTGGAGCGCGAGGTCGTCGCGGCCGGCGAACGCGAGCGGCGCAGCATCGGCGCCGACCTGCACGACGGCCTCGGGCAGCTGCTGACGGCGATCGGGCTGATGTGCACGGCGTTGAAGGAGGACACCGCCGCCGCCCAGCCCGCCGTCTCGAAGAGCCTCGACCAGATGTGCACCATGCTGCGCGAGGCGGTGGCGCAGACCCGCTACCTCGCGCGCGGCCTCGTGCCGGTTGGCGGCGAGGCGGACGCGCTGCAGAACGGCCTGCTGGAGCTGGCGGTGCGCACCAACGCCCTCGGGCGCGTCCGCTGCCAGCTGCATTGCCCGCGCCCCGTGCTGCTCGAGCACGAGGAGGCGACCGGCCACCTCTACCGCATCGCCCAGGAGGCGGTGAACAACGCCCTCAAGCACGCCCGGGCGAAACACATCAACCTCAGCCTGACGCGCGACCGCGGCCGGGTCCGCCTCGAGGTCGCCGACGACGGCGCCGGCCTGCCGGCCCAGCCGGATGAAGGCCTGGGCCTGGGCCTCATGCGCCACCGCGCCGCGCTCGTCGGCGCCGAGCTCAGGATTGAGTCGCCGGCGCGCGGCGGAACCGTCATCACTTGCATCCTGTCCGCCCCCGCATGAGCCGTTCACCCCCCCCCGAGGCCCGCCCGGCCCGCCGCCGCATCCTCATCGTGGACGACCACCCGTTCATGCGCGCCGGCCTCGCGCAGCTCATCGACCGGCAGGCGGACATGCAGGTGTGCGGCGAGGCGGGCCACCCGGCGGAGGCGCTCAAGGAGCTCGAACGCGCCCCGGCCGACCTCGTCCTCACCGACATCTCGATGCCGGGGCGCAGCGGGCTCGAGTTCATCAAGGACCTGCTGGCGGTCCGCCCCGGGCTGCCGGTGCTGGTGATCTCGATGCACGACGAGGCGATCTACGCGGAGCGCGTGCTCCGCGCCGGCGCGCGGGGCTACATCATGAAGGAAGCCGGCGGGGAGAACCTGCTCGCCGCGCTGCGGCGGGTCCTCGGCGGCGACGTCTACCTTAGCCCGGCGATGTCCGCCCGCGTGCTGGAAAACCTCTCCGGGCGGCGGCCGCGCGGCTCGAACTCGCCCATCGAGAAGCTGAGCGACCGCGAATTCGAGATCTTCCAGCTCATCGGCCAGGGCCGCAGCACGCGCGACATCGCGGAACAGCTGCACCTGAGCCCGAAGACCGTCGACGTGCACCGCAGCCACATCAAGGAGAAGCTCGGGCTCAGGGACGCGACCGCGCTGGTGCGCCACGCGGTGCGGTGGACCGAGACGCAGGGCGCGATGCCGTCGTGACCGACGACGAGTTCAACGCGGGCTGCGCGGAGCTCGGGCTCGCCCCGGGCGCGACGCTGGAGGAGGTCGAGCGCGCGTTCATGAAGCGGAACTTCGCGCTCATCAAGTCCGGCACGCCGGAGGCCCGGCAGCACCTGCGCGCCCGCTTCGACGGGATGGTGGCATACCTGAAGGATCGTCCGCCGGCCGCGGCGCAGAAATCACCGGACGCCCCGCCGCCACCGGGGTCCGCGACGCGCCCGGTGCCGGTGTATGTCCCGCCGCCGCCGGATCCGTCGGCGGAGCTCCTGAACCCGCGGTCCTTCGACAGCTGGCTGGTCAATGTCCTCGCGCTGCCCGCCGGCCTCGGCCTGGCCGCGCTGCTGCGCGCCACCCCGCTGGGTTTTTTCATGTCGGGCTTCCACATCTGGGTGCACGAGCTCGGCCACGCGACCGTGGCGTGGTTCTCGGGGCGCCGGGCGCTGCCGCTGCCGATCGGCTGGACCTCGGTGATGCCGCAGAAGTCGATCTTCGTCTTCCTCGGCCTGCTGTTCCTGCTCGGCCTTTTTGCCGTGGCGGGCTGGCGCGAGCGCAAGCCGTGGCCGGTCCTCCTGGCGATCGCGGCGCTGCCGTTCCTCTTCACCCTGTCGTGGGCCATGCCGGAGCACCGCACGGACTTCTGGTTCGCCTTCGGCGGCATCGGCGGGGAGTTCGTCCTGAGCACGGCGTTCATGGCGGCGTTCTACATCCAGCTCCCGGAGAAATTCCGGTGGGGCGCGTGCCGCTATCTCTTCCTGTTCCTCGGGGCCAGCAGCTTCCTGAACGTGTTCCTGTTCTGGCGGGCGGTGCGGCGCGGCACGGAGGGCATCCCGTGGGGCGCGATGGTCACCGGCGAGGACGACGCAGGCGGCGACATGAACATCCTGCGCGACGACTACGCCTGGAACAACCACCACATCATCGGGACGTACAACGCCCTCGGCACGTGGTGCGCGCTGGCGCTGGCCGCCATCTACATTGTCTTCGCCCTGCGCCTCGACCGGCCCATCGGCCGGATCGTGGCATCACTCTGGCCAGAGCCGAAATAATCTTCACACCCTAGGGACGAATGGTCTTTGGGGCGGCGTGAATCGGGTGTCATCAGGCGTGCCGCAAGGCACGGCCGGGGCCGTGAGCATGAGTTTGACGAACACTACAGTTTGGCCGATAGAGTGTTGCAATGGAACGAGTGCAGGCGAGCAAACGGCCGAGTTTTTCGCAGGTGCTGCGGACGCGATTGATCGAGGACGCCTGCCTTCGCGCTCACCTCGTTCAGGTCCAATCGGACCTGGAGGCAGCCGAGGCGGGAACGATCGAGGCGATGAAAAAACTCTCCCCGAAGCAGCGCCTCCTGCGGGCCCTCGGATTGATCAAGGGTGATCAAAACCTGCCGCCGGAGGTGGTGGCGGCCAAGGCCCGTGAACGGGAAGCGCGCCGGCGCCACGAACACGTCGAGCAGGTCATCCGCAATTATTCCGATGACCTCGACATGCTGATCACGATGTATCTGCAGGAAACCGTCCCGGCGTTCCTGGAATGGAGTGTCGCCCGCAAACGCCTGGGATCGTGGGAAGCGGCCATCAAGTTGCTCCAGGCGGAGATTCAGGGTTTGCTGAAGGCCCTGGGGCAGGCCCGGAACTCGGCCACCTCGGGTTACGACAAGAAGCGACGCACGCTCTCCGCGACCGCCCAGGAGTCCTTCGCGCGCGTGGCGGACGTGATGAACCAGGTCGAGCACCGGGCGCAAGCGGTGAACAAGGCGGCGGCCGAACTCAAGGACGTGCCCATCGTCGAGGCCCCGGCGGTCGGCAAGGCGGTGCGGGCGCTCCCGGGAATGGAAATAGGCGCGATGCAGGCGGAATTCGGCCGCATTGCCCACGAGTTGGAGGACTTCGGGACCCGCCAGCTGGCCGGGCTCGTCACGCCGGTGGTCGAGGCGGCACTGGAGCGCGAGGCCGCGGCGAAGGCTTACATGGAGCTGTATCGCGAGCAGCTGCGGGAATTCTCCAATCACCAGATGAAGCCGGTGGACATGGCGCGGGCCATTCCGGGGATCATGAAGCGCTTCCATCGCGGCTGACCCGGTGGCGGCCGCCGCCCGGGGCGCTGGGATTGACCTCGCCCCGCGGCCGGTTGTTATGGGGGTGCCATGGCTGACGTCGCACCCCAGGCCGAGCTTCCCGGGTTTTCCGACGCCCTGCTGGCCTGCCTGGTCGAGGATGCGCACGTGCGCGCCGATGCGCGGCTGTTGCGGCAGCAGCTCGAGGCGACGATCGCGGCGGCGGAGCAGGCCCGGTCCGAAACCGCGCTGCCGGGACGGCTGCTGGCGGCGCTCGGCCGCCGCAAGGGGCCGGCGAACCCGGAGGAGGCCGCGGAGATCTTTGCGCGCGAGAACGTCCTCCGGCGCCAGGTCCAGGAGAGCGAACGCCTGGCGCAGCACTACACGCGGGAGCTCGACGCCCACCTGCACACCTGGCTGGCCCTCAACGTCCCGACTTACCGCCACCAGTGCCTCGCGCGCGAGCGCGTGGCCGAATGGGCCGGCACGATCACCGACCTGCAGGCGGACCTGCGCGAGTTGATCAAGGCCCTCGGGCAGGCGCGCAACAACGCCGTCACGGGCTACGACCACGCCACGGGCCGGATGTCGCTCACCGCGCGGGAGCTGTTCGAGCAGGCGAGCGGGCTCATCACCAACGTCGAGAACCGGCTCCAGCGGGCGAACGCGAAGGCGGCGGAGCTGGGCGACCTGCCGGGCATCACCATGCTGCCGCTGCGCGAGACGATCCACGGGCTCATGAACCTCGAGATCGCGCTGATGCAGCTCGAGGCCGATCGCCTTGCCCGCGAATTGGAGAACTTCGAGCAAAGGCAGCTTTTCGACCTGCAGGTGCCGGCGGGGCAGGCGGCCGACGCGCAGGTGGCGCAGGCCCGCGCGTATCTCGAGCAGTATCGCGAACAGCTCCGCGCCCACTACGACCCGCAGGTGAAGCCCGAGGAGACCGCCGCCGCGATCCCGGAGATCCTCGATCGCTTCCGCCGCGGCGGGGGTTAGGCTCCGGTGGAGCGCGCACTCCGTGCGGGCTGAATCTGCTGGAGGGTCGGCCTCCCGGCCGACCGCGGCGCGCGAAACCGGCTGGCCGGGAGACCAGCCCTCCACGGCAACATGCGAATTTGGGTGTGGCCCGCACTTCGCGCGGGCTGAAACCATCGGCGGGAGGCGGGACGCCCTCGTCCCGCGGGTTGCCATTCGCGCTTGCGCCTCGCGGGGTGAGGGCACCCCGCCTCCATCCTTGTGCTTGGCGTGACCTGACGATTCCGCTGGAGGATCGGCCGCCATCCGACCTTGCCTCCCAAACTTGGCTGGCCGGGAGACCAGCCCTCCAAGGCAACACGATGGAAACTGGCGACGACAGCCGATCGATGCGCGCCATGCCTTTTATCAATGACCCCGTCCGGGCAGCCCGGGTGTATCGTCTGCCATTGGCCATCTCCAATCCCATGAAATCCACCTTTTGCCGTCTTCTCGCCGCCGTGGTCGTTGGCGGCACCCTGCTTTCGCCGCTCAGGGCAGGCAGTGAGATTCTCCTCTACCCATTGGCCCGCGCATTCGGCGCGCCGCCGGAGTCCGAGCTGGTTCGGTGCCGGCAAGCCTTCCAGCAGTTGCAGGCGCATCTCCGGGAAAGCCGCGTGGCGGTGCAGCCGGTGCTTTGCATCGACGAGAGTCGCGCGGTCTGGCGCCGGATGACGGCGGTGACGCTGGCCCGTGAGGTCTCGGACCGGAGCCCCGCCGAACTGACCGTGCCGAGGGACGGCGCCCCCGTCGTCCCGCCGACCGAGTTCGGCCACAACCAGCTGCGCTACCTGTGGACCCGCGCGACCGTCTACACCGACTGGGTGAAGGCGAACCCTCCGGCGGCGGATTACGTCTGGATCGCGGAGATCTGGGGCCATGACGGCAAGGTCGGGGCAATCCAAGTCTACATCCTGGATGCGCGCGGCCAGGTCGCCTATTGCCGTCTCTTCAACTCCCACCATTTCGGGCCGAACCTGCCGATGGAGGGCGTCGACGCCGTCCAGCTGATCGTGCGGAACTTCTTCGAGGACCTGAAGAAGACGGCGGAGCAGATCTTCCCGCCGTACGGCGTCGGTTGAAGGCCGGCCCGAGGCGATCGCCCCGTGCCGGCTCCGGTTACTGCGCCGCCGCGGCGAAGGCCGCGAGCACACGATCGGGCGTCAGCAGTTCGGGCAGCACGACCGGGTCGGGCTTGCCCGGAGCATAGATCAGGTTGAACGGCACGGCGGATCGGTTCCAGCGGGCCAGCTCGGCCGTGATGGCCGGGTCGCGATTGGTCCAATCGCCGCGCAACAGGACGACATCCTTCTTCTTCAACTCGGCGAGGACGGCATCGTCGTGGAAGACCGTCGCCTTGTTCGTCTGGCAGGTGGCGCACCAGCGCGCGGTGAAATCGACGTACACATACTTGCCGGTCGCCTGCGCAGCCTTGATGGCGTCGGGGCTCCATTTTTCCCACGTGACCTGGTAGCTGCCGGCCGGCGCGGCGGTCGCCGTCTTCGGCCAGCCGACCCAGAGCCCGGCGGCGAGCAACACGGCGGCGGCGATGCGTCCGATGGCTTGCCGCGCGGGTTGGCCGTGGGCCTGGCCGAAGCGGCCGTAGGTCCACGCGGCCATCGCGACGAGCACGAAGCCAAACAGGATCACGAGCAGCGCGTTGTCGTCGTCCTTGGTCTGGCCCGCGAGCACCCACACCAGCCAGCCGACGGTGGCGTAAAGCGGGAACGCCATCAGTTGCTTGAAGGTCTCCATCCACGCGCCCGGCCGCGGCAGCAGATTCACCGCCTGCGGGAAGATCGACAGCAGCAGGTAGGGCAGCGAGAGCCCGAGCGCGATCGCCGTGAACACGAGGAACGACGCGACGGGCGGCAGCGACAGGGCGGCGCCCAGCGCCGGGGCGAGGAAGGGCGCGCTGCAAGGCGTGGCCACGAGGGTCGCCAGCGCCCCGGTGAAGAAGGAGCCGGCGAAGCCCTCCTTCATCTGCAGCTCGCCGCCGACCCCGGTCGCGGCGAGGCCGACCTCGAAGAGCCCGCTCATGTTCAGCGCAAAGATGAGGAGGAACGCCGCCATCGCGAAGACGAAGGCGGGCGATTGCAGTTGGAAGCCCCAGCCGAGCTGCGCCCCGCCGGCGCGCAGGGCGAGCAGCGCGCCCGCCAGCAGCCAGAACGACAGCAGCACGCCGGCGCTGAACACGAGCCCGTGCCGGACGATCTTGCCGCGATCGCTCCCGGATTGGTTGACGAAGCCGAGGATCTTGATCCCGAGCACCGGGAACACGCACGGCATCAGGTTGAGGATCAGCCCGCCGACGAAGGCGAGGAGAAGCGTGGCGAGGAGGGAGGTGGGAGCGGCGAGGTTGGAGGTGGGAGCGGGGAGGTTGGAGGTGGAAGGCGGGAGGTCGGAGGTCGGGGCAGACGAAAAACCGGGGGATCCGGCTGTGGGCTGACCGCTCTCAAAAGCCACGTCGATCGTCAGGCCGCCGTAGCCGGCGGCGGTGTGCCAGCCGTTGTCGGCCGCGAGCACGCCGGTGAGGCGCCGGGTCGCCTTGTCGGCCGCGGGGTCGAGCGGCGCCTCGAGGACCCACGCGCCGTTCTCCTCGCGCGCGACCTGCGGCTTCGCGTAGTCAACCAGGCCGTCGGCGGAGAAGAAGTGCAGCCCGGTCGGACGGAGGGCATTGCCGGCCTTTGGCGTGAGTCGCAGCGTGACCTTCCGGTCATCGCGTGCCGCCGAGAGATTCCAATCGGTGGCGGCGACCGGCAGTTGCTGGCGCGCATGGGTCAGCAACCGCGCCCAGCGGGTGTCGAGGGTTTCCTCGGGCGAGGCGCCAGGCGGCACGACGGGCAGGTCGAGCGCGAGCTTTGCGTCGCCGGGCATGCAGACATCCTTGCACATCAGCCATTCGGCCGTGGCCTTGAGCGCGACCGGCGTGCCCGCCGCGAGCGTGGCGGGCGGCGTGACTTCGACCAGCAGCCAGACTTCGCCGGTGTAGCCGTTGCCCGTGACCTTGCCGGCCGTGTCGATGACGACATGCGGCGTGGGCCACTGGATGTCGCCGGCCTTGAAGCCCGGCGGCAGCGTCCAGGTGAGCGAGCTCGGATAGCCCGTGCCGGCGTTGAGCCAGTAGCTGTGCCAGTGCGGTTCGTGCTCGAGGCGGAGCGCGACCGTGAACGGTTTGCCCGCCTCGATGGCCTTGGCGTCGGTCACCAGCTGCGCGGTCACCGCGCCCTTGTGGCCGACGTTTGACTCCGCGGCGGAGAGCCCGGTTGACCACCCCAGGGCGGGCAGGAGGAGGGCGGCGGCCAGGAGGCGGGAAAATTGCATCGAGGTGAGAGTAGGTGTGAGGCGGTTTATTTCAAACCCGGCCTGCGGGAACATGGGCCGGTGGCAGGCGGTTACAAGGCTTCCGCGCGTAACTGTCCCGTCAGGCGGACTTGTCCATACTGGTGCCTCAGACCGACACACCCCGTCGCTCCGCGCCACCCCTCTTGCTAGAGGGGAGCCAATCCGACGCTGGCGAAGTTCCCCTCTAGAAAGAGGGGTGCCCGCGAGGGCGGGGTGTGGTGGAATTCTCCGCGCAGCGACGAGATTCACGCACTTCGTTTCGCAATAATCAATAAGTCGGGACATGAAGCCCCTCCTGAATTCGCGTCGCATGTCCCTTTGGCTCATTGCCGACGGGCGCATCATCCTTCAACTTTCCCGCCATGAAATACTCCACGCTGGCCTTCGGCCTGGGCGCATCACTCCTTCTTGCCGGGCTGCTCCGCGCCGACCCGGCGCCGGCCTTCACGACGACGGCCTCGGGCCTGAAGTACGCGATCACGACGCACGGCACGGGACCGCAGCCCGCGGCCGGCCAGGTGGTGCTCGCGCGCTACGCGGGATTCCTCCCCGACGGGAAGGAGTTCGACCGCTCGCCCGCGGGTGAGGCGCCGTTCGCCTTCACGCTCGGCCGCGGGCAGGTCATCAAGGGCTGGGACGAGGGCTTCGCGCTGCTGCACGTCGGCGACAAGGCGACCTTCGTCATTCCGCCGGAGCTCGCCTACGGCGACAAGCAGCGCGGCCCGATCCCGCCAAACTCCACGCTGCGCTTCGAGGTCGAGCTCGCGGGCCTGCAGGACCGCGCCCTTGCCGACCTGTTGCGCGAGACGATCGACACCGCCGGCCTGGACGCCGCGAAGGCGAAGTTCGCCGAGGCCCGCGCCGCGAAGTTCGCCGGGCTCTACGTAGGCGAGGGCCAGTTGAACGCGCTCGGCTACCACTATCTCGGCAAGGTGGGCCAGCTGCCGGCCGCGCTCGCCGTGCTCGGTTGGAACGTCGAGCTGTTCCCTCATTCCGGCAATGTCTACGACAGCTATGGCGAGGCGCTGTTGAAGAACGGCGACACCGACGCCGCGCGGCAGGCCTACGAGAAGTCCCTCGCGCTCGACCCGACCAACAAGAACGCCGCGAAGGTGCTGGCGGAGCTCAAGGCCGCGGCGGAGTCGCCCGAGGGCAAGGCGCAGCTGGAGGCGCGCCAGCAGCTCGACGACGCCATGAGCGCGGCCTTCGAGGCGGCCGACAAGGGGCAGTTCGATCTGCCGGCCCTGCACGCGAAGGTCGCGGGTTTCCTCACGCGCTACCCGCAGGATCCGTCGGCCGGGGAGTTCGTGAACAACCTCTTCTATTACGCCGAGGCCGTCGACCTGAAGGCGGCGGAGGCCGAGTGGCCCGCCTTCGCCCAGCACCCGAATAACAAGGTGCGCGAGCTGGCCGCGCAGAAGCTGCAGCTCGCCGAGCTGATCAAGGTGCCGCTCGACCTGAAGTTCACCGCCGCCGACGGCCGCCCGGTCGACCTCGCGAAGCTGCGCGGCAAGGTCGTGCTCGTCGACTTCTGGGCCACGTGGTGCGGCCCGTGCGTCGAGGAGATCCCGAATGTCGTCGCCACCTACGGGCAGTATCACGACCGCGGCTTCGAGATCGTCGGCATCTCCTTCGACCAGGCGCCCGACCCGGCGAAACCGGCGAAGCGCCAGAAGACGGCGGAGCAGGTGCTCGCCTTCACGCAGGCTCACGGCATGCCCTGGCCGCAGTTCTACGACGGCACCTACTGGGCCAATCCCTTCGGCCAGAAATACGGCATCCGGGCCATCCCGGCGATGTTCCTGCTCGACCAGGACGGAATGGTCGTTTCGACCAACGCGCGGGGACCGAAGCTCGCGCAGGAGGTAAAGCGGCTGCTGAAGCTGTGAGCCGGTAGCAAAACCGGTGGAGGGTTGGTCTCCTGACCAACCGCACGGTCGGCCGGGAGGCCGACTCTCCAAGAAATGCATATCGGACCCTATGCCGGCATCGCCGGCGTGGTTTCGCGTTCCACCTCGCGCGTCACCACGTGCACGTAGAGCAGCGACCAGAAGCAGAGCACGATGTTGAAGAGCGGCACCTGCAGCGCGGGCGGCAGCGCATACACGCAGCACACGACCGGGATCCACACCGCCCATGTGGGGATCAGCACCGGCAGGACGCTGCGCGCGTACCAGCGCCCGCGGCGCACGTCGGCGAGGACGGGCGCCCAGCGAAAGCCCGCGTCCTTCCACGCGAAACAGAGGTTCGCGCTCGGGGCGGCCCAGAGCGGGTTGTAGAGGAACTGGTCGCACAGCACCTTCGGCGCAACGGTGGCAAAAGACGGCATGCGCCCGAAGACGAGGGCCCACGTGCGATACTGGAGGTCCACCTCGGCGCCCTTCCACGCCCAGAAGGCGACAAAGAAGAGAAGGTGCGGCCAGGGATTCGCCGCCCGTGTGCCGGGCAGCGCGCGCAGGTAGAGGAACGGCAGCAAGCCACCGCACAACGCGCTCGCCAGCGCCGAAAAGGCGAAGCCGCCGGCATTCCGCCAGGCCATCAATTGCGCGAACCACGGCTGCGCGGCCGGCACGAAATAATACGCCAGCACCAGCCCGACCGCGACGGCCTGCAAGGCGAGCCCCGGCCCGACGAGCTGCCGCGCGGCGTGCACGCCGGCGCGCCACGGGGCGGCAGCGGGAGTCGGGTCGACGGCGGACATGAAGCGCGAGATGTGGCCGGGCCGGCGCCGGACGGCGAGCGGGAAATGTCGCGGCGGTCTGTGACCGTCGCCCGTGATCAACGGCGCATTCCTGGAGGGTCGGCGTCCCGGCCGACCGCGCGGGGCCAAACCGGCTGGCCAGGAGACCAGCCCTCCAAGGAAACTGGTGGAAATCACCGCCGCCCGGGAAACACGACGGTCACAGACCGCCGCTACCGCCGGACCATTGACGCACCGCCGCCGCCTTCCTTTTCTCGCCGGCATGCCCGACCGCCTAGCCGAACTCGAAGACCTTTGCGTGGCCGCACTGGCGAAAGCCGGCGGCGACGCGGCCCACGACCTCGAACACGTGCGGCGCGTCGTGGCGAATGCCCGGCGGCTCGCCGCCGCGGAGGGCGCGCGGCTCGAGGTCGTGCTGCCGGCCGCCTGGCTGCACGATTGCGTGGCGGTGCCGAAGGATTCGCCGGAGCGGACCGCGGCTTCGCGCCTCGCGGCGGCGCAGGCGGTCGCGTGGCTGCGCGCCTGGGGCTGGCCGGAGGCCCTGCTGCCCGACGTCGCCCACGCCATCGAGGCGCACAGCTTCAGCGCCGGCGTGCCGCCGCGCACGCTCGAGGCGAAGGTCGTGCAGGATGCCGACCGCCTCGACGCGCTCGGGGCCGTCGGCCTGGCGCGTTGCCTGATGTTGTCGGGCGAAAGCGGCCGGCCGCTGTACGCGACGGAAGACCCTTTTTGCGACCGCCGCCCGCCCGACGACCGCGCCGCGGCCGTGGATCATTTCCACACGAAGCTGCTGCGGCTCGAGGAGCTGATGCAGACCGCGAGCGGTCGGCGCGAGGCGCGCGAGCGCACGGAGTTCCTGCGGATGTTTCTCGCGCAATTGCGCCGGGAGATTGGGTAGGTGGAGGGCTGGCCTCCCGGCCAGCCGGGGTTGCGATTCACGGTCGGCCAGGAGACCGACCCTCCAGCCGGGCAAACGCAATATTGGAGGGCTGGCCTCCCGGCCAGCCGGGGTTGACATGCGGTCGGCCAGGAGACCGACCCTCCAAGGGACGCGAATTGCATGGAGGGCTGGCCTCCCGGCCAGCCGGGGTTGGAAATACGGTCGGCCAGGAGACCGACCCTCCAGCTGGCCTAATCGTGCCAGCGGAGATGATTCAACTCGCCTTGAAAAGGCCAGTCGTCGGGTTCCAAAGCCAGACCTGCCCTGACCGGGTTGTGTCGGACATATTCCCACTTGTTCGCGTAGCTCTCATGCCGTCGGAGTTGCGTATCCCAAAAATCCGACTGCCAGAATGTGCCTTCTGCGGCTAGCAGACGCCTGCAAATCGAGGCCTTCCAGTAGCGAACCCACTGGGCGAGGGACCTGATCGGCAATGTATTGGGAGCACAAAAAAGATGCAGGTGGTCCGGCATAACCACATAGCGCCCGACCAGCCAGTGGTCGGCTTCCAGCCAGGCCGTGCGTGCAGCCTCGTGGGCGACGCGAGTAGCGAGCAAAGGGCGCCGGCCTTTGGTGCAAACCGTGAGGAAGACAATGATGGAGATGTTACCAGCCTCGATCAAAGGTGGGTGAACTGGATGTCGTCGCCGCGGGGTGGAGGCATGGGCCATTGCGTTCACAAGTTGGAGGGCTGGCCTCCCGGCCAGCCGGGGTTGACACGCGGTCGGCCGGGAGACCGACCCTCCAGCAATCGATTATGCGAAGCGTTCGCGCCGAAAACGGCGGATAATGCCCAATATTGGAGGGCTGGTCTCCTGACCAGCCGGGGTTGACACACGGTCGGCCGGGAGACCGACCCTCCAGCGGGGAAAACTACTTGCGCAAACGGACGGCCTGCGTGGCGTCGTTGAGCTTCAGCGTGACCTCGTCCGGCGTGATCTTCTGGACCTGGATGTACACCTGGCGATCGCGCGGGCCGTAGGGAATGACATCGCCGGTCCGGCACAGGGTGGAATTGATCGTGAGGCGCGGGGTGCCGCCGATCTCGAGATAGCCGCTGATCTTTACGCTGGCGGCGAACTTCGCGAGGACGTCGGCATCGGTGAGGTCGGGCGCGGCGGGCAACGAGGCGGTGTCGGGCGTCGAGTCGGGAGTCTGCGCGACCGGGGTCTCGGGCACGCGGTAGAAGGGATTCGGCAGCTTGGCCGGCAGCGGTGCCGGATGCAGCCGCTGGTCGAGCAGCGAGGCGATGCGCGACTTGGTGAGGGCGTAGCGGTCCGCGATCTTCCGCAGCGCGATCGCGGTGGCCGACTCGTTCTTCGCCGGCTCGGCGGCCGCAGCGGCCGTGGCGGCAACGGCCGGCCCCGCCGCGAGCAGCGCGAGCAGGCCGGCGACGGCAAGGCGGCGGAACTGGCGGGCGGGCCCGTTCGACTGGCGCAGGGCAGGCTTCATGGCTTCGCGAGGAGTTCGACGTTGAGGTCCATGGTCACCACGTCCTCCGCGGTGTCCGAGCCGGTGATGCTGAAGGTTTTCACGCGGAGCAGGCGCGGGCCGGTCTCGAGCTCGTGCAGCAGCCGGATGATCTGGCGGTACGTGCCGGTGGCGCGCAGCGAGAACGGCACGGTCTTGTAGGGCGCGTCGGCGGGCCCGGGCTGCGAGCTGAGCTGGCTGAGGCCGGTGAAGCGGATGTGGGCGTTGTTCTCGATCTGGTAGAAATACCCGAGGTTCTCCGCGAGGTCGCCCTCGTTGACGAGGTTCTTGTCGATGAAGGCCAGCGCCTGGCTGACCGAGTTGATCTCGGCCGTGATCCGCGCATGGCTGGTGAGCGACTGCAGCATGTCCTCGCCGCTGCGCTTCACCTCGTCGTGCTGGGCGGTGAGCTCGCGCTGGCGGGTCCAGAGATAATACGACACGCCGCCCATCACGAGGATGATGGCGAGGCTGATCACCAGGACGGGATTGCGCCGGCTGAAGTCGAAGACCTGGCTGAAGAAGTTCTTCATGTCGCCGGGGCTCCCTTCAGCTTGCAGGCGATCTCGAACGTGAGCGTGTCGGCACCCTCGGCGCGCTCGAGCGAGGTGAGCACGATGGCCGAGAAGAGCGGGCCGATGGCCGGGTCCTTGCGCAGGTCCTCGACGTAGTGCTTCAGGGTTTGCGCCGCCTGCTCGGACGGTTCCTGCAGCGTGCCGCGGACCACCACGCCGCCGGCAAAGCCGTTGATGCTGAGGATGCTCATCTTGGGCAAGCGCGTGCGGCCGAAGTTCAGGAGCAGGTCCGACACGTGGTACGGCGCCCCCATGAGGTCGTAGGCGGCGTCGAGCCGCGCCACCTTGGCGTCGAGGGTCTTCGTGGCCAGGTTGAGCTCGGCGAACTGCCGCTTGTGGGTCGCCACCTGGTCCTGCCAGTACTGGATCTCGCTGCGGAGCGAGCCGCTGACGTAGAGCTGCCAGAAGGCGAGGATCAGCACGCAGGCGGCGATCGAGGCCGCGACCACGTTGCCGATGAACTTGCGGCGGATGAGGTCGCCGCTCGGGAGCTGGGCGGAGAGCCGGCAGTCGATGTGCCACGGCCCCTGGTGCACGTCGTCGGGCTTCGGGGCCGGCTCGATCTTGGGGCCGGGCAGGTCGGCGATGAGGCTGAGCGCGCCCAGCCAGTGCGGGCCGAACGGGGCCACGCCCTCGGCGGCCTGGAGGTTGACGCCGGGCATCCATTCCGCGCAATCGATGACGAACGGCGTGCGGCCGACCACCTGCGCGAGCGGCTCGGTGATCCAGGCCAGCGGCGGCGGCAGGTAGGCGCAGTAGATCTCGCCGACCGGCTGGCCCGTGGTCATCTCGTAGGAGTCGACCAGCGGCTTGAGGTCGCGGCCGATGGCGCGGACGAACTTGGTGGCGCGGAGCAGCAGTTCCTCGTCGGCGAGGTGCAGGCGGTCCCGGACGGCCGCGGCGTCGGTGAGGCCGAACTCCTTGCGCGCGGCCTGCACGATCGAGGCGAAGCCATGGCGGACGGCGCCGGAGGTATGCACGCCTTCCTTGCCGAGGATGTAGGCGACGGTGTGCTCCTGCTCGATGTTGACCACGACGACGGCGCGCTTGTCGTTGCGGCGGTTCTTGTGGTCGAAGATGACGCCGAGCAGGGGCAGCGTGCCGAGCTCGAGGCGGTAGGGCAGCATGCGGTGGTCGAGGAGCCGCTGCTGGACATCGTGGATGTCGCTGTGCGAGACGCCGGCGATGAGCGCGGGGCGCTGCGTGCCCTCGGCGGCGAGTGGCAGGCCCTCGAGCTGGCTGAGCGTGGCGAGCTTCCAGCTCTCCGGGTGGTCGATCTTGTACTGGTCCTTGACCAGGTTCTGCAGGTAATCGGGCTCGACGAGCCGCCGCGACACGATGCTCTCGCGCTGCAGCAGGGCGTCGGGCGGGACGAAGCCCGCGACGACGGGCAGCCAGGCGGTTTGCTTCTCGAAATTGGCCGTCAGCCACTGTTGCAGGCCGTCGTCGTCGTAGCGGTCGAACTCGGCGGCGCAATCGATGACCAGCGGCGTCTCGTCGAGCCGCGTGATGCCCGCCACGAGGACCTGGTAGGGGTTGAGCTCGATGAGCAGCCCGCGTTTCGACAGGCGGTTGAAGCCGGGCATCTTCACGACGGCGGTGTTCCCAAGGCAGGCGGGCGGCCGCCCGACACGGGGGCGCACCCATACCGGCCGGCGACGGGGGCGGGGCGACCGGATGACACTAGGGGAGAACGGGACACTAGGGGTAACTATTCAGGCCGAAGGGCCGGCGTCAACCCGTTGGCGGAGGTGAATTTCCCGCGGCGGCGCCCCGGCGGCGGAGGCGAGACCCGCGCAACCGCGCATGGAGGGAGGGCCGGCCTCCCGGCCGGCCGCGCCGCGAATTTCCTTTGAACCGCGGATGACACGGAAGACACGGATGGCCACGGGCTGGAGGGTCGGACTCCCGGCCGACCGCGATCGTAGCGGCGGCCTGTGACCGCTGACCGATGGCTGGGGGAAATCTCAACCACGAAGAACGCGAAGGAGTCCAAGGCTATTTGACCACAGATTTCACGGAGGGCACGGATGACCAATCCTTGGAGGGTCGGACTCCCGACCGACCGCATCGTAGCGGCGGCCTATGACCGCCGACGCCCAAGAACGATCTTAACCGCGAAGGACACGAAGAACGCGAAGGAGTCCAAGGCTATTTGACCACAGATTTCACGGATCACACGGACTACCAATTCCTGGAGGGTCGGCCTCCCGGCCGACCGCATCGCACAGTTCTTACCCACGAAGGACACGAAGGAGACTGAGGCGATATGACCACGGATTTCACGGATCACGCGGATCCAAGGCACCGAGCCAGGGGACACCCGCCATCGTCGCGGAGCGCGACTGCGGCGCGGCCGGCGAATGCCCCGAAGGAACCCGAATCCTGCAGGGCGGGATCGCCGAATTCCGTCATGACCAACCCGGGCGCTCAGGGCATGTTTGCCAGCTCGCTCGAGTCGGTGATCTCGCGCCACTCGCTGATCGCCCACGGCTGGTCGACGCCGGGAATCACGGCATAGCGGAGCGAAGTGTCGTAGTGAAGATTGGCTTCGCTGGTGAAGGTGACGTTTTTTGCCGAAACCGCGCCGAAGATATAAACCCCGGAGTCAACGGTCAGCGTACCGTTGGGCATGTAGATCACGCCATAGAAAGGTTGGGAGGACGGACCGTAAGAGAGGTTTTGCAGGGTGGAGGTCGAGGTGCAAAGCAGCACGCATTTCTTCGGATCCTTGGTCTGGTTGTCGATGCCGCCGCCATCACTGTCCAAAATCAAGCGCCCGCTGACGTGCAGTTCGAGTGAACCGGTTTCAGCGATCGTGATCCTGTTCGCCGCGTAACTCTGAATGTGAAGGTTGCCTTGAACATCCAATACGACCGGCCCAACGATCTTGAGGATTTCCCGACTGTTGTCGTTCATGTTCAGGTTGCCGGAATAAGTATAGTAGGTCGGCGTGGTGGCGCCGGCGGTGCCTAGGGTCAGCCCGCCAACCGCCCAGCCGGTCGACGCGGCGAGCGCGGTTCCGCCGGACACGGTTCGGATATCAAATTGCGGGATACTTGGGCTGCGGCTGACACGGGTCAGATCGATTCCTGTGCCAGACGAAGTGCCACGCAACACGGCCGAGCCACCATAGCTCCAGAGCGGTGCATATGGCGAGGTTGGGCTCCCGGGGGCGGAAACGTAGCCATTGACCGTGGTCCCGGTAACCGTGACGGCGGTACCGCTCGTGCTGCCACCGGCAATCACGGCGGCGTAGCCTGGGGTACTGGCGGTGGGATCGGTGATCGAATCGTAGCTGTCGACGGTCCCGGCGCCATTGATGGTCACGTTCGAAATGCCGGCGATTGCATTCGGGAAGAGAGACGACGGGCCGACTGTGGCCCGCAGCTGGGTCTTGATCGTCGACGTGCCGTCGGGCAGGGTGGCTTGACCTTCCGCATAAATCACGGGCGCGCCAGTCGACACGCCCGAACCCTGCGACCAGTTGTTCGTCCAATTGCTGGAGTTGTTCGGGGTCTTGCTCGACCCAGCGGCGAGGCATTTGTACCAAACTCCCCCGTAGCTGCGATAATTTCCAACCGAGTAGGAGGTCGCAGCGTTCCATTGTGTGGAAGCGTTGGCCGTACTGTACCAATAGCCGCTGGTCGTGGCCGGGTTCTGGCCGATATTGTTCGTTCCCGTCCGACTCCAGTACCATACGCCATTGTAGTATACGACATCGTTGGCGCTGTATTGGCGTCCCGAGTCCCAGTTCGGAGACAACACCGGCGATGTCGACCAATACGTTGAAGTTCCCGAAGGAGTGTTGTTGGTATTCGCAGCGGACAGACTGCGGTACCATTGGCTGCTATAATAAACCACGTCTCCCAAATTGTATGTGGTGCTCGAGCTCCATGCCCAAGAGGCGGCAGCCGTCGTAGCAAGGGAGGCAGACGTATCCCAATACGTTGCGTTGGGCGGAACGTGATTGAGGTTTCCCGCCGCCTTTGACCGATACCAGACGTTGTTCACATTAACGAAATCGCCGACCCCGTAAGTCGTAGTCGAGGACCAGTGCCAGGTGAGATACCACTGCCATGTGCCGGTGGTTGTGATGACATCCCACCCGCTTGTTGAAGTATTCCAGCGATACCACGCATCGTTTCCATAGGTCGGGAGATAATACCGGACAGTTGACTCAGTCGTATATCGCAGGTCTGCATCGGCCGTTATGGCCGAGACGTAAATCCAGTAGGTTGTGTTCGGCGGCGCACTCGCCGAGCTGCTTGTGTGCACAGTTTTGCAGCGATACCAGTTGCCGTTCCGCAGAACCATATTGCCAAGGACATACGCCGTACCCGAAATCCACGTCGAAGCCGAACTGATCGGACTCTCCTCTTGAATCCAATAGCTGCTATTAGAGTTCGTGGCTGATGGTGCCTTGTTCGAATGGGAGGAAATGCAACGATACCAAGTGCCATCGGTGTAGCCAACCAGGTTGCCAGGCAAATAGTTGGCGGACGAACTCCAGCTCGAGTTCAATTGCGTGACATTGTAATTATCGAACCGGATCTTGACGGTGCCCGTGACACCGGTGGTACCGTACTTCGTGCTTGGGGGGGTGATGGTGCATTTCTTGCCTCCAGTGCCGTTGTCCGACCAAGTCGCGGTTGTGCTGTTCGCGGTCCAGGTGGAGAAATTATTGTTGTTGAAGGCGCGCAAGGCTTCCTCGAGCCCGATTTCGGCGAGGTGCCGGCTAAGGGTCATCGCATAATTGCGCTGGCCGAGTTTCATCGAGTTGTTGGCGACGGCGAGATAGCTGGCGAGAGCGATACCGAGAACGGCCAGCAAGCACATCACGAGAAGGATGAGTGAGCCGCGCCGGCGCTGGTGGCAGCGCGATGAAGGGATGTCGTTACCGAAGGAACTCACTGCAGAAATCCCTGATTGCGCAGGAGGACACGGGCGGAATCCGTGTAGTATACCTGGGTCAACGTTCCATTGCTACTGTTGCCAGCCTGCGAACTGAAACTGAGCGAGATCTGTTTGATGCCTGAAAGGTAGTTGGTGTAGCTCGTGTAGGGATTTCCCGAACTGTCGTAATAGCTGATGGCGTTGGTGGCTCCGACGCCAAGATACAGGCTCGATTGCAGACGCTGCATTGTTCCTGTGGCACCGTCTACTCGGACCAAGGATTGGGCGGGGACGGTCACGCTGTATCCGCTAAGGGTTACGGACGCGGGTGAAGTGGTTGTGTTGAGATAATAGCTGACAGTTTTTGATCCGGTTCCAGTGGGCTGGCTCAAGGTGACCGTAATTGAGCTTGGCGTCGTGCTCGAAGCTATGCCGCTGGCCATTCGGACATCCTGAGTGAAGTATGTCAGCGTGCGCCGGGCTTGGCTGGCGAGGGTTGGCTGGTTGGCGGAGCTGACCCCGAGCGAACGGGTGAAGTTCCTCCCGATGGTCACGTAGGTGGTAAGCACCGCGGTCATGACCATCAACGCGAGGCTCGAGCCAATGAGGATCTCAACGAGAGTGAAGGCGGCGGAGCCAGCACGGAGCCCGGAGCGGAGGGCGACCACGGAGCTTACGCGGCCAGGTTCTCGCGGCTTGAAGCCGCTCCTGCAGCTGGGGTTGGTCCTCAAGAGCGCTGGTAAGTGAGATTGAGGCCGTACTTGCCGAAGTAGGCGGTGTTCACCCGTCGATAGGTGAAGGTGAGCGGATTGTTGGACGAATCGCGCCGGCTGGTGGCCACCACCCATTGGACGGTGAAGGTAATCTCGCGCATGTTCGTATTGCCCGCACCGTCGGTGGTCAGGTTCGCGACAGTACGCGTCAGCGTGTAGGTGGCGCCGAGAGCTATGCCACTGGTAGACGTCGTGAAGGCATTCGAGTACGGCGGTGTATCAACCACCCAATACGCGGAGCCCGCCGCGGGCGTCTGCCCTGCACCTTGTTGAATGCAGCGGTACCACGCACCATTATAGGTACAGGTGTCGCCCACATAATATGTCGTGCCGCTGGCATAAGTGGCGCCGAGCGACGTCGAGCTGGTGGGCAAGGCGGCGATATTGGTCCAGCTTTGCAGGCGCAGTGCTTCGATCTCGTGGTTGAGGATCTGATTCGCCAACGTCTGCCGGCGGGCGTGGTCCATCATGCCGGAGGCGAGGGTGACGGCCTCGATCATGCCGATGAAACCGACGACGAGGATCAGTGCGGCCATCATGACTTCGACGAGCGTAAACCCATTCGACGCGCTTCGCTTGCTCAGGGCAGGTGCGCGAGCGGGCCTCAGCCGCATGGGCGCGCGGAACACGGGAAGGTTTTGGCCACGAAAAGTCACAAAAAACACGAAAAGGGGAGAATCACCTGCAAGCGTAGGGCCGGGCATTCAGCCGACAAGAGCTATTGAGCTTGGACCCGCCTACACTCGGTGAGCTACGGCGCGGCAAGGCGGGAGCGGTGGACGGTGGGCGGTAGACGATGGCCGGTAGGGCCAACTCCATCCGTGTGATCCGTGAAATCGGTGGTGAAGTTGTCTGGGCCCATTTCGCGTTCCTTCGTGTCCTTCGCGGTTAACACTAATGATGCGGTCGGCCGGGAGGCCGACCCTCCAGGGATGCATTGGGAAGTGGAGGGCTGGTCTCCTGACCAGCCGGGATTGGCGCGCGGTCGGCCGGGAGTCCGACCCTCCAGCGGTGCAGGCGATCGGTCCTGGAGGGCTGGTCTCCAGGCCAGCCGGATCAGTAGCTGCGCGTCACCAGGGCGCCGGTCTTGTCCTTGAAGACAATGAGCTTCTGGTCGAGGTCGAGGTGATCGAAGACGATCCCGAGCGCGGCGTTGACCTCCTGGCCCTCCGTGATGGTCCGGTTGTTGAGCAGGATGCGGTGCGGGCTGCTCTGGAAGACGCCGCTGATGTTCAGGTTCACGACCCAATAGAGGAATGGCGGCGTGGCGGGCGGCGCGCCGGCCGGCGAGGCGCTGGCGACGACAATTCCACCCGGCAGCTTCACGTCCGGCGGAGCCACGGACGCGGTGGGTGCGACATCCTTCTTTTCCTCGGGCTTCGCGAACGAATAAGGATTGGCGGCTTCCTTCACGACTTGGGCCGTGTCCTTGACCGGCTCCGGCGCGGTCTGGCCGTCGGGCAGGCTGGCGAGCTTTTCCTGCATGGCGATCAGGGCGTCGGGCGACACACCCTTGCTGGCCTCGTCGCCTGACTTCGCCGCACCGGCGGTCGCAGTGCCGCCGGCGCCGGCGGCGCCCAGCGCCTTCTTCGCGGCGTCCGTCGCCGAGGCGAAGGGGTCGGCCAC
This sequence comes from Lacunisphaera sp., assembly GCA_035545835.1. GTDB lineage: Bacteria > Verrucomicrobiota > Verrucomicrobiia > Opitutales > Opitutaceae > Lacunisphaera. Next base: position 31,523 of record DASZXO010000070.1, read on the forward strand.
CGTCCCGCCGGTGGCGCCACCCGATTTCTTCTTCTTGCCCTCCTCGTCGGCGATGACGCCATCGAGCAACTTCACGTTGGCGTTGCTGGCTGCGACGACGTCGTTGGTCTTGCCGATGCTCATGGCCGGGATCGCGAGGATCTGGTTGACGGCCTTGAACGGCGTCGGGCCCTTCTTGCTCGTGGCCCACTGGCGCGCCTTGGGGTTCAGCGCGACGAGCGCGAAATAACCCATGATGAGAAGAATGATGAACCCGAAGACCATCTTCACCAGGCAGCCGACGTTCTTGACGAGCTCCGGCGTGATCGCCGTGGCTTTCGGCGCCGGCATGATGACATCGATCGTCGCCTTCCGCGGCGCGACAAGCGGTGTGCCGGACGGAGGGGGCGAACCGCCGGCCCTGTCGCCCGCTGCTGCGGTCGCAGGGTTCGTCCCGGAAACTCCGTGCTCCGCCGGATTTCCGGGCGAAGGAATCGGCGGCACGGTGGTGCCGGAGGAAGGCAGTGGCCGCTGGGCTGGTGGGGGCACCGGCGGAACGGTGGTGCCAGAAGAGGGAAGCGGCCGCTGCGACTGAGGGAGGGGCACCGGCGGAACGGTCGTGCCCGAGGACGGAAGAGGACGCTGGGCCGGCGGGGGTGGTGGCGGCGGGACTGGCGGGGCCCTGTCGCCCGCTGCTGCGGCCGCAGGGTTCGTCCCGGAAACTCCGCGCGTTGCCGGATTTCCAGGCGAAGGCTTCGGCGCTTGCGGTTCGTCACTCATGAGCCGAAGGCAGGACACCCAAGGCGGCGGTTGAACCCAAGACAAAAAGGAAAGGCTGAAAGCCGAAACCTGAGACTTGATAGCGAATGGAGGGCTGGTCTCCTGACCAGCCGTGATTGGCGCGCGGTCGGCCGGGAGGCCGACCCTCCAGCGATGCACAGAAAGGTGGAGGGCTGGTCTTCTGACCAGCCGGGATTAGCGCGTGGTCGGCCGGGAGACCGACCCTCCAGGGATGCACGGAAAGGTGGACGGCTGGTCTACTGACCGGCCGGGGTTGGCGAGGCGTGGTCGGCCGGGAGGCAGACCCTCCAACAGCGCAGGCGATGGGTCGATGATTCGTGTCCCTTCGTGCAATTCGCTTGCCGCGCCGTAGTCGCGCTCCGCGACGAAGGCGGGTGTCTCCCCGGCCTTCGAATCCGTTACAGTCCGTGTGATTCGTGGTGAAAACGGGTCGGCACGCCCAAATTCGTTCATCCGTGAAACGCGGGTTTGAAAAGTCTCGCCGGGATTCGCGCCGGTGTGGTTGCATCGCGGCCCTTTCCCATGAAATACGGCCTGAACCTCCGCCCCGCCGGGGCCCTCGATTTCCTGTCCCTCGGCGCCCTCGTCCACCGGCTCGATCCCGGCATCATTCCCTTCCGCAAGGCGACGCATTGCGACATCCACGTCAGCGGCGGCGAGTTCAACGTCGCGGCCAACCTCGCCGATTGCTTCCGCCTCAAGACGGGCGTCGCCACGGCGATGGTCGACTACCCGGTGGGCGACCTGATCGCGGAGCGGGTGCGCGCGATGGGCGTGACGCCGTACTACAAGCATTTCAAGCACGACGGCGTGCACGGCCCGAACATGGCGACGGTCTACAGCGACCGCGGCCAGGGCGTGCGCGCGCCGGTGGTGTTCTACAACCGTTGCAACGAGGCGGCGGCGCAGCTCAAGCCGGGCGACTTCAACTGGAAGGAGATCTTCGCGGGCGGCGTGCGCTGGTTCCACAGCGGCGGCATCTTCGCCGCGCTGTCGACGTCGACCGCCGAGGTCATCATCGAGGCGATGCAGGCGGCGAAGGCCGCGGGCGCCGTGACCTCCTTCGACCTCAACTACCGCGCCAAGCTCTGGAACATCGTCGGCGGGCACGACCGTGCCGTCGCCGTGCTCGACCGCATCGTGAAGAACGTCGACGTGCTCGTCGGCAACGAGGAGGACCTGCAGCTCGGCCTCGGCATCCCCGGGCCGGAGGTCGCCGCCAAGTCGAAATTGGACCCGAGCGCCTTCTTCAGCATGATGGGCAACGTCACGAAGAAGCACCCGCACATCAAGATCGTCGCCACGACGCTCCGCGAGGTGCACTCGACCAACCGCCACTCGTGGGGCGCGGTCGCCTGGATCGACGGCAAGACCTACGTGTCGCCAACGGCCGAGCTCGACGTGGTCGACCGCGTCGGCGGCGGCGACGGCTATGCGGCGGGCTTCTTCTACGGCCTGCTGGCCGGTGAGTCGGAGCAGGAGGCCGTCAACCTCGGCTGGGCGCACGGCGCGCTGCTGACGACGTTCCCCGGCGACACCACGATGGCTTCGGTGGAGCAGGTCCGCGCTTTCGCCAAGGGCGGCTCGGCCCGGATCCAGCGCTGAAGGGCACAAGGCAGTCGAACGCCAGGAGGCCGACCCTCCACCAAGGCAGGAGGAGGGATGGAGGGCTGGTCTCCTGACCAGCCGGGGTTCAGGCGAGCAATCGTTGCGGCAGAAGGCGAAACGCGGTCGGCCGGGAGGCCGACCCTCCACCAAGGCAGGAGGAGAGATGGAGGGCTGGTCTCCTGACCAGCCGGGGTTCAGTCGAGCAATCGTTGCGGCAGAAGGCGACTCGCGGTCGGTCGGGAGCCCGACCCTCCACCGGGCGCGACACGCCTTGGGGAGGCGGGGTGCCCTCACCCCGCGAGGCGAGGCGTCGATGACAACCCGCGGGACGAGGGCGTCCCGCCTCCCATAAAGGCGCGAGGTGCGTATGCGGGTCGCACCCGCCTCAGGTCCCGCGGCGGCGGTAGGTCGTGCCGTACAGGACGACCGTGTCGTTGTCTTTGACCTCGAGGACGCCGTCGGGCAGCACGAGCACCGTGCGGCCGTTCAGGATGGCGCCGCGCGCGTTCTTCGTGCGCTCCTCGCGGATGGAGCGCTGCGGCCCGTACTTGGCGAGGCGCAGCACGCCGTCGGGCATGATGACCAGGTGCCGTTGACCCTCGGTGGCGCCGGTCTCGAATTCGCCGGACAGGCGCTGGAGCAGCGCGCGCGATTCGCTTTCGGAAACCAGCTCGTGTTTCGGCACGACCGAGGGCGGCGGCCGCAGCAGCATCCACGCGGTGAAGCCGTTGAAGCCGATGATGAGGACCGAGAGCACGGCGATCTTGAACCAGCGCGGGATGCCGCCCGGCATCGCGGCGGCCGAGGGCGTCGACGGCGTCGGCACGTAGCGCTCGATGACCTTCGGCGTGACCTTGGCGGCCTCGAGCGTGCCCGTGATCGTCGCCATGATGAACGCCACCGAATGCTCCTCGCCGCGCAGGATGGTTTCCCAGCCGACGAAGCACAGCCGGCGGTAGCGCGTGCGAATGACGAAGATCTCCCGCTCGGTCTTGACCCGGATCTCCGGCGTCGACGGCTCGTAGATGGTCAGGCGCGACGCGACGACGGCGAGGGCCTGCAGCAGGTCGCGGAGCTGGTTGGTGGCGACCGCCTGCAACTGCTCATCGGGAAAGGCGAGGCCGGCGGCCGTGGCATCCGGCGAAAGGTGATGCAGGGTGACGCTGTAGGTCGACGCCGCCATCAGGGCTCGAGGATGTAGATCGGGCAGTTGCCGTCGCCGAGGCGGAAGCTGCCGGTGCTGAGGTTGCCGTCGTCGATCGCCTGGTCCATCTGCTGGAACAGGTCGAGGTCGATGAGGAGCGGCGCATCGGGGGTGTCCGTGATCGCGATCGCGGCGCGCCACGTGCCACCCGGGCTGGTGCCGCCGGGGTGGACCTGCATGTTTTCCCAGTCAAAGTGCCCGCCGATCGGCGTCGGCGCGGTCCAGCGGTCGATCTTGAGGTCCTGGTTGGTGACGCCGGTGGGCACGACGCCGGGCGCGGCTTCGGCCGGCCACGCGCCGTTCTCGTGCGCGTAGGCGAGGAAGACGGTGGAGAAGACCCGGAAGTCGTTCACGATGGCGCCGGCGCGCGCGCGTTTCTGCACGCGCTGGTAGGAAGGCACCGCCACGGCCATCAGCATGCTGATGATCGTCACCACCACCATCAGCTCGACCAGGCCCACGCCGGCGGCCGAGCGGGGGATGGCCTGGCGGCGCCGTCGCGGGGAGTCGGGCAACACTCTCATGGCGCCATTCCTGCGCAGCCGCGGCCGGTAGGCAAGCATGGAGGGAGCGGACACATGCTTCGGTAGCGGTGGTCCATGACTGCCGACTGAGCTGCACGGCGAGCCCGCCTTCGCCAAAGCCGCGGCGCAACCGGGTTGTGCCTTGTTCCGGCTGGCCAGGAGACCAGCCCTCCACGCCGAATCTCTGCATTGCTGGAGGGTCGGCCTCCCGGCCGACCTTCGTTCGTCTGTCATTCCCCTCCCGCCTTCCCCCCGTGCCCTGTTCCGGCTGGCCAGGAGACCAGCCCTCCAACGGCAAACCATGGCGCAGGGCATCGCTTTATCCTGTTGGCGGGATCAGCGATCACGCCCTACAGTTCCGGCCATGAACAAATCCGCCCGCCTGATCCTTGCGCTGCCGCGCGCCTCCTGGCGCGAGACCACCGTCCTGCTCGTCGCGGCCGGCCTGGTGCCGTTTCTCGTCCACCTCGTCCCGTGGTCCGGCCCGCGTCCGCTCGGCGTGTACCTGCTGCCGGTGTTCTGGATGACCTTCCTGGCGGTGTATTTCCACGGTGCGCTGCTCGGCCTCGCGGTCGGGCTGGTCACGCCGCTGCTGAACCTGGCGCTGACCGGCCTGCCGATGCTGGACGCGACCGGCTCGATGGCGCTCGAGGTGACGGGCTTCGTGGTCGCCGCGGCGGTGCTCGCGGGCCGCTGGCCGCGGCTGTGGGTGGCGGCGCCGCTCGCCTGGGTGGCGGGCAAGGCGGCGGCCATCGCGGTGCTGTTGCTCGCGGCCGGAGGCGGCGAGCCGCCGGTGGGGCATCTGCTGCACTCGGCGCGCAACGGCTGGTCCGGTCTCGCCGTGCTGGCGGCGATCAACGTGCTGCTCGTGGTGTTTTGCCCCAAGGGCGACGCGTGGGAGCGGGAGTGAAGGAGCGGTCGGCCGGGAGGCCGACCCTCCAGCAAGGCCAAGACAGAAGTGGAGGGCTGGTCTCCTGACCAGCCGGATTGAGGCGAGGGGTTGCGGAAGCTGTATGAAAGACGAACGACGGTCGGCCGGGAGGCCGACCCTCCAGCAAGGCCAAGACAGAAGTGGAGGGCTGGCCTCCCGGCCAGCCGCGACCAGCCGGAGGCGGGTATTCAAGGCGCCGCCGCAACCCGCGCCCGACCCGCCCGCAGCATCAGGCCGAGGGCGGCGATGCTGAGCAGCGCGCACGTGAGGTACACGGCGCGAAAACCGAAGCCGGCGGCGATGGCGCCGAAGAGCAGGTAGCCGGCCGTGTTGCCGACGCGCATGGCGTTGACGTAGACGTTCGTGGCGGCGCCGGGCTGGCGCGGCAGCTTGTCCTGGAAGAAGGTGATCGCCACCCCCGTGGTCACCGACACGAACGCGGCGCTCAGGAACTGCAGCGGGTAGATCTGCCAGGGCACGCGCACGAGCGTGAGGGCGGCGTAGTAGGCGACCGAGACCAGCACCGCGAAGCGAATGAGCCGCGGCTGGTCGACCTTCGTCGCGAGCATGCCGGCGTAGATCATGCACGGCAGCTCGAAGCACGGGGCGAGGCTGAAGATGATGCCGACCTGCGTCTCCGTGCCGCCGAGGACGCGCAGCACGAGCAGCGACATGTTCATCATCGACATCGTGCCGGCGATGAACACGAGGACGAACGCGGCGAACCACGGGAACAGGCCGGGGAGCCGCAGCAGCTGCTCGATCGACACGGGCGGCTGCGCCGGCGACTGGGCGTTGCGCGGCGCGGCGGGGACGAAGGCGGCGACGATGACCAGCAGCAGCAGCTGGAGCGCGGCCGCCGCCACGAACAGCCCGCGGTACGAGTACAGGTGCAGCACCGCCGCCGCCAGCGCGGGCCCGACCGTCCACGCCAGCGCGAAGAACATCCGGAAGAGGTTCATGTACAGCGGCACCTCCGCGGGCGGCACCGCGGACCGCCCGAGCGCCTCCCGCGCGTGGGCGAACAGCTGGGCGAACGTGATCGAGGCCAGGCCGAGCGCGAGCGAGCCGATGACGATCAGCGCCCACGGGTCGCGCACGAAGGCATAGCCGGCGTACCCCACGACACCGGCGGCCGAGCCGAGCAGCAGCATGAAACGGCGCGAGTGGTGCGTGTCGGAACGGTGCGACAGCCACGTGGCGATCAGGATGCTGCTGACGGACGTCACGGTCATGAACACGCCGAACGCCGCCGGGTTCATGCCGACTTCGATCGTGCCGAACATCGACAGGAACGGCGACACGAACGACGAACCGAGGCCGTGGACGATGTTGGCGCAGAGCACCGCGACGAATTCGCGATGGCGGAGGATGGTGCGGAGCGGGCCGACGACGCGCTGCATGCCGGAACGCGGTTTCTCGTCGGTTGCCGCGCGGCACGCGAGCGGAAACAGGTGGGGCGGGATCGCTGATCCCGCCTCGCCTGCTGAGCCTGGCACCAGGAAGCGACACACCCCGTCGCTTCGCCCGCCTGCGTCAGACTTTGGCGAGGCCGGCGCCACCCCTCTGGGTCGAGGGGAGCCAGACCAGTGCCGGCAACAGTCCCCTCTGGCAAGAGGGGTGCCCGATAGGGCGGGGTGTGTCGGGTTTTTGCGGGGTGGGGGCACCCCGCCTCCAGGAACACTGACGCGCGCGGGCCGAAATGAGGTTGGTCCGCGCGGGGCCGCGGGCGTATAATGGCAGGGCCAACCAGGAGGACTTCCCCATGACGCTCACGCTTGATTCGGCGACGGAGGCGACCGTGGCGTTCCTGGACAAGCTGTTTGCCCGGGCGCCGCTGCAGAATACATCCATCCGGCTTTGGGACGGCACATCGTGGCCCGACGACCGGCCGCGGCCGGCCACCGTGGTCCTGAAACACCCCGGCGCCCTGCGCGCGATGCTCCACGACGGCACGGCGAAGGGGCTCGGCGAGGCTTATGTCCGCGGCGATTTCGAGGTCGAGGGCGACCTCGAGCAGGCGGTCGAGCTGGCGATCGCGCTCGAGCACCGGCCGGTCGGCTGGCTCGAGTCGCTGGGCGACTTCTACCGGTTGCACCGGCTGCCGTCGCTGCCGCGCGAGGCGCTCGAGGCCGCGGGCGGCTGGGCTGGCGTGCAACATTCGCCCGAGCGCGACCGCGAGGTCGTGTCCTTCCACTACGACGTGTCGAACGACTTTTACCGGCTCTGGCTCGACCCGGAGATGGTGTATTCCTGCGGCTATTTCGAGCAACCGACGACCCCGCTTGAGGCGGCGCAGCTCGGAAAGTTCCGTCATTTGGGCCGGAAACTCCGGCTCCTCCGCGGCCAGCGGTTGCTGGACATCGGCTGCGGCTGGGGCGGGCTGGCGCGCTACGCGGCGCGGGAGTGCGGCGTCGAGGTGCTCGGCGTGACGCTCAGCGGGCAGCAGGCCGGCCTCGCGATGCAGCGCGTGCGCGAGGCCGGACTCGAGGACCGGGTGCGGATCGACCTGTGCGACTACCGCCGCATCGAGGCGGCGCAGCCCTTCGACGCCGCCGTCAGCGTCGGCATGGCCGAGCACGTCGGCCGCGAGAACCTGGCCGGCTATTTCGCGAAGGTGCGCTCGCTGTTGAAGCCGGGCGGGCTGTTCGTGAACCACGCCATCGGCGAGGCGCGGCCGGGTTCGCGCTTCCACGGGCCCTCGTTCGTCGATGCCTACGTGTTCCCCGACTCCGACATCCCGCCGCTGCCGCAGGTGCTGGACGCGGCCGAGTCGGCGGGGTTCGAGATCCGCGACGTCGAGAACCTGCGCGAGCACTACAAGCTGACGCTGCGCCACTGGGTCCGCCGGCTCGAGGCGGTGCGCGAGCGCGCGGTCGCGATGGTCGGCGAAGCGACGTATCGCACGTGGCGGCTCTATCTCGCCGCCTCCGCGCACGGCTTCGACCACGGCGACCTTGCCGTCTACCAGACGCTGCTCGCCCGGCCGGACGCCGACGGGCGGGTCGACCTCCCGCTCACACGCCGCGACTGGTACGCCGGGTAGCGGCGGAATGCGGCACCAGGCCTCGAATGTAGGGCGGGATCGCGCCGAGTGAGAAGCCTCGGCGGCTGGTCCCGCCTCTTATTGCAGAGCATGACACCAGGACGCCACACACCCCGTCGCTTCGCCCGCCTGCGTCAGACTTTGGCGAGACAAGCGCCACCCCTCTTGGTAGAGGGGAACCGGACCAGCGCGCACAATAATCCCCTCTAGCAAGAGAGGTGCCCGACAGGGCGGGGTGTGTTGGGTTTCGCGGGGTGAGGGCACCCCGCCTCCAGGACAACGGTGGACTCGCGCTACCTTCTCAGTTCACCAACGACAGCCGATATTTCTCCAGCTCGACCACGGCGGCGTTGAAGAGCAGCCGCCGCTGGGCGGGCAACAGGCCCGGCGTGAGGACAGCATCGCGGTAGTCGCGATAACGCTCCCAGTTCTGGTGGGCGACGCCGGCGCGGGCCACCTCGGCGGAAAGCGCGTTCAGATCCGGCGCCTGTTCGACGGGCAGCGAATCGTGGTAGCGTTGGAGTTCGGTCCGGACCGAGTTCATCTCCTTGGCGAGTTCTTCAAACCTTCGACTGAACTCCTTGTTCTCGGCTTCGAAACGTTTGAGGACTTCCTTTCGATTGCGCACGGGCTTGGCCGAGGAGTCGGCCACCGGCAGCAGCGTGAGCGCGGCGGCGTTGTGCTGAAACGCGACTTCGACCCGGTCGGGCGCGAGCTCCGCGCCGAAATCCTTCGCCCGACGCTGGACCTCGCGGACGAGGATGCTCTTGTGGTCCAGCATTGCCCCCATGTGCTCGACCAACGCCGCCGGAAAGGCGACGGGCGCGGGCTGGTCGGGGTAGGGCACGCCGGCCGCGAGCCGGCGAATTTCCTCGGCCAGCGTCTCCAGCTCGGCGAACGCCGGCGCCTCTCGCGCGGCGAGTTCCTCGTATTGTTTCGTGCGTTTGGACTCGGACTCGCCGGCTTCGGCGGCGGTGACTGCCTCGGCGAGTTCGTGCTTCAGCGCCGCGCGCTTCTCGCGGAAAACGGCGAGTTTGGAGGACAGCTCGGCCGGGAGCTTGGCCGGCCAGCGCACTTGCGCGCCGGCGGGTAGGAAATATTCGGGGGCGTTGGCGTTCTGTTTTGATCTTGTTTCGGCCGGCACCAGGTAGTCGGCAGCGATCTCCTGCAGGAACTGGCGCTGCTCGAGCGACAAGCCAGGATGGAACTGGGCTGCAAGCAACGCGGTGCAGTACTCCTTCATGCCGGGACTTTCGTCGGATTTGACCGCATCTCGTGCGTTGCGCAGCGCGGCCCCGGTGTCATACGGGCGGGCCGATCCGACCGTCGTAAGATCCACGAGAAATTCTAGTGCTTCCTCTTCCAGATGCCTGAGGCGTGACGCTTGGGACTGCCCGAGGCTGGTGATTGCGGCCGAGGGCGATTCACCCGGTTGCCTTGCCAAGGCCCGGTGTAATTCGTTCGCCGCCCGGTCGCGATCGCGCAGATAGTCCGCGATCCGATTCAAGAATCTTGGTTCGATCAGGTGCCGCAGGCCAAGGCTGCCAAAAGACATGAAGAACGGCTCGCGGCAAAACTCAGTCATCGAAATGGGGTAGGATTGTCCGTTTAGGGCACTCGGCGTCGTATCTAGCGCGGGCGGAAATGGCGGGAAAAGAACCGGACCAGTCCCTTTGTCGCCTCCTTCACGGAAAAAACGGTCCCAGAGTTCCTTGTCCAGCTGTTGAAAGCCGCTTCGGACTTCTAAGTCATGATCCGCCAACTCACCGGTCGCGGGTTCAGGCAATTTTGAGGAACCAATGTCTAAGGAAGAGGTTGTCTGCGCAAAAAGAGCGTTCGAAACGATAACTGCGAACAAAGTCGAGAGTGCCGACCAGAGACGAAACCAACAAGGGAATGGGAAGGACATGGCGGCGTGGGGCCGCGCCTGTCGGGGAGCGAACGCGAGGGGTGACCGGCGACAAGAGAGGCGACGCCGCAGCACGTGGCAATCGTGGATTGGCGGCGCGCGGGTTTATATTATGGCCACGGCCCGGCGGAACCATCAGTCCCGCGGGTTGTGATTCACGTCGCGCAATCGCGCGCGGGTTTCGCGGGGTGAGGGCACCCCGCCTCCACACCCATCGTCAGCGCACCACGCGGGCGCTGCCGCCCTGCATGAGCTTCTCGACTTCCTTCTGCGTGGCCATCGAGGTGTCGCCGGGCGTGGTCGAAGCCAGCGCGCCGTGCGCCGCGCCGTAGTCGACCGCGGCCTGCGGGTCGTTCTTCGCCAGGAAGCCGAACTGCAGGCCCGAGGCGAACGAGTCGCCGCCGCCGACACGGTCGAGGATCTCGAGCCCGGGATACTTCCGGCTCTCGTGGAATTTGCCGTCGTGCCAGAGGATCGCGCCCCAGTCGTTCTTCGTCGCGGTGATGACGCGGCGGAGCGTGGTGGCGGCGACCTTGAAGTTTTTAAATTCCTTCACCGCGGTCTCGATCATCGCCTTGAAGGCGTCGGTCTCGACGTGGGTGAGGTTCGCGTCCATGCCCTTGACCTCGAAGCCGAGGCAGGCGGTGAAGTCCTCCTCGTTGCCGATCATGACATCGACCTGTTTCGCGATCTCGCGGTTGACCTCGCGGGCCTTCTTCTGGCCGCCGATGGATTTCCAGAGCGAGGGCCGGTAGTTGAGGTCGTAGCTGACGATCGTGCCGTGCTGCTTCGCGGCCGTCACCGCCTCGACGGCGAGCGCGGCGGTCGTGTCGGACAACGCGGCGAAGATGCCGCCGGTGTGGAACCAGCGGACGCCCTGCCGGCCGAAGATGTCGTCCCAGTCGAAATCGCCGGGCTTGAGCTGGGACACGGCCGTGTGGCCGCGGTCGGACACGCTGACGGCGCCGCGGACGCCGAAGCCGCGCTCGACGAAGTTCAGGCCGTTGCGGATGGTGCGGCCGATGCCGTCGTCCTCGCGCCACTGGATGAAATCGGTGGCGACGCCGCCCTGCATGATGAAGTCCTCGACGAGGTGGCCGACCTCGTTGTCGACGAAGGCGGTGCAGACCGCGGTGCGCAGGCCGAAGCATTTGCGCAGGCCGCGCGAGGTGTTGTACTCGCCGCCGCCCTCCCAGACGGTGAAGTGGCGGGCGTTGCGGATGCGGCCCTCGCCGGGATCGAGGCGAAGCATCACCTCGCCGAGCGAGATCTGGTCGAAGCGGCAGGACGTGGCGGGTTTGATTTTCAGGGGCATGGCGAGAGAACGAGAAGGATTAAGAGAACGAGAAAGATCACTTCGCGGCATTCGCGGCCGCGACGAACTCCTTCGCGCGCTTGGTGACGGCGGGCCAGTCCTTCGCCTTCAGGGCGGCGGCGGATACGAGCGCGCTGCCGGCGGCGGTGGCGAAGGCGCCGTTCTTGAGGAACTCGCCGACCGTCTCGGGGGTGACGCCGCCGGTCGGCATGATCTCGATCTTCGGGAACGGGGCCTTGATGGACTTGATGTAGGCCGGGCCGAAGAATTCCGCGGGGAAGATCTTCACCACGTCGACGCCCAGCTCCCACGACGTGTAGATCTCCGTCGGCGTGAGTGCGCCGCCGAGGACGGGCACGCCGGCCTCCTGGCAGGCGGCGATGACGGCGGGGCGCACGGCGGGCGTGACGATAAACTTCGCGCCGGCGGCGATGCCTTTCTTCGCCGTCTCGGCGTCGAGCACGGTGCCGAGGCCGAGGAGGATTTGCGGCAGCTCCTGGGCGACCTGCGCGCACATCTCGATGGCGCCGGGCGTGGTCATCGTCAGCTCGAGGCAGTTGAGGCCGCCGGCGGAGAGCGCGCGGGCGCAGTCGAGCAGGCTGGCCGGGCTGTCGGCGCGGATCAGCGCGATGACCTTTTCGGCGCGGAGCCGGGAGAGGATTTCAGTTTTGTTCATGACAAGGTCTGGCGGTCGAAGACCGGATCTTTGGAGGGCTGGTCTCCTGGCCAGCCGGGTTGGGAGGAACGCGGTCGGCCGGGAGACCGACCCTCCAGCCGGCTGAGGCAAGGCGATGAAATCTTCAGGGCTGGGTTCATGCTCGCTGCCTTTGCGCGGCGCCTCACTCCCCGCCCGCCCACTTCGGCTTGTGGCGGAGGTGATAGAGCCGCTCGCCGGCCTTGGGCTCGAGGAACACGCCCTCGTGCTCGCGGTGGGCGTAATCCTCCTGGCGGATGCTGCGCCAGTCGCGGTAGCCGAGGTTGATTTCCCGGCATTGCGCCTCGCTCAGCCCGGTGGCGAGCGTCACGCGGACGCGCGGCGTCTCGATGCCGGTTTTCTCGTCGTAGGTGCCGATGCCGTGGACGTGCGTCGAGTGGGCGAGGGTGCCCCAGGGCTCGTCCTTGAACTTGTCCCACTGCTTTAGGAAGTAGTCGCGGCAGTGGTAGCCGATCCGGCGGATGTGGGCGCCGTGGGTGAGGGAGATCTCGTGCAGGTGCGGCGCGTAGATGATGAGCTCGCCGCCGTCGGCGACAACCGGCTCGAGCTTGTACATGCACTTGCCGGCGACCCAGAGCTCGTCGTACATCGGCGGGGCGCAGGACAGCACGGTGTGAAACGGGCGGTCCTTGTAGGTGATGTGGAGTTCCTTCGAGAGCTCGCTGGCGTCGTCCCACGCCTGCTCGGGCGTGCCGGCGAAGAGGCCGGCCAGCTCGCCCTTGCCGTGGACCACCATGCAGAAGCAGAACTTCGGCACGGTCACCATCGCGCCGGCGCGGTCGACGACCTTGCGGACGGGCGTCCACTTGTTGCCGATGATCATCGGGTTCGTGACGACGGCGCCGAGCCAGTGGAAGAAGTTCAGGATGCCGGGTCCGCCCACGCCGGGGAACAGGTACTTGTTGCCGCCCGAGAAACCGACGACCTCGTGCGGGAAGACCGGCCCGCAGATGATGATCCGGTCGTAGTCGTAGAGGCGCTTGTTGATGTGGACGGGCACGTCCATGGCGAACAGGCCGCCCGAGAGCGCCTTGATCTCGTCGGCGCGGATGACGCCGAGGTCGCGCAGCGCCGCGGGGTTGTCCCATTCGTGGTTGATGAACTCGACGTGACGGTAGGTCGACGCGCGCTCGGCGGCGGTGATCCCGACGCGCTCGTTGATGGCGGCGTCGGGCATCGGCGGGTGCGTGCCGAGGGCGATCATGACGTCGAACTTTTTCGCGACCGGGCCCAGCTGGGCGAAGAGGGTCTTGAACATCAGGCCGACCGGCGCGGTGCGCGTGCCGTCGGGGATGATCAGGACGATGCGCTGGCCGCGGTAGGCGTCGGCGGGGCAGGCGGCGGCGACGAGCGCGGCGACCTGGCCGGCGTCGAGCGACGAACCGGCCGCGGCCACGGAACGATGGGGGGCGTGGGCCATGCGCGGGCTCCCGTTCAGGCGTGCGACTCGGAATGGCCGAGCAGGCGGGACAACTCGGCGGCGGCGGCCTTCACGGCCACGGCCATTTCCGGGATGCGCTCGCGCGTGAAGCGCACGGTGGCGGCGGTGATGCCGATGGCGGCGACGACCGTGCCGTCGGAGCCGTAGACCGGCGCGGCGAGGCAGCGGACGCCGAGGTGGAATTCCTCGTCGTCGAGGCTGAAGCCGCGCTTGCGCGTCGCCTCGATGTCGCGGCGGAGTTCCGCCAGCGTCGCGATCGTGTGCGACGTCCGGCGGGCGAGCGGGCCCGGGCCGACGATGTCCTCGAGCCGCGGGTGGTGCAGGAAGGCGAGGAGGGTCTTGCCGGTGGACGAGCAGTAGAGTTCGGCGAGGAAGCCCGGGCGCGAGGCGGCGCGCAGCGGGTGCGGGCTGTCCTGCACGGCGACGATGAGCGAGCGGTTGTCGCAGGGAATCGCGAGGTGCGAGGTCTCCGCCACCTTGGCGGTGAGCCGCTCGAGCACGGGCAGGGCGGTCGTGCGGATCTCGGTGCCGGCGAGCGAGGCGTTGCCCAGCTGGATGAGCACCGGGCCGAGTTCGTAATGCGTGCCGTTCTTCCGCACCAGGCCCTCGAGGTGCAGCGTCGTCATGATCCGGAGCGTGGTCGTGACGGGGATGTTCAGCTTGCGGCCGATGTCGGCGACCTTGAAGCCGTCGGTGCTCCGCCCGAGCAGCTTCAGGATGCGGCAGGCGTTGCGGAGATTGGGGATGACGTAGCGCTCCTGGCTGGCGGGGGGCGTTGCGGCGACGGGCGAGGGAGGGGTCGAGGGCACGGCGGGTGACAATGGGGATGGAGGGCGGATCGCAAGGGGCCGGGCGGCCGGCGCGCTGGGCGGTTCAAAGGAGACCGCGAACGCGGACGCTCCTGAATTCAAATATGGAAGGCAAGTTCATTAGTGAATCACCCCTTTTCCTTCCGCCGCTCGCGGCTCCCGCCGGTGTGATCGCCCGTCTGCGCCCCGGCGCGACGCGGAGCAAAACAGCCGGGACCCGCGGTCGGCAAGCGGAACTTCGACGAACGCGCGATGCCCGCACCGCGAACAATCGGCGGGCCGCGGCGCGCAGGTGGCGGCAGCGCGGCGCAAAGCGGGGAACGGGATGACTGTTCGAGCGCGACGGGCTCGCCTGCAAGGGTGCGAGCACGCAGCCTGGACCCCGACCCCGCGCACCTCTGCGTTTCGAAAATTTTGTTGCCAGATTTGACCGCCAATTTCATATGTGGAACCGATTTTCATTAGTGAATTTGTGGCCCCTGCGGGGTCGCCGTTCACCCTGCTTTCGCTCCGACCCCATGTACTCCTCCCCCTCGCTCCGACGGCAATGGCGGCGTCCCGGCTGCGGCACGGGATGCGGGTTCGCCGGGCTGGGACCGGGCACGCGTCAATTTACCTGCGGCTGACAACCATGGACATCCTCCCCAGCATAGACCAGCGCGGCTACTCGCACATGTCGACGAACGAACTTCGCCAGGCTTTCCTGGTGGAGGGCCTGTTTCACCCCGGCGCCATCGTGCTCAAGTATTGGGAGACCGACCGCACCGTCATCGGCGGCGTGATGCCCGGCATGGACAAGCTCATGCTCGGCTGCCCGCGGGAGCTGGCGGCGAAGTACTTCAACGAGCGGCGCGAGCTGGGCGTCATCAACCTCGGCGGGCGCGGCGCGGTCGACGTCGACGGGAAAACGTACCCGCTCCTGACGCACGACTGCCTCTATGTCGGCCGCGGCGCCCAGGCCATCAGCTTCACGTCGGCCGACGCGGGCCAGCCGGCGCAGTTCTACCTGCTCAGCTACCCGGCGCACGTCGCGCACCCCACGACGCTGGCAAGCTTCGCGTCGACCCCGGGCGTCGAGCTCGGCGCGGCGGCCACGGCCAACGCCCGCACGATCTACAAGTTCATCCACACCGAGGGCATCAAGAGCTGCCAGCTGGTGATGGGCATGACGGTGCTGAAGCCCGGCAGCGTGTGGAACACGATGCCGCCGCACACGCACCTGCGCCGCACGGAGGTGTACCTCTATTTCAACCTGCCGGCCGAGGCCGCGGTGTTTCACTTCGCCGGCCGGCCCGACGAGACGCGCAGCCTGCTGCTGCACGACCGCCAGGCCGTGCTGTCCCCGCCGTGGTCGATCCATTGCGGCGTCGGCACCAGCAACTACACGTTCGTGTGGGGCATGGGCGGCGAGAACCAGGAGTTCGCCGACATGGACGCCGCCCCGATCAAGGCGCTCCGCTGAGCCGCCGGCCCGCGCTTCCCGCATGAGCACGATCCTCGACCTCTTCAAACTCCACGGCAAGACGGCCATCGTCACCGGCGCCGCCCGCGGCCTGGGCCAGGGCATGGCCCTCGCGCTGGCGGAAGCCGGCGCCGACATCGTGGCCGTCGACATCCTGCCGGCCGATGAAACCGCCGCCAAGGTCGGCGCGCTCGGCCGCCGGTGCGTCAAGATCGCCGCCAACCTCGGCGACCGCGCGACGATCCCCGCGCTCGTCGCCACCGCGCGGAAGAGCTTCGCCTCCCTCGACATCCTCGTGAACTGCGCCGGCATCATCCGCCGCGAGGATTTCGTGAAGTTCAGCGAGAAGGACTGGGACGACGTCATGGGCATCAACATCGACGCCGTGTTCTTCCTCAGCCAGGCGTTCTGCCAGGACGTGCTCGCCCGCGGCGGCCGGGGCAAGATCGTCAACATCGCCTCGATGCTCTCGTTCCAGGGCGGCATCCGCGTGCCGTCGTACACGGCGTCGAAGAGCGCGGTGCAGGGCCTGACGCGCCTCATCGCCAACGAGCTCGCCGGCAAGGGCGTCAACTGCAACGCGATCGCGCCGGGTTACATGGCCACCGACAACACCGCGCCGCTGCGCGCCGATGCCAACCGCGCCCAGGCCATCCTCGATCGCATCCCCGCCGGCCGGTGGGGCACGCCCGACGACCTGAAGGGCACCGTCGTTTTCCTCGCCTCCGCGGCCTCCGATTACATCAACGGCTACACCGTCGCCGTCGATGGCGGCTGGCTCGCGCGGTAGGACCCGGTTAAATGACCATTGGAATTTGCCTCCTGTAGGAGCCTGCGAGCAGGCTCCGACAGGGCTCGAAACGAGTCGAAACACTCCAGCCATTCCCATGAAGCTATCCCATGCCGTCGTCCTCGGGCTGATCGCGTCGGCGTCCGTCGCCGCCGCGGCCGACCGCGTCACCGTCACCGTCACCCACGACCTCGACGCCGCCCGCCCGGCCGAGACGATCGCCGTGCCCTGGGCCGACGTGGCGGCCCGCCTGCCGGGCCTCCTGCTGCAGCACCTCGCGGTGCGGGATGCCGCCGGGCACAGCCTGCCCTACCAGGTGACCAACATCGCGCCCGAGGCCAAGGACCCGCACAACCGGGGCGTCGCCTACGGCGAGCTGCTCTTCCAGCACGATTTCGCCGCGGGCGAGAAATCCGCGACCTTCACGATCGAGAAGACCGAGGCGCTTGCGCCCGTGTTCCCGGCGAAGGTCTTCGCGCGCTACGTCCCGGAGCGGCTCGACGATTTTGCGTGGGAAAACGACAAGCTTGCCCACCGCACCTACGGCCCGGCGCTGGCGGCGCCCGACACCGGGAAGCGCGGCAAGGAGGTGCTCGTCACGAGCGGCCTCGACATCTGGTGCAAGCGCGTCGACTACCTCGTCGTCGACCGGTGGTACAACAAGGGCCACGACCATTACCACCACGACGAGGGCGAAGGGATGGACATGTACAACGTCGGCACGACGCGCGGCGCTGGCGGCACCGGCATCTGGCAGGACGGGAAGCTTTATGTCGGCCGCAATTACGCGACGTGGAAGGTGATCGCGAACGGCCCGATCCGCGCCATCTTCGAGCTCACCTACGACACGTGGACGACGGCCAGCGGGATCGTCTCCGAGGTGAAGCGCTTCACCGTCGACGCCGGCACGAACTTCGACCGGATCGACAGCACCTTCACCGCGTGGACCGGCCCGAAGGATTTCACCGCCGCCATCGGGCTCATCAAGGACAGCAGCGACAAGGGCCAGGACGCGAAGGTCGAGGTGACGCGCACACCGGCGGCCGGCTGGCTGTCGCAATGGGAGGCGCAGAAGACCAACGGCGCGCTCGGCGAGGCCATCGTCGTGCCGGAGAATTTCGAGAATTTCGCCGAGGACGAACACAACCAGCTCGTCCTGGCGCACGCGGCTTCGGGCCAGCCGGTGCGCTACTATGTGGGGGCCGGCTGGTCCAAGGCGGGCGAGTTCACCACGCGCCAGGCGTGGGACGACTACGTCGCGGCCTTCGCCCGGCGCGTGCAGCACCCGGTCAAGGTCACGCTTGCGCCCTGAACCCGGCCGTGCCGATGAAGCAGCTTTTGACTCGCCTTGGCATTGCGCGTATTGGTGGAACCCGCACTGCATGCGAGCTGAATGCGCATCGGGTAACCGGTCAGATCCCCCGGTGTGTCATGTGCACCAGGCTGGAGGGTCGGTCTCCTGACCGACCGCGGCCGGCCGGGAGGCCGGCCCTCCAAATGGTTGGAGGCGGGACGCCCTCGTCCCGCGGGTTGCCAATCGCGCCTGCGCTTTGCGGGGTGAGGGCACCCCGCCTCCAAGTTCGGGCAAACCTGCACGTAGCGCCGGTTCCACCGGGCAGAATTTGAGCAGCTTGGGCCGACCGCGCGTCCGATTTCCCGTTTTCCCCATGCGATACCCACGCCGCTTCCCCGTCCCGACCGCCTTGCTGTTCGCCGCCGGCCTGCTGGTGGCTCAGGCCGCGCGCGCCGCCGAGGCCGTCCGGAAATTCGACGGTGCCACCCCGCTCGAATGGTCGCAGCGCCTCGCCGCCTCCGAGATGAAGCGCCTCGGCTCGTCGCTCGAGGCCGGCGGCTCCAACCCGAAGGCCCGCTGGGATTACTCGCCCGGTGTGCTCGCGCTCGCGCTCGTCCGGCTTGGCGAAGCCACGCACCAAGAGGCCGAGATCGCCTTTGGCACGCGCGCGGTGGCCTCGCACGTCAACGCCGACGGCACGATCCGCGGCTACAAGCTCGAGGACTACAGCGTCGACAACATTCCCCCGGGCAAGGTGCTGCTCGCGGCGCTGGCTCGCGGGGAAAGGAACGAGGCGTGGACGAAGGCGGTGCAGGCGTTGCGGGCGCAGATGGCCACGCAGCCGCGCACCAGCGAGGGCGGGTTCTGGCACAAGCAGCGCTACCCGCACCAGATGTGGCTCGACGGCCTCTACATGGCCTCGCCGTTCCTGGCGCAGTACGCGCAGCTGTTCAATGAACCCGCGTTGGACGACGACGTGGCGAAGCAGATCATCCTGATGGACCGCCATGCGTACGATCCGTCCACCGGGCTCTACTGGCATGCGTGGGACGAGTCGCACAGCCAGGCGTGGGCTGATCCCAAGACCGGTCTCTCGCCGAATTTCTGGAGCCGGGCCATCGGCTGGTACGGCATGGCCATCGTCGACGTGCTCGACTACCTGCCCGTCAGCCAGCCCGAGATCGACCAGATCGTCGGCATCCTCCGGCGGGTGGCCGACGGCGTCGTGCGCTGGCAGGACCCGGCCAGCGGCGTCTGGTGGCAGATCCCGAACCTCGGCACGCGCCCGGGAAACTACCTCGAGGCGTCCGGCTCGTGCATGTTCGTCTACGCGCTCGCGAAGGGCGTCAACGCGGGCTACCTGCCGCGCGAGAAATACGAGGCCGCCATCCTCAAGGGCTATGCCGGCCTGCTGAAATCCTTTGTCCGCGAAAATCCCGACGGCACGATCCGCCTCACCTCGATCTGCGCGGGCGCGGGCCTCGGCTACACGATGGCCAACGGCCGCCCGCGCGACGGTTCCTTCGACTACTACATGGCGGAGCCGGTCGTCGACAACGACCCCAAGGGCACCGGCCCGTTCATCCTCGCCGGAATGGAGGTCGAGAAGATGCTCGCGCGCACGAGCGCGCCGCTCGTCGTCCGCGGCTGGGACTCGCTGCCGGCAATCCTCGCGCAGATCCACGACCCGGTGTTCCCGGCGCGCGACTTTCCCATCACCGACTTCGGCGCGAAGGCCGGCGCCGATTGCACGGCGGCCATCGCGGCGGCGATCCAGGCCTGCCACGACGCCGGCGGCGGGCGCGTCGTCGTGCCCGCGGGCGAGTGGCCGACCGGCGCCATCACGCTGCGCAGCAACGTCAACCTCCACGTCGCGAAGGACGCGACGCTGCGGTTCCTCTTCGCCCGGCCGGACGACATCGCCTTCGACGAGGCGAAGTATCCGGTGGTCTTCACGCGCTGGGAGGGGGTGGAGTGCATGAGCTATTCCGCGCTCATCTACGCTTACGACCAGGAGAACATCGCCGTCACGGGTGAGGGCACGCTCGACGGCGGGGCCGACTGGAACACGTGGTGGAGCTGGTGTGACAAGCGGAAGGAGGGCATCGTGAAGCAGAAGGCGGCGCGCGACCGGTTGAACGAACTGGGCGAGCAGGGCGTGCCGGTCGAACAACGCGTCTTCGGCCCGGGCAGCTATCTCCGGCCCAACTTCATCCAGCCGTACCGGTGCCGGAACATCCTGATCGAGGGCGTGACCATCGTCCGCTCGCCGATGTGGGAGCTGCACCCGGTGCTGTCGGAGAACTTCACCGCGCGCGGCGTGAAGATCCATTCGCACGGCCCGAACAACGACGGCTGCGATCCCGAGTCGACGCGCTTCGTGCTGATCGAGGACTGCGTCTTCGACACCGGCGACGACTGCATTGCGATCAAGTCCGGCCGCAACAACGACGGCCGCCGCGTCAACGTGCCGAGCGAGAACCTCGTCATCCGCCACTGCACGATGCAGGACGGCCACGGTGGCGTCGTGCTCGGCAGCGAGTGCACCGGCGGCATCCGCAACGTTTTCGTCGAGAACTGCCGGATGGACAGCGCGAACCTCGACCGCGCGCTGCGGCTGAAGGACAACGCCGTGCGCGGCGGCGTGCTCGAGAACATCTTCATGCGCGACGTCACCATCGGGCGCGTCAGCGAGGCCGTGCTCACCGTGGACCTGCTCTACGAGGAGGGCGCGCACGGCGGGTTCATGCCGGTCGTGCGCAACATCCAGCTCGACCGCGTGACGAGCTCCGGCAGCCCGCGCATCCTCTACCTCCGCGGTTTTCCCGGCGCGGTCGTCGACGCCATCCGGATCAGCGACTCGACGTTCAACCACGTGACCGAAACGGAGGTTGTGCAGCACGCCGGAACCATCACCTTCAGGAACGTCACCGTTAACCCCGCCCAGGACGCCCGCAGCCTCAACTCGCGGCCGGCCAACTGAACCGCATGAGCCCCCCGACCGTGCCCACCCCGCCGATGAACCAGTTCAACCAAGTCAACGCGCAGATCGGGCGTTACCGCTGGACGATCTGCGCCCTGGTGTTCTTCGCCACGACGATCAACTACCTCGACCGCAGCGTCCTCGGCCTGCTCGTGCCGATCCTGCGGGAGAAGGGCGTCTTCGGCCCGGACCCGGCGATCCAGGAGCTGAACTACTCCAACGTCGTGATCTGCTTCCAGATCGCCTACGCGCTCGGCATGCTGGGCGCCGGCCGGCTGATCGACTGGCTGGGCACGAAGCGCGGCTACGCGTACTCGCTCCTCGGCTGGAGCTTCGCGGCGATCGGCCATGCCTTCGGCCACCACACCTGGAGCTTCGGCTTCTGGCGCGCGGCGCTCGGCGTGTCCGAGTCGGGCAACTTTCCCGCGGCGAACAAGACCATGGCGGAATGGTTCCCGAAGAAGGAGCGCGCCTTCGCGACCGGCTTCTACAATTCCGGCGCCAACGTCGGCGCCATCGTGGCCCCGCTGTGCGTGCCGCAGATCGCCGCCGCCTGGGGCTGGGAATGGGCCTTCATCCTCACCGGCGCCGTCGGCCTGCTCTGGCTGTTCTTCTGGCGCGTCATGTATGGCTCGCCGGCCGGGAAGCTGAAGACCGGCCACCTGGCCCAGGCCGAGTACGACTACATCCACAGCGACAAGGACGAGCAGGAGGAGCCGGACCACGCGAAGATCTCGTGGTGGCGGCTGCTCCGTTTCCGCCAGACCTGGGCTTTTGCCGTCGGCAAGTTCCTGACCGATGGCATCTGGTGGTTCTTCCTCTTCTGGCTGCCGTCGTTCATGGCCGGCGAGAACACGCGCAAGATCGAGGCCTACAAGGCGGCGCATCCGGGGTTCGCGGGCGCGACGGACTCGATCCCGGGCGTGATCAGCTGGACCGTCGCCGTGGCGCTGATCTACACGGTCGCGACCGGCGGATCCATTTTCGGCGGCTGGCTGCCCAAGCGATTCATCAACGGCGGCATGGATGCCAACCGGGCGCGCAAGACCGCCATGTTCATCTTCGCGGTGCTGCCGCTGTCGGTGCTCCTCGCGTCGAGGCTCGGGGCGATCAACACGTGGCTCGCCGTCGCGGTCATCGCCATCGCCTGCTCGGCCCACCAGGCGTGGTCGGCCAACATCTTCACGACGGTCTCCGACATGTTCCCGAAGCGCGCGGTCGCGTCCGTGACCGGCATTGGCGGCATGGCCGGGGCCCTCGGCGGCGTCCTGATCTCGCGCGCCGCCGGCCAGCTGCTCGAGCACTTCACCACCCTCGGCAAGGTCGAGCTCGGCTACGGCATTCTCTTCATGGTCTGCGGCTCGGCCTACCTCATCGCCTGGGCGGCGATGCACCTGCTCGTGCCGCGGTTCAAGCAAGTCGAGTTGAACGGCGCCTGAGGGACTCCCGCGATGAGGGCGTTTTCTGCCGCGCCAGTCTATGACCGTCGCCTCGTGAGCCCGGCGGTCCCAGGCCGCCGCTCCAGGGTTGCCGCCCTCGTGCTGGCGGCCGGCCTCGCCGGTCCGCTGCTCGCCGCCGCGCCGGCGCCTGACGTGATCGTGGCCGCCGACGGCAGCGGCCAGTACCGCTCCGTGCAGGACGCCATCAGCGCCGCGCCAATGCGCACGGGCCGCGCCGACCCACGCTGGGTCATCCTCGTCAAGCCCGGCACCTACCACGAGCGCATCTACGTCCAGCGCGAGCGCGGCAACATGCTGGTCCGGGGCGAGGACGCGGCGCGGACGATCATCACCTACGACCTGCACGCCAACCTGCCCGGGCCCGACGGCAGGATCATCGGGACGTTCCGCACGCCAACGGTGCAGGTCGACGGCGACGGCATGATCTGGGAAAACCTCACGATCGCCAA
Organism: Lacunisphaera sp.; assembly: GCA_035545835.1. Taxonomy (GTDB): domain Bacteria; phylum Verrucomicrobiota; class Verrucomicrobiia; order Opitutales; family Opitutaceae; genus Lacunisphaera. The sequence goes on from DASZXO010000070.1 coordinate 54,243, forward strand.
CGGCGCCGGCCCGCCCGGCCCGCGCGCCGGCGGGCCCGACGTCGCCCAGGCCGTCGCCCTGCGGGTCGACGGCGACCGCGTCGTGTTCCGGCACTGCCGCTTCCTCGGCTGGCAGGACACGATCCTCGTCAATCGCGGGCGGCACTACTTCGCCGACTGCACCATCGAGGGCAGCGTCGACTTCATCTTCGGCGCCGCGACGGCCTGCTTCGAGCGCTGCGACCTCCATTGCGTGGGCGACGGCTACATCACGGCCGCGTCGACGCCCGAGGGCGTGCCCCACGGCCTGGTGTTCTCAGACTGCACGATCACGGGTGCGCCCGGCGTGCACACCTACCTGGGCCGGCCGTGGCGGAACTACGCGCAGACGGTTTTCGTGCGCACGGCCATGGCGGAGGTCGTCCGCGCCGCCGGCTGGCACGATTGGAACAAGCCGGAGGCGGAAAAGACCGTCCATTACGAGGAGTTCATGAGCTCGGGCCCGGGCGGCAATCCCGCGCAGCGCGTCGCCTGGGCGGGGAAAGCCGCCTCGGGCGAGGTCTCGCGCTACACGCCCGCCGCCGTGCTCGCGGGCGACGACGGCTGGGATCCGGCGCCGGCGCCGACGATCCAC
>DASZXO010000071.1:0-34666 GCA_035545835.1 Lacunisphaera sp.
GCACCCGACAGGGTCTCCGTGCCGGCGGTCAGCGTCAGCGCGCCGCCCGTCCCGCTCAACACTCCTGAATACGTGCCCGACGCATTGGAGAGCGTCAGCGTCTGGCTGCCCAGTGTCACCGCGGCCGAGCCAGACAGGGAAACGATGCTCGCGCCGCTCGTGCCGCTGAGGTCAAAGGTGCCACCCGAACCGGCCACACTGCTGTTGGCGATGCTGCCCGAAGCGGACAAAGCCAGCGTGCCCGCACTGATCGTCGTCAAACCTGTGTAGGTGTTGGCGCCGCCCAAAGTCCAGGCGCCGGCGCCACTCTTGGCGAGGTCGGTCGCGCCGGTGTTGTCGCCGATGACGGGCGCCAGGGTGTTCGCGCCAGTATTGGTCCCCGTCAGAGTCAGGGTCCGGCTGCTCGTTCCAGTAAAGGCGACGCTGCCGGTGCTGGTGAAGCTTAGCGCCCCGGTGCCCGAGGCATCGATCGTCCCGCCGTTGTTCGTCAGCGTGAAGAGCCTATCGGTCGTTTCGCCGCCGCCGGTGTACTGCAAGGTGCCGCCGTCGAACACGAGGTTGGCGGCGGCGTTGGTGGCTTGGCCAAGGTTACCGGCCACCCCACCGTCGCCGATGGTCGCCACGCTCAAGGTGCCGCCATTGATCGTCGTCACGCCGGTGTAGGTGTTCGCGCCGGAAAGCGTCCAGGTACCCGTGCCGGTCTTGGTGAGCGAGCCGGGGTTGCCGGAGTCGGCTTCGGAAATAACGCCGGAGAGCTTCGCGCTGTTCCCGTTGGAATTCAGCGTGAGCAAGGAGGACGCATTGATGACGATGGCGTTGGGCACACCGGCACTAAGGTCCGCAAAAGCCCAAAGTTCTCCGTAGGTCCCCTGTACCGTCACGGTACCGGAGCCCAGCCCGTTTACGTTGCCCAGCCGGATCCGCGGCTTGGAGCCGGCGGAAGTTGAAAGAGTGACGCCACCCGAGAAGTCATTGTTCCCGTCCAGCTTCAGCCACCGGTCCTGATTATCGCCCGTGATGTTCAAGGCACCGGAACCGGAGATCTTGCCACTGAGTTCAAGGTCACCTCCGCCGCTGCGGGGTATATAAATCGTCGTCGTCCCCGCGCCGAGCGTAATGGGATTGGTTACGTTGGGTGCGCTGCCGATCGTGGATTGCAGCGTCGTGCCGGCGGAGGTCGTCAGCGTGCCGGAACCCAATGCGCTGTCGTCACCGACGACCAGCGTGCCGGCGGAAAGCGCCGTGCCGCCGGTGTAGGTGTTGGCACCGGAGAGCGTCACGGTGCCACCGGTGGTCTTGTTGAGCGCGACCGAACCGGCGAGGACCGCGCTGGCCGTACCGGCCTGCATGTCGAAGGCCGAAGTGCTGGTGAGCGTGCCATTCTGGATGGTACCGCCGGTCTGCTGGACGCCGGCCACGGTCTCGGCATTGCCGCCCAGGTCGAAGGTGCCGCCGCCCACGACCAGCGAACTCGTGTCCGCGAGCACTCCGGCGGCGCCGAGTGCCAGCGTGCCGTTGCTGACCGTGGTCGTGCCCGTGTAGGTGTTGGCCTGCGACAAGGTCAACGTGCCGGCACCGGTCTTGGTCAACCCGCCGGAACCGCCGAAGATGCCGCTCTGCGTGGCTGCGCCCGAATTGTTGATCGTCAGCAGGCCGCCGGGACTGAGTGCGCCGAGCGACATGGTCGTTCCGACCAGGGTGAGGTTGCCGCCGGTGTAGCTGCCAGCCAGCGTGATGCCCGCAGCCGATTGCAGCGTGAGCGTCCGGCCGCCCAGGGCCACATTGACGGCCGCCTGGTCGGTGATGCCACCGCTTGAAGTCTGGATGGTGACATCGGCCGAGGCCAGCTGGGTGTTGATCGTGAAATCGGAAATGGCCGAGCTGGTGGCCGTGCTGTTGCTGTCGGTGAACGGCCCGCTGCCCGTGACGGTGTCGAACGTATCGGATGTCGCATCCGTCGCGTGGACGATCTGGATGTCGTCCGGATCGAGCAACAGCGAGCCACCCACGCCGCGCCGCGCACCGAGATCAGCCGTACCGGCAAACGTCAGGTTCTGTTTGCCCGAGACCTCGGCGGCGCCGCCATTGCCGCCCGCGGGGCCGCCGCGGGCCGAGAGCTCGCCAAAAAACCGCGTCGTGTTGTCGGACCACACGACCACCTTGCCGCCGTGGCCGGACTGGGTGGCATCGGCGTTCAGCGTCGCGCCGGCCCCAACGAAGGTCTGGCTGGCGTTCCGCACCGCCGCGTTGGCGCCGTGCAGGTCGCCGCCCACGAGGATGGTGCCACCACCGGCCGGGCCGGAGGCGTTGATCGAGGCGGAGCCGACCAGGCCGACGCGTTCGCCGGTCACCTCGACGCGGCCACCCGTCTCGCCGGCGCCGCGGGCTGAGGCGTCGATCGTCCCGCTGACAAGCACGTCGCCCCTGCCCTGCCCTTGCAGCTGGATGTCGCGGCCGGCCAGGCGGCCGTCGTGCGCGATGGCGACGGAATAAAGATCGCCCGCAGCCAGCACCGCCTTGCCGCGACCCGCGTCGATCGTGCCGGAATTCGCCACGCCCGTCCCGGCCGCCGGCGCCGGGGCCGGGGCCGACGCGGATGGGCCGGCGTCCACGTAAATGCTGCCGCCATTCCGGCCGAGGTAAACGCGATCGCCTGAGGCCAACCCAATGAAGCCGCCGGGCGAGACGATCGAGCCGGTGTTGGCCACCGAGCGGCCGACGAGCGCGACAAAGTCGCCGCGGATGGAGCCGGCGTTGCGCACGTCGCCCGTGACGCTGAAGCGATCCATCCCGGAAAGGAAATCCTCCTTGGTCATCGAGCCGCCGATGGCGTAAAGCCCGGCGACGTCCACCACCGCGGTCCGCCCGAAATACACGCCCTGGGGGTTGAGCAGGTAGACGCGGCCGTTGGCCAGCAAGGCACCGTCGATCTGCGAGGGCGTGAGGCCGCCGATCCAGTTCAACACGCGCGCGGAGGCGCCGGGCTGGACAAACTGCACCGTGTGGTCCGCGCCGACGTTGAACGAACTCCAGCGCAGGACGCTGTTGTTGCCGGCGGTGATGACGGTGGAGTTCGCCGCGTTCGCGATGGTCGCCGCGCCTGCCACCACGGTGCCGCCTTCCGGCCGCTGCGCGTGCAGCACCACGCCCGCCAGCCCCAGCGCGAGCGCCAGGCCACGCGCCAACCCGCGGGCCGCGCGGCGCGTGGGGGCATCGTGACTCGGAGCGGGTGATCGCATGGCGGTCGCGTTACTACCAGGAGAGGCTGCCCGAGATGTAGTACCGGACGTCACCGGCCGGGACCACGATCTGGTCGCCGGCGTCGCGGCTCGGGTCGCGAAGCTGGTTCAGCGCGACGCCGACGTCGCACCGCACCGAAAAATACTGCTTCAACTGCAATTCCAATCCGCCGCCCGCCCCGGCCAGCGGCAGGCTGGTGTCGGCCAGCGGCAGCTCCTCGCCGGGCGCCAGGGTGCTCCCGCCCGGAACCGGGTTCACATAACGGTAGCCGTAATCGTAGAACACGCGGCCGATGAGGTCCCAGTCCGCGCCCTGCTTGTCCCGCGCGGGCCGCCACTGGAAGGGCCAGCTTTTTCGGATGAACTTCCCGGCCGGGCCGGGCTTGAACAGCCGTGGGAAATGCAGGGCGTACTCGATCGACGCAGTGTAGAACTCGTCGGCCGCCAGCACCGCCTCGGCGTAACCGCGCACCGAGGACGCCCCGCCCATGGGTTCGTCCTCCTGGGGAATCAGCCGCCGGCCCTTGATGAGGTAGCGGCCGCGCACCCGGAGGGAGACTTCGTGGGCCAGATGGTGGGCCTTGTCGACGCCGCCAAAAATCGGCTCGAGGAAGATCGAGGCATTGAGCGTCCCGCGCAGCGAGGTCCAGTCGGCATCGGCCGAGAGGCGCCCCAGCGCCGGAATGCCGTTGGTCGTGTTGAGGTTGGCGAAGCTCCCGACCGTCTGCTCATACCGGACGCTGCCGGAGAGCGACCACCAGCTGGAATCACGGGCGAGCGTGCCGTTGAAAAACGGGACGAGGAAGTTGGAGGAGCCGGTCGTGAGCGGGGCCTTGATGATGCGGCTCTGGATGCCGTAGTGGGTGAAATTCGCGCCGAGGGCGGAGGTGAGTTCCCAATTCCAGGGCAGCTGCAGGCGGTTGGAAAACTCGATGCCGCCCTGCCAGTTTTTGCCCGCGTAGCGCAGCGTCTCGATCGCGGCGTCCGACGCCAGGAAATCGCCGTACGAACCGTAGACCCGCGCCAGCAGCTTCGCCGGTCGGAACACGGGGATCCGGTAGGAAAGGAAGGAACCGTAGGTCTCGAGATTCGGCGTGGTGATCGCGTCGAAATTCAGGATGTCGTCGTGGTTCGTGAGCTGGTTGTCCTGGAAGCCCAGGCGGCCCCGCCAGATGCCGGTCGATTCCGTGCCGAAGTTGGTCACCTGCCCGTAGACCTGCCAGGCCCGCGATTCATTGACGAGGTAGTCGAGCACCACCTTGCCCGGCTCGCCCGACGAGGCAATCGAGGCCTCCACCAGGCGGCCCGGGTGCAGGCTCAGCCCGCGCAGGTATTGGTTGAGCCGCTCCTCGCGAAACAGGTCGCCGACCTTCAGGGGCGAATGCGCGGCGATGGCGCGATGCTTGCGGTTGTTGACCGAGAACTGCGGCTTGAACCGCTTGCCGCGCGCGAGCGTGCGGATCTCGGCAATCTGGCTGGCCCAGATGACCATGCGGGCGACGTGGTCATCCGCCGGGCGGCTGTCGATCAAGCCGGTGCCCGACGCCTCCAGTTCGGGGAACGTGACCCACACGCCAAAAATGCCGCGCGCGTTGTACCAGCGCACGACGTCCTGCGCGATGCCGCGCAGCGCGTCGCCGTCGAACCGGCTCCCCTCCGGGATGGCGCTGAGGCTCAGGTTCTGCGCGCTCGTGGCCGCGGGCGCGCGGAAGACAATCCCGTCGCGCGTCACGCGCGTGGTGAGGTCCTTCAGCTGGTCCAGCGCCGGCAGCGCGGGGTGATCGACGCCGTAGCTGAATTCAAATCGGTCCACGGGCACGCCCGGGTCGGCGGCGGCCGCCGCCAGCGGGGTCTTGTCCTGGGCGAACACCGTCGCCGCGCCGAGGCAGGCCGCCATGGCCAGCGCGATCCGCCCCATCCCCAGCCACCGCACCTTCCGTCCGGAAAACCGCGTCGAGGATGCCCTAGTGGCGGCGCGGTCCGCGTATGACAAGACGCTGCCTCCGCTGGTGCTCTTCCGGCACTGACAAGCGGTCACCGCTCCAAGGCGATTGAAGCCTATAATCATCAGGTGACATCCCCACAACTGGAGGGGGAGGAAACCGATAAATTGCCCTAGCCGTCAACCAGTTAATCCCTGTCCGGAGCCTGCCGTGGCCGGGCGAATCGGGGGTGGCTGCCGGACACCCCAATCGCCCCGGCGCAACCCGCTGGCAAACCGCAGCGATGCGCGGGCGTTCCCAGTTTTTTGACGACGGCCGGCAGGACAGGCCCGCCAGGATCAACCGAACAACCGACTGAAAAATCCGGGCCGCGAACCGGGCCGGAAGCGCACCAGCCATTTCGCGGCGGCCTCGCGATTGGTTTCCACGGACTGGCCGTTCAGGCACGAGATCTCCGGCAGCCGCCCGGCAGCCAGGCTCGCCAGCAGGCTCTCGTCGTTCGTCTGGCTCACCGCCTCCAGCTGGTAGGGAATATCGGTGACGACCGGCAGCGCGGCCGGCAACGCCCGCAACAGGAAGAAATCCGCGGGATCGGGCTCGCCCACGATCACGTCCATCCATTCGCGCCCCGCCGGCGCCAGCCCGAAGAAGGGGGCGGCCGGGTCCAGTTGCGTGGCGAGGAAGGAGATCCAGGCGTTGAGCGATTCCGCGGGAGGCGCACCCGGGATTTGCGGGAGGCGCAGGCAGCGCGTTCCGGCCGGCTTGCCGTCCTGGCACCAGGCAAACGTGCCCGGCATGAACACCGAAAAATTCCTCCGCAGGTGATGCACCACGCGGCGAAAGGCCTCCTGCTCGCGGGTGAAATGCGCCGCCCAGGCCGCGACCCCGTGGCCGGGCCCGGTCGAGACATGCGGCCCGCTGGGAAAGCGCGCCTGCAGCGCCTGTTCGGCGGCCTTGATGTAGGAGATCACCACGCCGGAGGAGGTCGTGCTGCGGCACTTCGTCTTCAGCTCCTCGAGCGCCGGCAGCAGGTCGTTGGCCAGCCAGCTGAACGAACGCGTGACGCAATGCGCGATGAGGATCATCGGGTAGAGCGCGCGGCCCTTGCCGTCCTGCGACGACCAGATCAGCCCGGTGTGGCTTTCGTTCAGGCGGCGCCAGTGGAAGACATGGTCAAACCCGGGCATCACCTTCTCGGGCCCGGCCTTTTCCCAGGCGGCATGCTCGATCTGGCGCGCGATGCCGCCGTAGAGGATGCTGCGCGCCTCGACCAGCGACGCGGTGACCAGGCCGATGTCGTCCAGGTGGTCGTTCCAGCCCGGGTGCTTGCCGAAGGCCCCGACGTGGACCCGCGCCGCGGACGGCGACTTCTTCCAGTCCTCGTTCAGAAAGAAGCGGGCGAAGTTGTTCATGTCCGGGGTGGAACGCTCCGGCGGTCAGGTCGCGCGGTGCCGGGGCGGCGTGGGGTCGGGGTGCGCATGGCGAAAAATCGGGGCGGTGGTCATCGCGACGCCGCCGGCCATTGCTCCAGTGGCGGCAACGCCTGGTCGAAGCTGACCGTGACCGGCAACACGAGGTCGGTGCCGCGGTCATTCAGCTGGATCAGCGCATCCCACTCCCGGCCTTCGGCGCGGCGGACCGCGCTTTGCTCGAGCAGGTGCAGCGCGCCCCAGCCGGCGCCGGGTTCGACCGCGGCATCGGCCACCGACTTCGGGCCGACCGTCGTAAAGAACTCGACCTTCGGGAGCGGCGAGCCCACGGCGAACTTGTCCAGCACCACGCTCTCGGGGAGGCCGGCCAGCGGGTAGCCGCGATCGCCGACGCGCAGGGACTTGAAGACCCGGGTGATGGCCTTTTTGGCCGCCACCGCGCCCAGCGCCTTCTGGACCGCCGCCGCCTGTTCCTGGTCACTGGGGAGAATCAGCCGGACGTTCGCGAGGTTGCCATCGGGTGTCGTCAGCAGCGCGGCAAAAGCGGCCATCTGTTCGAGGCGCTGGAAGCGGCCCGCGAGGGCGGCCTTCGCCTCGGCCGGCAGGCCCGGCGTGGCGGCATCGGCGCGCACCAAGGCGAGCTGCGCCACGGCCTTCTTCAATTGTTCCGCGGTGAGCGCCGGGCCGGAGCCGAGCGGGTAGCCGAGGGTTGGCGGGAAGGCCTCGTCGAGCTCGCGCTGGTAGGCGGCGATGGTCTCCGCCATGCCGCGCGGCCCGGCGGCCTCGACCAGCGCGCCCACGGCCGTGGTGTACTCGAAGCGCATCGCACCGGCATACTTGCCCACGCGTTCGCGCACGCCGGCCAGCGCCGCGGCCTGCTGCTTGAGCGTGTCGCCCAGGTGGCCGACCAGGCTGCCGCCTCCCGGCGGCGGCGCCATGATCCGGATGAGATCGGCGTAAGTCGCGCAGCGCACCGCGTAGGCCGGCTTGCCGTCCAGGCCCACGAGGCTCGGCAGGTCGAGGTCGTTCAGCTGCGCCTCCTCCGCGGGACTCATCAGTTGCGAGAGTTGCGCGGACACCTGGCTGTCGAGCCCGGTGAGCCGGCGCTCGAGGTCCTTGTAGAGCGTGAATTCGCTGGCCGGGCCGGACGACATGCCCGCGGCCGCGGCGGCCGCGTCCTTCTGCTTGTGCAACGCCGTGGCGATGACCTGCGACGCCTGGCCGGCCTCGCTGCGCATCCGGGCCACGATGGCGCGGTAGCTGGTCTCGAGCGTGACCTCGTCGGTCACGCCCGTCCGGGTCTTGAGGTCGGTCACCAGCTTGTCCATGCCGGTGCGGCGCGTGTCGAGGTCGCCCCAGGCGGCCAGCACGTTGTCGAACCAATGCGCGCCGCCGGCCGGTTCGGCGACGACCTTGAGGAAGGATTTTTCCGCGTCGTTGTAGCGGGCCACGGTGAGCCGGCCCGCCTGGATGGTCGCGATGGCGTCGCGCTGCGCGCCCTGCGCGGCCTGCATGGACTTGTCGAGGGCGTCCCAGCCGCGGGCGAGCGGCTGGTTGTCGCGCAGGCTCTTGCCGCGCGACAGCCAGGCCGGCGGCCAGAGGCCCTTCCCGGCGCCGCCGCGGAAGTACGTCCAGTCGTGGATCTGCATCAGCTGGTCCATGACGGCCTGCCCGTCGGGCACGCCGGCCATCGTCGGCCCGAGCAGCGGGACGAAGAAGTCCTCCGGCGGGTAATCGGCGTCGTAGCCCGGGAGTCCCTTGAGGTGGATGGCGCCTTCCAGGCGGATCAGCGCGGCCAGCCGCTGCGCATCCGCGGCGGTCCAGCCGCTGGCGTTGATCAGCCGGTCGCGGTTGGCGTCGACGATGGGCGCGACCACGCTGGCCTCGAAGAGCACGCGCTGCGCCTGGCGCCGGCGGGGATTCGCCTGCATCGCGACGGACTCGATCGGCTTGAAGATGAGCGGAATCCTGAGGTCGGCGCTGGCGGTCTTCTGCAGCTTCTCGTGGAACTGCAGGATCGGGATGTCCTGGTGCAGGTCGAGCTGGACCAGGTCGTTGCCCGTGAACTCCAGCCGGCCGTTGACGATCGGCCGCCACCGCGCCCCGGACCAGTTCTCCGCCTTTGCGCCCGCCCGCCAGTAGGTCAGCTCGCTGCCGACGCTGGACTTGAGCGCGCGGTACCCGGCGTAGCTGATGCCCAGCACGGCGAGGGCGCCGGCCGCGACCACGGAGGCGATGATGCGCTGGCGGGTCTTGATCAGCTTGGTCGTGTTGGTCGCGCGGGTGACGAGGCCCTTTTCCTTGAAGACCTTTTGGAGGAACAGGTCCTTGAGGAAGAACGACCGCTCGCGCTCCCACGCCTTGCTCGCCGGCAGCTGGTCCTCGCTCAGGCCCAGGGCCGCGGCCAGCTCGGTGTCGAGCTCCTTGCCCTCGGTGAGCGCGGAGGTGAAGTAGATGCCGCGGAGGAAGAGCGGCTTGGCCGACTGGGCGCTGGGCCCGAAGATCGTCTCGAGGTATTTGCGCAGCCGGGGCGCGAGCGCGCTGATGCTGCCCGCCAGCGAGAAGAGCGAATCGACCTCGTCGGCGCGGCGCTTGCTGTGGTCCGTCGGGATCGGGTCCTTGAGCATGCCGAGGCGCCGGCGCCCGATGCGCTGCACCACCTCGGCGAGGTGGCGGTTCACCGCCTCCATCTGGAAGGGCGTGTCGAGCGGCGCCGGGTTGGACCAGCCGGTCATCTGGTCCTGCAGCTGCGGGTCCTTCACGCCGCTGAAGAACTCGCGGAAGCCGACGATCTTGTCGCACTTCGTGATGAGCACGAAGACGGGGAAGCGCACGTCGAGCGTGCGCTGGATGACGTCGAGCTGGCGGGCGATCTTGCCGGCCTTGGCCGCGATGTCGTCCATCGAGTCCTTGATCAGGCTTTCCGACGGGATCACGAGCAGCAGGCCGTTGATCGGGCAGTTCGGGCGCGTCTTGCGCAGCAGCGTGAGGAATTCGGTCCACTCGGTGGTGCTGCCCGGGGGCGCCTCCTGGAAGAGCAGCTTGCCGGCCGTGTCGATCAGCACCGCGTAGTTCGTGAACCACCAGTGCATGTTGATCGTGCCGCCCGCGCCCTGCATCTCGTCCTGCAGGCCCGGGGGAAAGCCGACCTTGCAACGGCGCACCGCCTCGGTCTTGCCCGAGCCCGGCTCGCCGCAGACCACATACCACGGCAGCGAATAGAGGTCCTTGCCCACCGCCTCGAACTTCTCGATGCCGCGGGCGAAGTTCTCGCGCAGCCGGTCGAGCGTGGCCAGCATCGCCGGGTCGTGGATGGCGGACGGCGTGCCGGCGGTGTGCGCCGTGAGCTGGCTGCTCATCGTCCGGGCGCGCTGGCGGCCCGCCATCTTCTGGTACATCGACCAGGCGAGGATCGCGAGCACGACCAGGACGATGCCGGCCGCGGCGATCAGCAGCGCGCGGCGGTCAATCACGGCCGCGACGGCGAGCACGGTGATGCCGCACAGCGCCGCCACCAGGATCTTCATGTTCTTCGGGATCTGTTGGAATTGGTCGAGCATGGCGGCGCCTCAGGGTTGGGAGGTGGTCTTCGCGGGATCGTGCGCGATGATGGCGTCGAGGGACTGGTTCAGCTCCGCCGACGCGCTGTGGAACGTGTAGATGTTCACCGCCACCACGACGAAGAGGAGCCCGGCGAGGACGATGAGCAGCGGCACGAGGCTGGCGGCCATCGGCATCGGCAGGTTGGCGAGGTTGGTGTGCTGGTAGGAGGCCGGCGTGATGAAGGCCGACTCGTCGGCGTCGACGTGCGCCTTCACCCGCGGGGCGATCTCCTCCATCTTCTTCTTCAGGAAGTCGAGCTGGCCGCTGTTGCCGCCGGTGAAGCCGAGGCCGATGCAGATGTAGAAGATCGCCAGCCGCTCGTCGGCCGTCTCCTTCGGGTCCTTCAGCGTCTCGTCGAGCAGCTCGAAGAACTTCTCGTCGCCGGCGTACTCGTTGCGCGCGGCCGCGAGGCGGTTGTTGTTCCACTTGCCGGCGAAGGGCAGCGCGCTCTCCGCGATCATGGAGTCGACGAAGCAGATCAGCGCCAGCTCGACCTTGCGGTACTGCTCGCCGAGCGAGAGGTCGCCGCGGGCGATGCGGGCGAGCACCTCGAACTGCTCCTCGATCTCGGCGCGGGTCTGGGCGTAGTCGAGGGCGTCGCCCCGGCCCATGCGGCCGATGCGGTTGAGGCGGCACACCGTCTGGAAAAGCGGTTCACAATGGTTGACGAGGCTGGCGGACACGGCGGGAGGGAGGGTTGGGATTGGCGGGAGGGAAAACCGGAGGCGGAGCGCGGCAAACGCGGGTCGCGGCGGGCGGGACGATCACTCCTTGCCCGCCCCGCGCATCAGGTCCTCGGCGTACTTCACCACCGCGGCCTGCACGTCGTCCTCGATCACGGTCTCGGTGATCTCGGCGGCGAGCTCCGTGTGCTTCTGCCAAAACTGGGCGTCGCTCTTCCCGCCGCCCTCGGCGCGCACGAGCTCGCGGATGGCATCGGGGGTGTAGCGCTGCTGGAACCGGCGCGCGAAGTTCTTGCCCGCCGGCCCGAGGCCGGCCAGCAGGCCGGCGATGAGCTGGCGCGAGGCGTCCACCTGCTTTTGCACGAGGACCTGGGCCGCCGCCGCGGGCGGGCCGCCCGACAGCGTGCGCCGGGTCACGGCGCGCAGATCGCCCTGCGCGGTGTCGCGGCGGATCGGCGACTTCGGCGCGGCGTTGCGCCAGACGTTCCAGGCCAGCTGGTCGAGCGCCAGCATCGCCTCGGCGAAGGTCGCGAACAGCTTCGCCAGCTGCTGCGTGTCGATCGGGTCCTCCGGGTCGAGCTTCAGCTTGGTCTGCACGGCCGCCAGGGCCTCGCCCTCGAACGCGTGGGGCGCGGCCTGGACCAGGCCCGCGGCGGCGAGCTGCCGCTTCACGGCCTCGCGTTGTTCGGCGGTGAGCTTCGGCACGAGCTGCACGAAGGCGGCGATCAGCTCGTCGGGCGTGAGCCGGGCGGCGGCCGCCGGCGCGAGGGCGGTGGCCGCGGCGAGGTCCCACTCGGGCAGCGCCTGCGTGAGGGCGTAAAGGTAACCGCCGCGCTTGGCCGCGGGAATTTCCTGCAGGGCGCGGCGCATTTCCTCCTCGAGGTGGACCTGCCGGTCCTCGGGTTTCTCCGCGGCCAGCGTCGTCTGCAGGTACTTCAGGCGCGTGGCCAGCGCCGATGCCCACGTCGCGCGTTCAACGTCGGCCACTTCATCTGGTGGGGCTGGCGGCATCGGCGGTCACCATGTCAAATATTTCTGCTCACGCACAAGCACTAACAGCTTGTAGCGCTCCCGGAACCCGGGCGGGGCCTCGAAGGCCGGCCGGATCCCGACGTCGCTGTAAGGCTCGGTGCCCGGCTTGGCCCCGATCAGGCCGGCGGCCTCGACCTTCTGCGGCTGGGTGAAGTCGATGTCCGGCGGCGACAGCGCCGAGCCGCCCGCCACGTAGTAGGCGTTGGCCGCGGGATCGAAGAGGAAGATCGAGACGTTGCCCGTCAGGTTGACGAACCTGCCGGTGAGCGGGCCCTCGTCGACGGAGCCAAACCACAGCCGGCCCTCGTCGGCCGTCGCGGCGGCGTGCCCGTCGTCGTTGAAGATCCGCCGGGTCTTGCTGCCCTCCACCGCGACCTTGGGCAGGAAGGCGCCGGCATTGGGCCGCCACGGCACCGTCTGGCCGGCGACGTTGTAGTCGCGCAGGTAATAGAACAGCTGCTGGAAATCCGGGCCGCGGAAATTCCCCTCGGCCGGCTTGCCGACGACCTTCATGACCGCCTCCCACTCGCGCGGCGTCGGCAGGCGGGCGCCGATCAGGCGCTCGGCCACGGCGCGCGCCGCCTCGGGTGGCACCTGTTGCAGCGGGCTCCGCAGGCTGGGCTTCTCGCGGGCCGCCTTGTCGAGCGCGGGGTTGGTGGCCCGCAGCTCGGTGTTGTCGAGCAGGCCCTTCACCGCGGCGGTGGTGTAGAAGAACCAGGACGGGTTCAGCTCGATGCCGGCGTAGCGCCCGGCGTTGTCGATGCGCGGGCGCCAGCTCATGGGCTGGTCGTAGGGCTTCGAATAGGATTCGGTCTTCGCCCATTGCGGCAGGGCCGCCATCACGGCGTCGGTCTGCGCCTTCGGCCGCCCGGCCATCAGGTCCAGGAACTCGCCGACCGCGAGTTCGCGGCGTGCCAGGTAGAACGCCGGCGTGTCGTCGTCGGGCTGCACGATCGAGAAGTCGAGCTTCACGGTGTGGCCGCCGTTCTGCCAGGAGGCCGTGAGGCCAAGGCCCGCGTCGGTCAGCTCCTCCTGCCAGCCGGCAAGGCGCGGCGAAGGCGTCGGCTTCCGGTTCGGGTCGACGACGAGCTCGATGCCGGCGAGCTGGTCGACGAATGAGGCCACCGCCGGTTGCGCCGCCATGCCCTTGATCGCGCGCACGGCGCCGACGAAGGCGTCGCGCCGGCTGCGCAGCGGGGCGAGGTCGACCTCGGTCCAGTCGGAACGCTTCAGCTGCCAGAGCTTGAGGTCGTAGAGCGCCGGGTCCTCGAGGTCCGCCTCGGTGATGCCGTAGCGCTCCATCCGTTCGAAGACGGCGGTGAGCTGTTCCTCGCTGGCGGCGGAATTCCGGGCGGCCCGGTTCCACCGCACCCGCGTTTCCCGCGTCAATTCATCGAGCAGCGTCCCGCGGCGCGCCTCGTCCTTCACGTCGCGGCCGACGAGTTCGCGGAGGTTCGAGACCACGGCCCCGTCGACGTCGAGGTCGGCCGCCCCCGCCGGCCAGCCCGACAGCGTGCCGAGGCGGCGCCAGGCGGTCAGCTTCCGCGAGAGGCCGCCGCTTTGGGCCGCACCGACGAGCTCCGCCCGGTCGTTGCTCTCGTTGAGCCGGCCGAGCAGCTTCGCCTCGACATTCCATTCCGCCGGCGGACCCGTGAGTGCGTCGAGCCCCGGATGCTGCGCCAGGCGGGCAACGACGTCGCTTACGCCTTCGCGCCAGGCGAAGCCGCCGGTCAGCAATTTTTCCAATTGGTCGAGATCGCCGGCGAACGCCGGGAGCGCGGCCAGCCATTGGCGGTGGCCCTCGAGCGGTGCGCGCTCGTTGACGCCGACGGCCGACCAGGGCGCCGCCGGCAACGCACCCTGCCATTTGGCGATCACGCCGATCGCCGTCGCCGCCTGCTCGCGGCGTGCAGCCTCCAGGCGACGCAGCGCATCCGCCGTCTCCGTCGAGACGCCTGCGAGGTCCGGCACCTTCAACGCGCCAAATCCATTCTCGCCCTCCAACCCGTCCACCCACTCGCGCATCTGGCGTTCCTGCGCGCGCAGCGTGCGGAAGCGCGCGCGGTCCTGCGCGAGCGCCTCCGCGGTCACGCCGCCCAGGGCCGCCTGCTGCCACGCAGTCCACCGCTGCCGGGTTTCCTCAAATTGCCCGTAGGGCCGGCCGACCTTCGCCAGCCACACGTCCGGCCGCAACAAGGTCAGCGTGGCCTCGAGGCGTTGCCCCAGGTTCTGCAATTTTCCCGCCAGCTGGTTGGTGTCGCCGGTAACCTGCGGCAGGTCATGGCGCACGATGTCGCGGCCGCGCAGCGCCTGCAGGTCGGCAGTCCGCTGCTGGTACTCGGTCCGGAAATCCGCGGCGTTCAGCGTCGCCGGCCCGCCGGGCTCGGGAGCGGGTGCATCGGCTTCCAGCCCGGCGGCGCGGGTGTTCAATTGGGTGACGGTCGCGTCGAGCGCCGGGGCGAGGCGCGGATCCTCGGCCGGCGGCACCTTGGAATACAGCTTCAGTTCAGCCGACCAGCGCGGAAAATCGTCTGCGGTGACCTCGGCCGTCTCGGACTGCAGGATGGATTCCTTGAGGAAGCGTTCGCGCTCGACGGCCGGGTCGTTGTACTGGTCGTGGCGATTGCGGAGTTCCTCGAGGGGAGCGGCGAGCGCATCGGCGAACTCGCCGACCGAGCCATGGTCCGTCAGGCGGGCGAGGATGATCCGCGGCATCGCCTTCTGCACGCGATCGGGCGTGGCCTCCATCTCCGCCTTGAGCTTCGTGATCTCTCCCCAGCGGCTGGCCAGCAGCAACGTGCCGGTCTCGTCGAGCGAGACATCGTTGAAGAATTTCAGCGTGCGCGCGCTGTCGAGTTTGTAACCCGTGCTGCCAGGCTTTGGCGGCAGGTCGGGTCGCAACGCGTCGGCCGCACGCGGGTATTTGCCCTCAGCTTCGAGCAGCGTAAGCAGGTTGCGCATCTCATCCCAGCGTGGCCAGCGTTCCAGTTGGGCCGCCAAAGCCCGCACCTGGCTGTAGGTACGATCCACCTCCTGCGCGACGCGCTCCTTCAGCAGCTCGTTCCGGATCGCATCCGAAGGGGAATCGCCGAGGGCGCCGAGTCGCTTCTCGCCGGCCGCCTCCGGCACCACGGTGCCGGGCAACAGATTGTTCGCGTTCGCCACAAAATTAGTGATGGCGACGCGCAGTGGGTCGTTCCGCCCGTTCCACAAGGCCTCGGTCTTCAAAAGACGCGGGGCGTTGTTCTGCAGGTCGGCCAGCCACGAATCCCAGGCGTGGCAGAGGTCCGCCCAACTCGACGTGATCGACTGCCGAAAGGCCCGCGGGTTGTGCACCGTTTCCGCCAGTCGCCTGAGGTTGTCAGGCATGTAGATTGGGTTCCCGAATCGGGCGAAGGCAACGATGCTCCCGGCGATGACGAACGTCGCCGCCGATCCGATCATCATCGCCTTGCGCACCGGGCGCGCGTCCTTCGGCACCCGGCGCAGGCGCTTGCGAGCCTCGGCCAGCGTGAGCTCCCCGGCTTTCGGTTCGGGGTTGAGCAGGTAATTGCAGTACGCCAGCCAGGCTTTTCCGGGATGGCCGAGTGCCCGCCACTCCGGGCCGTCCTCGATCGGCCAGCCCGCCACGGCGCGACGCCGGACCACCTGGGCGAGGATGGCGCCGATGGCCGTGAGGTCGTTGGTGCGGGGCGCGTTCTCGTCCTTGATCCCGTACATGAACCACGGGTCGGCGAGGATCACCGTCATCCCCTGGAGCGGGCCGGACTTCGTGATGAAGACATTCGAGGCCTTCAGCTTCCGGTGCGAGCCGCCGGGCTTGAGGCCCCACTTCTCGACGGCATTGAACAGGCATTCGGCCAGCGCCCGCAGGATGTCGCCCTTGGCCGCGAGCGTGTCCACCATCGGCTCGAGCGTGCGCTCCTGCCAGGGCGTGACCGAATAGGCGCCTTCCGGGCAGCGGCCGAAGGCCACGACGGGCAGCACGGCGCCGTCTTCCTTCGCCCCGCGCTGCTGCCGCTCGGCGGCGATCAGCCAGCCTTCGATGGCATAGAAACGACGGATGCTCGTGGAGGCCGGCGGATGAAAGATCTTCAGCGCAAACCGCCCGGGCTGCCCGTCCGGCGCCGTGGCTTCATAGACGCTCGCGAACGGGCCCAGGGCATGGGCCCGTTTTTGTTGGTAGCCACCGTAGTCGGACATGCGGGTTGGGTGGCGGATGCTGGCTCGGCTGGGATCGGCCCGAGTGATTCCGCCAGGTGGGTGCGACGGCTAGGTGGAACGAAGCGGCATCCGCCGTTCCGGCGGCGGGACGGTGCGGCCTGGGTCGGGCAGCCTGGGTCCGGCCGGGATGCGACGCGAGGTGACGGCGACGGGGTTGGATTGATTCATTCCAGGGCGATGGGTGCCAGTGACATGATCCAGACCGGCGCGAGCAGAGCCGCTTTTGCACCGGCAGGCAAGTACGGGTTCAGGCGCCGGCGGCGCGTCATTTCAGGCCGCTCATCCGGAGCAGCAGCACTTCGACCGCGGGGGCGCTGAAATCCCCGCGCACCTGCCAGGAGGCGAGCTTGTCCAGGTTGATTCCCTTGGTCTTGCCGGGCTGGTTTTCATAATCGGGCTTGGCGAGATCGAGGCGAAACGCGAGCACCGCGCCGCGCGGCTTGCCCTCGAGCGAAAGGTTCCAACCCCAATCCGTGCCATCCTTGTCCACGAGCCCGAAGCCGAGCTGGCGGGCCTGGTTGGCGCCGCCGATTACGAGGAAGATCTCGACGGCCCGCAGTCCCCCGAAGTCGGCGGCGGGTTTGTTCTCGCCCAATCCGCCCTTCCCCGACGGCGCCTGCACCAGGGTGCCCTTGCCGGGCAACGGGTGCACGGCCCGCTCCCAGTCCTGGTAGGCATATTCGTAGGGCCGCGAAGGCGGGCCATCGCGCTCCTGGTGGTAATCCGCAAAATCGACCAGCAGTCGATCGTCGGCCTGGGTGACGGGAGCGAGGAAGCAGGCCAGGGCCAGGGCCGCGGCGAGGCGACGGGAAAGTTTCATCGGAAGCGCGAAGGTGAGCGTGACCCGGGAACGGGTCGACGGAGGCTGGGCCAAACCCGGCCGGAAAACAAAACGATTCCACGTCCCGGCCCGCCGGGGGTCATGCCTCCGGCGGGCCAGGCGGCACCCGGGTCGTCTCCACGTCGATCGCCTCGCCCCCCGCGGGAGGCGTGCCTTTGGCCGCCGGCGGCGGCGCGACGGGCGCCAGGTGCGCCGGCCGGAACAATTGCAGTGCCCAGGCCACCGCGCCAGTGACCACCACCACCAAGCCAGCCAGGAGGACGGCGGTCATCGCGGCCAGCGCCACCAAGCCGGCCACCAGGATGCGGAGCACGCGCATGGGCCGGACACTACCGCCAACCCGGCTGATTGCACGGATGATTCCTGCGCATCCGTTGCCGGGCGCCTTCCCGCTCGACTCGCCGTTCGGGCCGGGTTGAATTCCGGCGCACCCCGCGCTCCCATGAAGAAATACCTGGTCGAGTTCATCGGCACGTTCTTCCTCGTTTTCACCATCGGCATGACGGTTGTCGCCCCGGGCGCCAGCGCCCTGGCCCCCCTTGCCATCGGTTCGGTGCTCGCCGTCATGATCTTTGCCGGCGGCCACGTCTCGGGCGGGCACTACAACCCGGCCGTGACGCTCGCGGTCTGGTCGCGCGGCAAATGTCCCGCGTCCGATGTCGTTCCCTACATGGTCGCGCAAGTCGGGGCCGCATTGCTCGCGTCCCTCCTCGTGAAGGCGCTCAAGGGCGGCCTGGTGGCCCAGGCGGTCGCCCTGGCCGGGCCGCTGCGGCCGGTCGTGCTGCCGGCGCTCACCGCGGAGTTCCTGTTCACGTTCGCCCTCGCGTGGGTGGTGCTCAACGTCGCGACGAACAAGGACACCGCCGGAAATTCGTTCTATGGCCTCGCCATCGGGTTTACCGTACTCGCGGGCGCGTGCGCCGTCGGCGCCGTCTCCGGCGGGGCGTTCAACCCGGCCGTCGCCGTCGGCCTGTGCCTGATGGGCGTCGTGGGCTGGGGCAGCCTGTGGATTTATCTGGTCGCCTGCCCGGCCGGAGGCCTGGCCGCCGCCGCCGTGTACCGGCTGGTCCATGGCACGGATTGAGCCCCGCGGCCGCGCCGCCCGGCCGGCCGCCATGCGGGCGGGTGGATAATTTCGGCTCCGCCGGCCGTCTTGCCTTGCCAACCCGCGCGCGCTCGGAACGATTCCCGGCCACGTCTCCACGATGAAGAACGAAGTCCTCTGGCTCATCCGAATCGGCCTCGACCAGAAGATGTTCACCCGCGACCAGGCGCTCGCGACCTTGCGGCTGGCCGGCCGCGATGCGGACCTCATGGACTTCGCGCAAAAGCTCATCGACGAATCCGTGGTGAGCAACGTCGCGCTCCTGGAGAAGCTCGCGGGCGACGCCTTCACGCGCGGCGAAAAGGGACCGCCCCCGGGCAACCCGCTGCTCGACGACACCACCCCGCCGATGGCCGAGGAGGCGGCGGCCGACGCCGGCGCGCCGGCGATCGCGTTCGACTTTGCCGGCGTCATGAAGCTCGACGACGAAACGCTGGCCGCGGCGTTCCGCCAGCTGCTGGTCGAGTGCGGCAACCACGGCGCGAGCGACCTGCACCTGTCGGCGGGCTCGCGGCCCTTCGTCCGGCGCAATCGCGCCCTGCTGGCGCTGACGGAGCACATCCTCACCGAGGAGGAATCGCTGCGGATGAACACCGTGCTCCTCGCGGGGCACCAGAAGAAGATCTACCTCGAGCGCCGCGACTACGACTTCGCCCTGGCCCTCGATGCGGAGCACCGTTACCGCGTTAACCTGATGTTCCACAAGTGGGGCGCGTCCGGTTGCTACCGCATGGTGCCCGCCGGCATCCCGAAGCTCGACGAGCTCGGCCTGCGCAATCTCGATACCATCCGCAAGCTCCTCACCTACCACAACGGCCTCATCCTCGTCACCGGCCCGGTCGGCGCGGGCAAGACCACGACACTCGCCGCGCTCGTGGCCGAGCTCAACGAACAGCGCGAGGACCACATCATCACCGTCGAGGACCCGATCGAGGTCGTCCAGCTGCCCAAGGGCTGCAACGTCACGCAGCGCGAGGTCGGGCCGCATACGAAGTCCTTCTTCTCCGCGCTCAAGGGCGCGCTGCGCGAGGATCCCGACGTCATCGTCATCGGCGAGCTGCGCGACCTCGAGACGATCGAGATGGCCATCAGCGCCTCGGAAACCGGCCACCTCGTCATCGGCACGATGCACACGAGCGACGCCGCCACGACGCTGAACCGGCTCCTCGACGTGTTCTCCCCGGCGCAGCAGACCCAGATCCGCGCCTCCGTCGCCGAGTCGCTCCGCGGCATTGTCTGCCAGCGGCTCCTGCCCAGCACCAGCGGCGGGCTCGTCGTCGCGTGCGAGATCATGGTGTCGAACCTCGCCATCCAGGCCCTCATCCGCGAGGGCAAGTCCTCCGGTCTCCGCAACACGATGGAGACCGGCATCAAGGAGGGCATGTGCATCATGGAGAATGTCGTCCTCGACCTGTTCCAGCAGGGGAAAATCTCGAAGGAGACGGCCCTGGCCAACGTCACCACGCGCAACGTGCGCCAGAAGATCGATCCGCCGCCGGCCCCGCCGCCCCCACCGCCGACCGGAAAGAAGTAACCGCCCCCCGCCCCGCTCCCGGCTCCCCGCTTTCCCCATGCCCGCCATCGACGCGCTCCTCAAGACCATGCTCGACAAGGGCGGCTCCGACCTGCACCTGACGGTCGGGCTCCCGCCCAAGTCCCGCATCTCCGGTTCGCTCATGCCGATCGGCGACACGCCGCTGACGCCGCAGCAGATGGAGGCGTACCTCAAGGAGATCTGCCCCGAGAAGCGCTGGGCCGAATTCCTCGAGCGCAAGGACCTCGACCTCGCGCACGAGGTGCCGGGCCTCGCACGCTTCCGTGGCAATTACCTCTACAACCACTGGGGCCAGGCCGCCGTCTTCCGCCAGATTCCCGCGAAGATCCTCTCGTTCAGCCAGCTCAACCTGCCCGAGGCGCTCAAGAAACTCTGCCACCTCGACCAGGGCCTCGTCGTCGTCACCGGCCCGACCGGCTCCGGCAAGTCGACCACGCTCGCGGCGATGATCGACTACATCAACGACAACTTCGCCAAGCACATCATCACGATCGAGGACCCGATCGAGTTCGTCCACCCCTGCAAGAAATCGACCATCGTGCACCGCGAGGTCGGCGAGCACACCGAGACCTTCGCCGCCGCCCTCAAGGGCGCCATGCGCCACGACCCCGACATCCTCCTGCTGGGCGAGATGCGCGAGATGGAGACCATCAAGCTCGCGCTTTCCTGCGCCTCGATGGGCATGCTCGTCTTCGGCACGCTGCACACGAACAACGCGCCCAAGACCGTCGACCGCATCATCAACACCTTTCCCGCCGACGAGCAGAACCAGGTGCGCGTCATGCTCGCCAGCTCCCTCGCGGGCGTCGTCGCCCAGCTCCTCTGCAAGAAGGTGCCCAAGGGCCGCTGTGCCGTGCACGAGATCCTGCTGCAGCACGAGGCGCTGCCCAACACGATTCGCTCGGGCCAGATCGCCAACATCCGCGCCATCATCGAAAGCGGCAAGGAAGACGGCATGATCACGATGGACAACAGCCTCATGGCGCGGGTGAAGGACGGCACGATCGAGGCCAAGGAGGCCTACATGAAGGGCAGCAACAAGGGCCTCTTCGCGCCGCTGCTCAAGCCCGGCGACCTCGACGCCGGCGCGGGGCACTAGCGCCGGTTGAATTGTACGGCCGCGACGTTGGAGCGCAGCGACAACGCGGTCGGTCCCTGTCCACGCTTTCGCCCGCGGCACAGGCGCAGCCACCCCCTAAACAACAGATGTCGCCGGGCGCCTCCACGCCCCGCGAAGGGAAACCACGTCGAACGGTGTTATGCCGGGCAAAGGTGGTGTGCCCATGCCTTCCCGATTTCTCGCCTGGCTCGTGCTGCCGGCGTGCTGGCTGGCCGGCTGTGCCCTCGCCCCTGACGCCGCCCCGGCGGGCGGTCCCGGTCGCATCACCGTCGTGCTCGGCGACTTTCCCGTGCTGAACGACGGCATGACGGCCGCGGAGGTGCGCGCCAAACTCGGTGAGCCAGCGGAAATCAAGGCGACGCCATCCGTCAACGGGTCCGGCGAGATCTGGACCTACTACCTCGAGAAATACCTCGGGAAGACCCAGGTCGTCACGCACCTGGAGCCCCGGGCCCCCAGCGGGGCGCTGGGCGGCGATCCCATGGCGGGATTTGCCGAGCCGGTCTACACGATGGTCGATGAAAAGCTCGTGGTCACCCTGCACCTGCTCTTCAACCATGGGCAGCTCGTGTACCAGGTCGCCCGCAGCCAGAAGGTCTTCGGCTCCTGACCGCCCGCCGCCGGGAAAGGCGCCCGCGCCGGACGAATCCGCCGGAGTCCGCCGTCGGGCCGGCATCCGGGTCATCGAATATGGATGTTCGCAACCGTGGCCGCGCACGGCAGCCCGCGATCGCCATGGATCCGCAAGCCGATCCGGCCGGACGGGTAGGTCGAATCCGTGGCGCCCAGGACTTCGTGTCCGTTCAGCGAGACCTCGGCGTCCAGTCAGGGCCTCGTCTGCCACTCCAGCGCGGCCAGGCAATCCATCGCCTCGCTCCGCGTCGAACGACACATGGACTCACTCGGGCGCAGGCTCGCGCAGAATGCCGGCCGCTCCGGCCGCCCGAACAATGCACAGCGCAGGTCGGGCAACAACTGCACGCAGGGAATCCCCGCCGGCTTGCCGTGGGGCATGCCCGGGATCGGCGAGGTGATCGAGGGCGCGATGCAACACGCGCCACAGTTGGGCCGACAGTCCACCGGGGGTTTTGACCACGGATCCGCCGGTTTGGCACGGACAATCCCGTGGCCCCCGCCTGGCCGCGGCCAGCCTGTCATGCACCCGCGTCAGGCTTGGCTCCAATCGAAAGGCTCCACTAGCGTGCCAGCCCAACCCCTCACCCCGTCGCCATGCCCCGACCCGCCCGCCTGCTCATCCTCGTGACCCTCGCCGCCGCCACCGCCATCCCCGCCCTCGCCCAGCCGTCGTTCAAGACGCCGGTCAGCTACGAGGAGGCCGACGCCCGCGCCGGCGCCATCCTCGCGAAGATGAGTCGCGCCGAAAAGCTCCAGCTCGTGAGCGGCCACAATTCTTTTTATCTCCAGGGCTTCCCCCAATACGGAATACCGCAGCTTTACATGTCCGATGCCACCGGTGGCGTGAACATCCGGCGCAACGTCAGCAATCTCCTCGAGAAATCGACCGCCTTCCCCAACCCGCTCGCGCTCGCCGCCACGTGGAACCCCGGGCTCGCCTACAACTACGCCCGCAGCGTCGGCGAGGAGTGCCGCGCCGGCGGCGTCGCCATCCTGCTCGGCCCCGGCATGAACATGTACCGCCAGTCGCAATACGGCCGAAACTTCGAGTTCTGGGGCGAGGACCCCTTCCTCGCCGCCTCCCTGGTCGGGCCCTACGTCTCCGGCGTGCTCGACACCGGCACGATCCCGACGATCAAGCATTTCATCGGCAATGAGACCGACTGGCACCGCCGCCTCTCCAACTCGGTCATCGACGAGCGCACCCTCCACGAGATCTACCTGCCGCCGTTCGTCGCGGGCATCAATGCCGGCGCCATGGCCGTCATGACCTCGTACAACCAGCTCAACGGCGAGTACTGCGGCCAGAGCCGGAAGGTCATCACCGATCTCCTTCGCGGCGAACTGGGGTTCCGCTGGCTCGTCATGTCGGACTGGTGGTCCGTCTGGGATGCGGCAAAGATCATGCAGAGCGGCCTCGACCTGGAGATGCCGGGCGAGAAATTCATCAAGGCCGATGGCGACCGCCTCCTGGAGGCGGGCCGGGTCGCCGCAGCCGACCTGGACCGCATGGCGAAGGACATCATGCGCACCTGCATCGCCATGGGACTCTACGACCGGCCGGTGCAGGACACCTACTTCCTGCGAAAATATCCCGCGCACGCCGAGGTGGCCCTCCAAACCGCCCGTGAGTCGATGGTGCTCCTGCGCAACCAGGGCCTTCTCCCGCTCAAGCAGGACGGCCCCGGCCGCATTCTCCTCACCGGCCGGTTCGTCGATCAGCTGGCGCGCGGCGGCGGTTCGGCCGAGGTGGCCGGCTACGACAATGTCACGCTGCGGCAGGCCCTGCAGGACGCCTTCGGCGCGCGCCTCGCCTATGTGGCGAGTCCGACCGACGAGCAGTTGCAATCCGCCGACGTCGTGCTGCTCAGCACCGGCACGAGCGATAGCGAAGGTTGGGACCGCGCCTTCGACCTGCCCCCGGTCGAGGAGCAACGCGTGACCCGCGCCGTCGACCTCAACCCCCGCACTGTCGTCATCGTCAACGCCGGTGGCGGCATCAACATGAGCGCCTGGAACGAGCGCGCCGCCGCCATCCTCTGGGCGTGGTACCCCGGCCAGAACGGCAACCGCGCGCTCGCCGAGATCCTCACCGGGGCCACCAACCCCTCGGGCAAGCTGCCGATGACGATCGAGAAGAAATGGGAGGATTCACCCGGGTTCGGTTACCTGCCCGCCGGCGAAAAGCTCTACACCGGCTGGAACTACGACAACGACATGTCCAAGCCCGTCTACCACGTGGCCTACAAGGAGGGCGTGTTCATGGGCTACCGCTGGTACGAGGCAAAGAAGATCGCGCCCCTCTATGCCTTCGGCCACGGGCTCTCCTATACGACCTTCGCCTACAAGAACCTCACCGTCACGCCCGGCGTGCTCGCGCCGGACGGCCGCATCAGCATCGAGTTCGATGTGACCAACACCGGCTCCGTCGCCGGCACCGAGATCGCGCAGGTCTACATCCGCGACCCGGGTTCGGCCGTGCCGCGCCCGGAGAAGGAGTTGAAGGGCTTCAGCCGCGTCACCCTCCAGCCCGGCGAGACGAAAAGCGTCCGCATCCGGCTGACGCAGGATGCCTTCGCCTACTGGGACGTGCCGCACCATGGCTGGAAGGCCGAGCCGCACGCCTATGGCATTCTCGTCGGCGCCGCGTCCGACGCGATCAAGCTCACGGGCCAGGTGACGCTGGAGTAACGGGCGAAACATGCAGGTCGGGGTTGAACCCGACGTCGGGCGCCCCGCCCGGCCGACGTGGAAGCACATGCGCCGCGCTCCTCCGTCTTCATCCGTGCAATCCGTGGTCAAAAACCCTAGTCGGGTACCCATGAAATCCCACCGGCAGGAGCTTTGGTTCGAGGTGCCGCGGCGCCGCGCGTTCATCAACATCACGCCGCAGGTGCAATCGGCGCTTAAGGCCAGCGGCATCCGGGAGGGCCTCTGCCTGGTCAACGCCATGCATATCTCGGCGTCGGTCTTCATCAATGACGACGAATCCGGCCTGCACGCCGACTACGAGCGCTGGCTCGAGAAGCTCGCACCGGAGAAACCCCATTCGCAATACGACCACAACCGCACCGGCGAGGACAACGCCGACGCCCACCTCAAGCGCCAGGTCATGGGCCGCGAGGTGGTGGTCGCCGTGACCGGCGGCCAACTCGATTTCGGCCCGTGGGAACAGATCTTCTACGGCGAATTCGACGGGATGCGCCGCAAGCGCGTCCTCGTGAAGATCGTCGGGGAGTGACGTGGTGGCGGCGCAGTCTTGCTGCAACCGTTCTTGCGCCGAATGCCCCAACCCACCCCGCCCTGTCGGGCACCCCTCCTACTGGAGGGGACCTTCGGCGGCGCTGGCTGGGCTCCGCCCGGTCGAGAGGGATGGCGTCAAGCGACGGGGTGGGTCGCGTCTCTGTGTCGCGCCCATCAGGTTTTCCGCGGCTGCACCGGCCGCACCTCGACCGACATCCGATAATCGAGTCCCGGGCACTTCTTCGCCATGGCGACGGCGGCGGCGAGGCTCCGCGCCTGCACGAGCACGTAGCCGCCGATCACTTCCTTGCCCTCGGTGAAGGGGCCGTCGGTGATCACGGTTTCGCCCCGCGGCCCGCGGAGGATCTTGCCGACGTAGTGCAGGCCGTTGGTGCCGACGACCGCGCGTTTGGCGCGGAGCCCGTCCATCCAGACGGAGAATCGGGCCATGATTTTTGCCAGCTCCTCGGGCGGCGGGATCTGGCCGCCCGCCGGGTGGCGCAGGAGGATCATGAATTGGGAATGGGCAGGCATGTCTTGTTGAAGGTTCAATAAGACAACGAACGAGCCTGCGCAATTCGGACATCCCCGCGTGTTTTTTCGCCGGTCCGGTGCCCCCGCTCCCGGGGCAGCGTCAGCACACGCGCGCTTGCGCCGCCACCGCCGCCGGCCATCTTCGCCGCCGCATGAGCGATTCCGTCCCGGCCAGCCTGGCCCCGCAGAAACTGGAGCAATTTCTCCACGCGAAGATCCCGCTGACGCGCGCCATGGGGCTGCACGTCGCCGCCAGCGGCACGCGCATCGTGCTCGAGGCCCCGCTCGACAGGAATGTCAATCACCTCGGCACGGCGTTCGGCGGCTCGCTGCACACGCTGCCGACCCTGGCGGGCTACGCCGCGGTCTGGACGCTGCTGGGCGAAGCCGGACTCGACGGCCACGTGGTGGTGAAACGCAGCGCCGCGTATTACCGCCAGCCGGTCACCGGCCGGCTTCGCGCCGTGTGCGAACGACCGTCGCCCCAGATCGTGAAGGAATTCATCGCCGACCTGCGCCGGCACCGGAAGGCGCGTATGGAACTGGCGGCGATCGTCGAGGGCGCCGGTGGCAGGCCCGCCGTAGAATTCACCGGCACGTTCGTGGCGGTGCTGTGATCGCGACATTTCTGTTTTTGTAGGTCGGGCTTTATGCCCGACGCGGGCTGTAGCGGCGCTCGATGAGCGCCGTGGGGTCTCGACGGCGGCCACAGGCCGCCGCTCCATGTCGGGCCTAAAGACCGACCTACACGGGCATGAATTCGCCAGCGCAAGGGCAACGCATTCTCGAACGGTAAACAGAATTGAGGTTCGCGCCCGCCGGCCGCCCGGGCTTTCCTCGCCGCCTGCCCCAATGAAATCCACGCCCGCCCTCGTTCTCCTGGTGGCCGGCCTGGCGGTGTCAGTGGCCGCCGCCGAGCCCTCGCCCGCGTTTCCCGTCTCGGTCAGCGTCGACCCGTCGAAAACCATCGGTGAACTGAAGCCCATCTGGCGTTTCTTCGGCGCCGACGAGCCGAACTACGCTTACATGAAGGACGGCAGCAAGCTCCTCAGCCAGCTCGGCGAGCTCCGGCCGCACGCCATTTATTTCCGGGCGCACAACCTGCTCACGTCCGGCGACGGCACGCCGGCGCTCAAGTGGGGCAGCACCAATGCCTACACCGAGGATGCCCAGGGCCGGCCGGTCTACAACTGGACCATCCTCGACCGGATCTTCGACACCTACCTTGCCCGCGGCCTGCGGCCCTACGTCGAGATCGGGTTCATGCCGCAGGCGCTCTCGCCCGACACGGGTCCGTACCAGCATGCGTGGGGCCACACCAAGGACGCCAAGCTCAACACCGGCTGGGCCTGGCCGCCGAAGGATTACGCCAAGTGGGGCGAGCTCGTCTACCAGTGGACCAGGCACTGCGTCGACCGCTATGGCCGCGCCGAGGTGGAGCAATGGTACTGGGAGGTGTGGAACGAGGCCAACATTCCGCCCTACTGGAATGGCACGCCGGAGGAGTTCCTGAAGATGCACGACTACGCCATCGCCGGCGTGCGCCGCGCGCTGCCGACGGCCCGCGTGGGCGGACCCGATTCCGCCGGCCCCGGCGGCAAGTTCATGCAGGCTTTCCTGGATCATGCGCTGCACGGCGCCAACGCGGCCACCGGCGCGACGGGCGGACCGCTCGATTTCATTTCCTTCCATGCCAAGGGCCAGCCGTCGTTCGTCGACGGCCACGTCCGCATGGGCCTCGCCAACCAGCTGCGGAACATCAACGACGCCTTTGCCCTCATTGCGAGCGTGCCCGAGATGAAGGCCAGGCCCATTGTCATCGGCGAATGCGACCCGGATGGCTGCGCCGCCTGCCGCGGCCCGCAGCTCGGGTATCGCAACACCACCATGTACTCAAGCTACACCGCCGCGAGCTTCGGGCGGATCCAGGAGCTCGCTGACCGGCATGGAGTCAACATCGAGGGCGCGCTGACGTGGGCCTTCACCTTCGAGGACCAGCCATGGTTCGCCGGGTTTCGCCAGCTCGCCAGCAATGGCGTGGCGATGCCCGTGCTGAACACGTTCCGCCTGTTCGCGAAGATGGCCGGACAGCGTGTGGCCGTCGTCAGCTCCGGCCGCGTCGCGACCGACGACATCATCCGCGCCGGTGTCCGCGGCCAGCCCGACGTCAGCGGGTTCGCCGCCGTCGAGCCGCACCGGCTGTCGCTCCTGCTCTGGCACTATCACGACGACGATGTGCCCGGGCCGGACGCCGCGGTGAGCGTCGCCCTTTCCGGTGTGCCGGCGACGGCGCGCGTGACCCACTACCGCATCGATCACGACCACTCCAATGCCTACACGGCCTGGGTGGCCATGGGCTCGCCCGCGTCGCCGACCGCCGCGCAAGTCACCACGCTCGAAGCCGCCAGCGCCCTCGCGACGGTCGAGGCCCCGGCGCTCTCGGCCAACGAGTCGGGCCAGAGCGCGCTCACCCTCACGCTGCCGCGGCAGGCCGTCTCGCTGCTGGTGTTTGATTGGTAGGCAGCGGCGATGCCGCTGAAGTGCTAAGATTCAAGGAACAAGTACCAGGAGAGCACCAAGCTCCGTCCTGTTACTTCGAACTTGATACCTGTTACTTGACCGAAGCGCGTCGCGCTTCGGTCAAATGTGCTTCGAGTCCGCCTCGTCCTTCTTCGCGTAGCCGCTGTCCTGCCGCTGGTGATTGACCGCGTTCTTCTTCAGGTACGCTTGGTAGACATCCTCGGGCGTCATCCCCAGCACCTGCGCCAGCGAAACGAGAAAGTGGAACAGGTCGACCACTTCGACCTTCGCGTTCTGCTCGTCAAATTTCTGGTATTTGGCCCACCACTTCCACGGGACACTGTCGATCAACTCGGCCGTTTCCTGCTGCATGGCCCGGGTGTAATTGAGGATCCACTTGGTTTTCTCCTCTTCCGAGGCGGGGGGTAAATTCACTCCAATGCGCTTATTCAGCGCATCTTGCATGCGAAAGATCTCCTCGAGTTTGTCCATGCCCGGCAGCGTGGGACTGCCACCTAACCGTGGCAAGCCCCGCGCCGAGGAAAATTTGGGTTGCCCTGCCAGCGGCCATGGACGACTTTCCCGGACGATTTGCCGCTGTCTGCCCCGAGCCTTGTCGAGGGGTTGAGCGAGATACCCGAGCTCCGGCTGGCATTAACAACCTGCGCCGCCGACCCTTGGCAGGCGCTTTCAACCAACAACATAGACATGTCCTCCACAGAATCGTCCGGTGCGCCTGCCGAAGGCTCCGCGACCTCCCCGGCGCCCGCCGCCGGCTTCCCCACCTTCGGCACGACCCGCGGCTCCGGCTTGGCCCGCGGAAAGCGTTCGAGCGCCGGTCAGGCCACCCATGCCACCCCCGCTCCCAGCGACTACAAGCCCACGGCCATCGAAGTGATCAACGCCCCGCGCGAGTACCAAAACCCGTTCGCCCCGGCCACGCCGGAGCCCGTTCAAGAGCAACCCGTCCAGCCCGCCCAAGCCGGGCACGTCGAATCCGCCCCCAGCGAGCACGCCGAACCGGCCGCCCCGGTCGAAGCGCCCGCGGCCGTGGCCCAGCCCGCCGCGAGCAGCCCCGAAGCCGCGCCGGCTGAAGCCGCCGCGCCCACCGAGGCCCCGGCGCAGCTCAACATCCTCGAGCCCGAGCGCCAGCGATCGGTCCCGCCGCAGACTTGGGAGAGCGAGGGCTTCCGCCCGGCCCGTGAACCACGCGCCGAGAGCCCGCGCAGCCACGCCGACGAGGAGGTCGATGTCGCGTCGATCCCGCCGCAATTCCTGTACGTCCGCCCGGGCGTGAAATTCGTCCCGACCCCGAAGAACTGGGGCGGGGCACCGCGCGAACGCGCGCCGCGCCACGCGGCCACGGAAGCGCCGGTCGCCGCGGGCCCGCGCGAGGCCGACAAGCCGGCCGCCTCCGGCGGCATTTTCGGGTGGATCAAGTCGCTCTTCGGCGGCTCGCCCGCCCCCGCGGCGCCGGCCGAAGCCCCCGGCGGCGAGCCGTCCCACGGCCACCACCATCGCGGTGGCCGCGGCCGCGGCCAGGGCGGCGAAGGCGGTTTTCGCCGGCGCCATCGCGGCGGTCGCGGCCGCAGCCGCGGCGGTCGCGGCGGCGACCAAGGGTCCACTTAAACCTTGTCCGCGCCAGTCGCGCGATTCACGTTCAAGGCGTCCGCATCCCGCGGACGCCTTTTTGTTGCGCCGCTCCCAGCTCGCCGTAGTTCCGCCGCGCGGGACGAGGCCGGGTTGGAGCCCGCGACCCCCGGCTTCCCGCCCCTAGCACACGGCTCAAAGCTTCCTCCATGTCCGACCTCATCATCCACGGCGGCAAGCCCCTGAGCGGAACCATCACCCCCTCGGGCAACAAGAATTCCGCGCTGCCCATCCTCTGCGCCTCGCTGCTCACCGACGCCCGGGTCACGCTGCGGAATGTGCCGAACATCACCGATGTCGAGAAGCTCGTGAACTTCTTCGTCGCGCAGGGCTCGCGGGTCGACTGGGACCGCGCCGCCGGCACGATGAGGCTTGACCATGCGGGCTTCGACGCCCGCCGGCTCGACGGCGAGCTGCCCTCGGGCATGCGCTCATCCGTGCTGCTGTTCGCGCCGCTGCTGCAGCGAATGAGGAAGTTCGCCCTGCCCGCCAACGCCAAGGGTTGCTCGCTCGGCATCCGCGAGCTCGACCCGCACCTCGAGATCCTCGAGAAGCTCGGCGCCCGCATCTCGCACAATGGCGACCTCACGCTCTCGCTGCCCGGCCGCTTCCGCGGCGCGCGCCACTGGCCGGACTACATGTCCGTCACCGCCACGGAGAATTTCGTCATGGCGGCGGTCCTGGCCGATGGGGAATCGGTGCTGATCAACGCAGCCAGCGAACCGCACGTGCAGGACCTGTGCGCCGTGCTGGCCGCCATGGGCGCGAAGATCGCCGGCACCGGCACCAGCCAGCTCACCATCACGGGCGTGAAGTCGCTGCACGGCGGCACCTTCACCATCAACTCCGACCACCACGAGGTCGTCACCTTCCTGGCCCTCGGCGCCATCACCGGCGGCGAAGTCCGGGTGCGCGACTCGCAGCCGCAGCACTTCGACCTGATCAACCGGTCGTTCGCCAAGCTCGGCGTGCAGGTCGGCTACGACGGCGACACCGCCATCGTCCGCCGGAAGCAGCAGCTCGTCATCGCCGAGCCGTTCACCTCGAACCTCCTGGCCAAGATCGAGGCGGCGCCGTGGCCGTATTTCCCCGTCGACCTGCTGCCGTGCATGATCGCGCTGTCGGTCCGCGCACGCGGCACGATCATGTTCTGGAACAAGGTCTACGAGGGCGGCTTCACCTGGATGTCCGAGCTGTCGAAGTTCGGCGCGCATGTGGTCGTCAGCGACCCGCACCGCATCACGGTCTTCGGCGCCAAGCCGCTGCGCCCCGCCGTCGTCGAGGCCCCCTACATCATCCGCGCCGCCGTCGCGCTCTACATGGTCGCGGCCAGCATCCCGGGCCAGTCCGTGGTGAAGAACGCCGACACCATCCGCCGCGCCCATCCCAACTTCGTCGAGAACCTCCGGAGCCTCGGCGCCGCCGTCGAATGGAAATGAGCCCGGAATTGAAACGCAAGGAAGCGAAGGCGCAGAGCTTCGCCTCCACGAGCCCCTCCCCTTGCTTCGCAATTTCGCGCCTTGGCGTTTAACTGAATGGCCTCATCGGAAAAATCGCCCAAGGGCGCCGACTTCATCACCTCCACCCTCGGCGCGCCCGTGTCGCCGACCGAGGCGGCCCTGCGTCCGCTGGCCTTCGCCGACTTCGCGGGCCAGCCCAAGACCGTCGAGCGCCTGCAGGTGATGGTCGGCGCCGCCCGCCGCCGCGGCGAGCCGCTCAACCACATCCTGCTCTCCGGCCCGCCGGGCCTCGGCAAGACCACCCTCGCCTTCATCCTCGGCCATGAACTCGGCCGCAATGTCCGCGTGACCTCCGGGCCCGTCATCGAGAAGGCCGGCGACCTCGCCGGGCTGCTGACCAACCTCGAGGAAGGCGACATCCTCTTCATCGACGAGATCCACCGGATCCCGAAGACCGTCGAGGAGTACCTTTACTCGGCGATGGAGGACTTCCGGCTCGACATCATGATCGACCAGGGGCCCAACGCCCGCAGCGTCCGGCTCTCGATCCCGAAGTTCACGCTCGTCGGCGCCACCACCCGCGCCGGCCTCCTCACCGCGCCGCTGCGCTCGCGGTTCACGCTGAACACCCGCCTCGACTACTACGACCGCGCCACGCTCGAGGGCATCGTCCGCCGGAGCTGCGGGTTGCTCAAGGTCGACATCGACGCCGGCGGCGCAAAGGAAATCGCCACCCGCGCGCGCGGCACGCCGCGCATCGCCAACAACCTGGTCAATTTCGTCCGCGACTTCGCTTCCGAAAAGGCCAGGGGTAGGATCACGCAACCCGTCGCCGCCAGCGCGCTCGAGCTCCTCGAGATCGACGCCGCCGGGCTCGACGAGATGGACAAGCGCATCCTCCGCCTCATCGCCGAGCATCACCGCGGCGGTCCCGTCGGCCTGGGCACGATCGCCATCGCGGTCGGCGAGGAAGCCGACACCCTCGAGGAGGTCCATGAGCCGTTCCTCATCCAGGAGGGCTACCTCGCCCGCACCGCGCAGGGCCGCGTCCTGACCCCGAAGGGCTACCACGCCATCGGCCTGAAGCCCGCCGGCGAACAAGGCTCGCTCCTGTAGGGCGGGGTCTCCGAACCCCGCCATGCTTCGACGCGGTATCGATTCGAGCCTCGCGATCGCGTCCGAATTCTTCGCTTCGCTCAGAATGACTCGACCAAGATGTCATTCCCCATCTGTCATCCTGAGCGTAGCGAAGGATCCAGTGTATTGAGTTGTCGCGCCAGGCTCCAACCGGGCCGGCGGGCTTTTCAAGAACCCACCGGCCCGGCGGTATTGCACACTATCCTGGCCAAAATACGGGCGGCGCCGCGCGTTTCCTTCACCGCACGCCCGCCCCGGCATTTTCAGTGCCGGGCAGGTCGAGCGCGTACCAGTTGATCCGCCGGGTGCAGAACATCACGAGGGCCAGCGCCGCGAACAGCGCCACCGTGCCCGCCACCAGCGCGTAATCCTCCGACTGCAGGACGAAATACAGGTAGCCGTAGGTCGCCGCGAGCCCGCCGCCGATCACGAGCGTCCGGGCGCCGCTGCGCAGGAACGTCCACGCGTAGAGCGCCACTAGCAGCGTGCACGCCGCGGCCGCCGCGCCATAGGCGGCGGCCATCGACCAAAACTCCGCCAGCGCGAGGAAACCGAGGAAGAACAGGCAAAGCGCCGCGCCCACCATCGCGTACTGCAGCGGGTGGATGCGCAGGCGCGCCGTGACCTCGAACAGGAAGAACACCGCGAAGACCAGGACGAAGAACAGCACGCCGTATTTCTGTGCGCGCTCGACCATGCTGTACGCGTTGACCGGCTGCGCAAAGGCCACGCCAAATCCGGCCGCGACAAACTTCTTCGCCATGCCGCCGGCTTCCGCGCCCCGGCTGGTCCAGCTCTGGCCAAACCCGCGGCTGAAGTGCGACACCTCCCACTCCGCCGTGAACCCGGCGGTGCCGACGGTGCGCTTCGCCGGCAGGTAGGCGCCGCCGAACGACGGGTTGGCCCAGGGCGAGCGCACATCCACCTGCGTCGTCCTGCCCGCCGGCACGAAATCAAGGCGCTCGCTGCCTTGCAGCACGGCCTCGAGCGCGAACTCGACCTTCCCGGCCGCAACCGCGCCGTCCGTCTTCGCCGCCAGCGACAGGCCCTCGCTGCCCGCGCCATCCGCCGACTCGAACGGGAGGCTGCGCGGCCCGCCTGGCCCGGGCCCGGCCGAGGGTGTGATCGTCACCGGCGACACCGCGCGGACACCGCGCAAATCCGACACGCCGAGCAACACCTCGGCCTTGTCCCACGACACCTGGTCGGCCGCGATGCCGGCGGCGGCAAAATCGGGCGCGAACGTTCCCGTCAGCTTGAGCGTCGCCGTGTACACGACCACATCGTAGATGCCGCGATGCCGCGTCTCGGGATCCACGGCACCCTGGATCGCCAGGTTCTCCGGCAGGAAATACGCCACCGCGGACACCAGCTCCGACTCCTCGACATCGACCTTGCGGCCCGCCACGACCTTCGGCCGGATCACCGTCGTCCGGTAACCGTAGGGCACGGCCAGCACGGGGCCGGTCACCAGTTGCTGCCGGCCCCAGATCGCGGCGATCTCGCGCGCGGCCTGCGCCCGGTAGCCCTGGCGCTCGTGCAGCACGCCGTTCGTCATCGCCAGCGGGATCACCAGCATGGGAATCAGGAGGCAGATGAAGCCAACCTTGAGAAACACGGCCAGCCGCCGGGCGGCGGGCGTGGGCATGACGGGCGGCTCGGCGTTCATGCGCGTGTCCCGGTGTTTTCCCCGCTGGTGCGTGAGCCGATCCACATCACGCCGAGGAAGGTCGGCGCGGCGTAGGCATAGAAGTTGTAGAGCACGTCGCTGACCGAGTGCGCACGGGCGTCCAGCACGAGGAAGACGTTGGCGAGGAAGGCCAGCGCGGCGAGCGACACGATCCAGCCGAAAAGGTGCACCGGCCGGTAGAACCAGCCCAAACGCCGGAACCAGGGCTGCGGGTCGGAGGGGGTGGAATTCATGCCGACATCCTGCCCCCGCTCCGTGAAGCCCGTATGAAGCGACGATGAAATCGCGCCTAATATTGGAGGCGGGACGCCCTCGTCCCGCGAGTCAAGGCGGAGTGAGGGTACCCCGCCTCCCGCCGTCATTTCCTCGCCTATCTCCCGTCGCCCCGCCCTACAACGGCAGGACCAGCGTCGCCCGCGCACCGCCTTCCGGCCGGTTCGCCAGCGTGACGTCCCCGGCGTGCAGGTGCGCGATCTCCCGCGCCAGCGCCAGCCCGAGCCCGGTGCTCTTGCGCGTGCCGCCTGGCCGCGGCAGCGAATAGAACCGTTCGAAGATCCGCGGCAGCGCGAAGTCCGGCACGCCCGGGCCACTGTCGTCGACCGTGATCGTCACCCGGCCGCCCGCCGTTTCGGCGCACAACCGGACCTCGCCGCCGGCCGGCGAAAATTCCTGCGCATTCTGCAGCAGGTTGACGAGCGCCTCGCGCAACAGGACCCGTTCGCCGCGGATCGTGGCGGCGACGCCCTGCACCCGGAGCGTGACGCCCACCGCCGCACCGGCCGGCGCGACCACCGCGGCCGCCTCATGCATCAACTCCGTCACCTCGACCGGCGCCGTCTGCTGCAGCGCCTTGCGTGCCTCGAGCGACGACAGCTCGAGCAGCCGCTCGATGATCTGCTGGATGCGCGCCGACTCGGTGCGGATGTTGGCGAGGAACTTCCGCCGCTCCTCCGCCGGCATCGCCTCGTCGAGCAGCTCGGCCGCGCCGCGGATGGCGGCGAGCGGCGCCTTCACCTCGTGC
>DASZXO010000072.1:0-10563 GCA_035545835.1 Lacunisphaera sp.
GGTGCCCTCACCCCGCTTGGCCGGCTACGACGGCCATGTCTCGCGGGGTGAGGGCACCCCGCCTCCACCGGATGGTTCCGTCTGAACGAATCCGCACCGAATCATCGCCCCACCCTCCAACCTCCGCTCGATTTTGCGCAAGATATGCGGAGTCAGCCCGGCGGGGTTCGGTTATGCTGACCACACTATGGTGTCACCACGCAACACCGTCCAAGTCCCCGTCGAACCGGCCCTCGAGCTCGTTCGCAAATACAACGTGCCCGGACCGCGGTACACGTCCTACCCGACTGCGCCGCAGTTTTCGGAGGCGATCGACCGCTCGGCCCTGCTCAACGAGGTCCGCCGCGACAATGCCGACGGCTCGCCGCTGTCGCTGTATTTTCATGTACCGTTCTGCGAATCCCTGTGTTGGTACTGCGGCTGCACGACCGTCATCACCACCCGCCGCGCTTCCGCCGGCGACTACGTGACGCTCCTCGAAAAGGAGCTCGCGCTGACGGCCCCGCTGATGAACCGGAACCGGCCGGTCACGCAGCTCCACTTCGGCGGCGGCACGCCGACTTTCCTCCCTCCGGCCGAGATTGACCGGCTGGCCGCGGCCATCCATCGCCACTTCAAGTTCGCACCTGATTCCGAGAACTCCGTCGAGATCGATCCGCGGCGCCTGACGAAGGAACACGTCGAGGCCTTCCGCCGCCTCGGCTGCAACCGCGCTTCGCTCGGCGTGCAGGACACCAATCCCGCCGTCCAGCTGGCCGTCCATCGCTGGCAGCCGATCGAGCAGACCGCGCAGGCCATCGCCTGGCTGCGCGAGTCCGGGTTCCAGTCCGTCAGCGTCGACCTGATCTTCGGCCTGCCGCTCCAGACGCCGGCGTCCTTCGCCCAGACGATCGACGAGGTCATCGGCCTCAAGCCCGACCGGCTCGCCGTCTTCAGCTACGCGCATGTACCGTGGATCAAACCCGCGCAGAAGATCTTCGACACCCGCCAGCAGCTCCCGACAACGGAAGACAAGCTCACGATGCTCATGACCGCGGTCAACAAGCTGACGGCCGCCGGCTACGTGCAGATCGGCATGGACCATTTCGCGCGCCCCGACGATGAGCTCGCGGTCGCGTTCAACGACGGCACGCTGCACCGCAATTTCCAAGGCTATACCACCCGCGCCGGCGCGTCGCTCTACGGCTTCGGGATGTCGTCCATCTCCGAGACCGACGGCGCCTTCCGCCAGAACCACAAGGACCTCGCCGACTACACGGCCGCGGTCGAGGCCGCCCGGTTGCCGATCGAACGCGGGTACGTGCTGACGGAGGATGACCGCCGGCGGCGGGTCATCATTTCCGATATCATGTGCGCCCGCGGGCTCGACTTCGCCGGGCTCTCTCGCCAGTTGGGCCTCGACTTCGCCGCGACTTACGCGGCCGAACTCGCCTCGCTCGCGGACCTCGAGGCCGACGGCCTGATCACCCGCGAACCCGGCCGCGTCAACATCACCGAACTCGGCCGGCTGTTCCTCCGCATCATCGCGATGCGGTTCGATGCGCACCTGGCCAAGCGACCGACCGGCTTTTCCAAGACGGTTTGAACCGGCATGCCCTACCGCATCGGCAAGTCCTTCGAGATCGAGAGCGGCCACATCCTGTCGAAACACCCGGGCAAGTGCCGCTTCCCGCACGGCCACAGCCGGCGCATCGAGGTGGTGCTCGCCGCCGCGGGACTCGATGCCAACGACATGGTGTGTGACTTCAAGGCCGTGAAGCTCGCACTGGAGGCGTTTCTCGACACGTGGGACCACGCGCTGGCGCTGAACAGCCGCGATCCCAACCTCGCCTTCTACAAGGAAAAGCACGGCGAACGCATCGTCACCTTTCCCGGCCAGGACCCGACGACCGAGGTGATGGCGAAGACCATCTTCGACGAGCTCGCCCGCACGCTTGACCTCGCCGCGCGCTCCGGTGCCTACGCGATCCCGGCGGGCGTCAAGGTCGAGCGCGTGCGCGTAACCGAGACCAGCTCGAGCTGGGCGGAATATTCGGGCTGAGCGGCAATCCCTGCAGCGGCGGCCTGTGACCGCCGGAGGATCATCTGCGCAGGTCGGCGGTCATAGACCGCCGCTACAACCCGCCCTTCCGATGTTGTGCCACGGGCGGGAATCCGTCATCCCTTGCGCCCGTGAACTCCGCCCCGGCCGACACGGCCATCCTCGCCTTGGAGCGCCCGGACAGGTCGCTGCTGACCTATTACCTGCTGAGCGCCTTGGTGATCCCGCCGCTGTTCCCCATCCTCGGCACCTACCTCTACTTCCGCTACCATACGATGCGGTACAAGTTCACCGATGAGGGCATATCGATGAGCTGGGGCATCCTTTTCCGCCGGCAGATCATCATCAACTACGCGCGCATCCAGGACATCCACCTCCGCTCGAACGTCGTCGAGCGCTGGCTCGGGCTGGCCCGCATCCTGGTGCAGACGGCCTCCGGCAGCAGCTCCGCTGAGATGACCATCGAGGGCCTGAAAGAATTCGAGGCGCTGCGCGACTTCCTCTACTCGAAGATGCGCGGCGTCAAAGACCACCCGCCGGCCGCCCCCGCCGTCGCGGCCCCCGCCGCCGGGTCCGCCCCGGGCGAACTCGCCGCCGCGCTGCGCGAAGTGGCCGGCGAACTCCGGGCCGTGCGCGAGGAACTGGCGCGGCGCCGGCAGACCTGACGCAATGTTCCAGCGCTGCACGGAAATCCTGCTGCACTGGCTGCGTGTGCCCCCGCAGCCGCATCCGCCGCACGGTGACCCGGCGTCGCTGCGCGTCTTTCGCGCCGGGAGAAATTACTACAACCTGCGGCTGTTTCGCTGGGGCCTCGCCCAGGCCGTCGCCCTCGCCGGCATCATTTTCTGGGTGACGGTGTTCCTGCAGGTCGAGGCCGACGTCCGGACGCGCCACCTGGCCGAGCAATCCCGGGTCGACCCGAGGAAATCGCGCGACTTCGAGGACTACCTGCGGACGATCGGGGCCGTGGACGAGAGCAAGCCTGACGCCCCGGCGGCGCAGCCGGCACCCGGACCGAAGGCCCGGCCGCACCATCGTGTCCGCGTCAACGGCTGGGCCGGTTTCAAGGTCGTGCTCGTGCAGCTCGCCCTCTGGCTGCCGCCCTGGGCCTTTCCCGTGATCTGGCTCCTGAAGATCGCCGGCATCGTTGCCTACCTCGCGCAGCTGCCGTTCACCTATCTCCTCGTGCGACTCGACTATGAGATGCGCTGGTACATGGTGACCGACCGCAGCCTGCGCATTCGCCATGGGGTCTGGAAGGTGAACGAATCCACCATGAGCTTCGCCAACATCCAACAGGTGGTCGTCTCACAGGGACCGTTGCAGCGCCTGCTCGGGCTCTCCGACGTGCACGTGCAGTCGGCCGGCGGCGCGGGTGGCGATCCCGAACGCCGCGCGCACAACCGGGAGGACATGCATCTCGGCCTCTTCCACAGCGTCACGAACGCCGCGGAGATCCGCGACCTGATCCTCGAGCGCCTGCGGCGTTTCCGCCAGGCCGGCCTCGGCGATCCTGACGACCATCGCGACCACGTCGCCCCGACACCTGGAGGCGGGGTGCCCTCACCCCGCGAGGCGTCCCTCTCGGACTCCGACACCGTCGCCGCCGCCCGCGACCTGCTCGCCGAGGCGCGCGCGCTGCGCGCGGAGCTGATGTAATGGAGGGTCGGCCTCCCGGCCGACCGCGGCCGGTCCGGAGACCGGCCCTCCACCGGTCAACCTTTCGCCACCCATTCCATGGCCTTCGTCGCCAGCCGATCGAAGGCCACCACGCTTTGTTCGAGGTGATCCTCCTTTGTGTCCTCGATCTTGTTGTGGCTGATCCCGTGCAGGCTCTGTACGAACATCATCACGGTCGGGATGCCCGCACCGCACGCCTCGGCGGCGTCGTGCAGCGGCCCTGACGGCAGCCGGTGTGAGCGACCCACCGTTTCCTTGATGGCGGCATCGCACATCTCGATCAGCGCGGGATGGAACGGCCGCGGCTCGATCCGCCAGAGCCGCTCCCATTCCACCGTGACATTGCCGTCGCGCGCAAAGCGCTCGCTCGCTTCCCTGGCGTCCTTCAGCATTCCGGCGAGCGCCTGGGCGTCGAGGTGCCGCTGATCGAGGGTGATCCGGCACTCCTCGACCACGCTGGTGACGATGCCGGGTTGGGTCGTGCACGAACCGATGGTGCACACACCGGTCTTGCTCCATTCGGCGATGCGGTAAATTTCCTGACCCAGTCGGGCCGCAGCCAGGAACGCGTCCCGCCGCCGGTTCATGGGCGTGCTGCCTGAGTGCGCCGCCTGGCCGCGAAACGTAATGGCGTGTCGCTCGACGCCAAAGGTGCCCAGCACGGCCCCGAGCGGCAGCCCCAGGTCGAGCAGCACCGGGCCCTGTTCGATGTGCAGCTCGAGGTAGGCCGCGGCATCCTTCAGCTCGGCGCCACTGTCCTTCACCCTTTCAAAATCGACGCCCACAGCCCGCAACGCCTCGGGCAGCGCGATGCCCTGCTTGTCGCGCAGCCCGCGCGCTTCATCCATATTGAGCGAGCCGGAACAGGCCGACGAACCGAAGAGGCTCTTGCCGAAACGCGCGCCCTCCTCGTCGGCCCAGTCGACGAGACGGACCGTCACGGGCGGCCGGCCGGCATACTGTTCATGGAGGCGCCGCAGGATCTCGACGCCGGCCATCACGTTCAGGCAGCCGTCGAGCCAGCCGCCGTTCGGCACCGAATCCATGTGCCCCCCGATCAGCAGCGCCTGCGGGCTGGCCCCCCGGAGCGTGGCCCACAGGTTGCCCGCCGCATCCGTGTGCACTTCGACGGGCAGCGCGGCGAGTTTGTCGCGCAGCCACTGCCGCGTCCGCACCCACACCGGCGTGAAGGCCACGCGCTGCGCGCCATGGTCGTCGGCGGTGAGCCGGCGGAGATCCTTCAGTTCGGCGACGGTGCGTTTCGGGTCCAGCGGCATGGCGGTGATTCTCCGGTTCGCGGCCGGGAACCGGCCTGCTTTCTGCTTGGAAACTAGGACCTGCCCCGCAGTATTCAACCCACCAATAAGCCACCCACCCTTCCCTGCTGGTGCCCGCTTCGCGGCCCGGGGAAAAGCCGGCCTGCCACGCCGTCCCTCGTGCTGTAGCCCCGGGCGACATCGCGCTCCACGCCTCCGCCATGCCTCTTGCCCCGCTGCTGCCCGCTGACGAGCTGGTGGCGAAATTCTCCGATTTGAAACCGCCCCTGCGCCCGCAGGAGGCGCTCGTGGAGGCGAGCCGCTGCCTCTATTGCTTCGATGCGCCGTGCATCATGGCCTGCCCCACGGGCATCGACATTCCGGCCTTCATCAGGAAAATCGCCCTCGGCCACCCGGCTGCCGCCGCGAAGACCATCCTGTCCGCCAACATCCTTGGCGCCTCCTGCGCGCGCGTGTGCCCGACATCGGTGCTGTGCGAAGGCGCCTGCGTGCTCGACGACCGCGACGAACAGCCGATCCAGATCGGGCGCCTGCAGCGCTACGCCACGGACTATGTCAACGACCGGGGCATCCCCGTCCTGCCCGCGGTCCCCGCGCGCAAGTCCGGGAGGAAAATCGCCGTCATCGGCGCCGGTCCGGCCGGCCTCGGCTGCGCCGCCGAACTCGCGCGGCTCGGGCATGCAGTGACAATTTTCGAGAAGCAACGCCAGCCGGGCGGCCTCAACACCTACGGCATCGCCTATTACAAGATGAAGCCGCAGGTCAGCCTGGCCGAGGTCCGCCTCGTCGAGTCGCTCGGGGTCGAACTCCGCTGCGGCGTGACGGTCGGGTCCGATGTCACGGTCGCCGACCTCGAGCGTGACTTCGAGGCGATCTTCGTCGGCGTCGGGCTCGGCGCCGCCACCCGGCTGCGCATCCCCGGCGAAAACCTGCCGGAGGTTCGCGATGCGCTCGAGTTCATTGCCCAGATCCATACCGAGCCCCTCGAGAAGGTTCCGGTCGGCCGGACCGTCGCCGTCATCGGCTGTGGCAACACCGCGATCGATGCCGTCACGCAGTCCAAGCGCCTCGGCGCCGAGCGGGCCTTCATCGTCTACCGGCGCGGCGAGGAGGACATGTCGGCCTACGATTTCGAATACGAGCACGCCCGGCGCGATGGCGCCGAATTCCTCTTCCATGCGGCTCCCGTCGGCGTGGTTGAGACAAACGGCCACGTGAGCGGCCTCCGGCTCGTGCGCACGCGCCTGGTCGACGGCCGGCTCGAGGTCATCCCCCAGAGCGAATGGGTCGAGCCGTGCGACCTGGTCCTGAAGGCGGTTGGCCAGGAGAAGCAGGCCCAACTGCTGCGCGAGCTCTTCCCCCGGCTGCAGATCGATGACCGCGGCGTCATCGCCCACGACGCCCTCACCGGCCAGACCAACCTGCCGCATATCTTCGCCGGCGGTGACTGCGGCAACGGCGGCCGCGAGGTCGTCAATGCCGTCGGCGAGGGCAAGAAGGCCGCGCATGGCATCCACCGCTTCCTGACGAACGAGCCGGCGCCACTGCCGCCGCAACCCTCGCGCCTCGGCGCCAAGGCCGGCGCCGCCGGTTCCGGGCTGCTGCAGCCGATCCGCGCCCACGAACTCGAAGCCGCGCTGCGGCGTCGCGCCTGACCCGCCTTCGCCATGGCTGACCTGAGCTGCAACCTCGCCGGCATCCAATCCCCGAACCCGTTCTGGGTTGCCTCCGGCCCGCCGGCCAACACCGCCTACCAGGCGCACCGCGCCTTCGAGGCCGGCTGGGGCGGCGTCGTCTGGAAGACCATCGGCACGCCGATCGTCAACGTGGCCTCGCGCTACTCGGCGCTCAACCACGGCCCGAACCGCCTGGTCGGGCTCAACAACATCGAGCTGATCTCCGACCGGGCGCCCGAGACCAATTTCCGCGAGATCGCCGAGGTGAAGAAACGCTGGCCGCACCACGCCGTCATCGCCTCGCTCATGGTCGAAACCCGCGGGGAGTGGCACGACTATGTCCGGCGCGCCGCCGACGCCGGGGCCGACGGCATCGAACTCAACTACGGCTGCCCGCACGGGATGTGCGAACGCGGCATGGGCTCGGCGGTCGGGCAGCAGCCCGCCGTCGCGGAGAAGATCACCAGCTGGGTCATGGAGGCGGCGACCATCCCCGTCATCGTCAAGCTGACGCCGAACATCACGGACATCACCGCCGCCGCGCGCGCCGCGAAGCGCGCCGGCGCCAACGCCATCTCGCTCATCAACACCATCAACTCGATCACCAACGTGAACCTCGACACGTTCGTGCCGGAGCCGACCGTCGGCCGCCTGAGCTCGCACGGCGGCTACTGCGGCCCGGCGGTGAAGCCGATCGCCCTGAACATGGTGCAGGCCTGTGCGGCCGATCCCGAGGTCGGCCTGCCCATCTCGGGCATCGGCGGCATCGCCACCTGGCGCGACGCCGCCGAGTTCATCGCGCTCGGCTCGACGTCGCTCCAGGTCTGCACGGCCATCATGCATTATGGCTTCCGCATCGTGGAGGACCTCACCGACGGCTTGAACGCCTACCTCGACGCCAAGGGTTTCAAGTCGCTCGCGGACCTGCGCGGCCGCGCCGTGCGCTCGCTCGAGAAATGGGAGAACCTCGACCTGCACTTCCAGCGCGTCGCCCGGATCGATTACGACAGGTGCATCGGCTGCAACCTCTGCTACATCGCCTGCGAGGACGGCGCCCACCAGTGCATCGACCTGGTCAATCCCGATGAGCTCGTGATCGGCCTCGGTCCGGGCCGCGTGCCGCACAAACCCGTGCCGGTCGTGCGCGAAAACGACTGCGTCGGCTGCAACCTGTGCTCGCTCGTCTGCCCGGTTGACGACTGCATCAAGATGACCGTCGTGCACAACGGCGAGACACCGATGACCTGGTCCGATTACCAGGCAAGACTTGCCCGCGGCGACATGTCGCCGATTCCCCCTCACCCATGAAAACCACGATTGTCTGCCTGGCACTGATGCTCGCGGCCGCGCGCCTCGCAGCCGCGGACGCACCCGCGGTTTCGC
The DNA here is from genome assembly GCA_035545835.1 of Lacunisphaera sp. Taxonomy (GTDB): domain Bacteria; phylum Verrucomicrobiota; class Verrucomicrobiia; order Opitutales; family Opitutaceae; genus Lacunisphaera. The sequence goes on from DASZXO010000072.1 coordinate 8,058, forward strand.
CGGATGCCGACTACGCGAAGGTCGTCTTCGAAAACGACAGGGTCCGCATCATCCTTTATCACACCTCCACCGGGAAGAACCTGTGCGGCTTCGGCATGCATTCGCATCCGCCGCACGCGTACATCCAGATCCAGCCGGCAAAATTCCGCGTCACCACGCCGGACGGCAAGGAGGAGATCCTGGACGCCCCGGCCGGCGACGCGGGCTGGGAGCCGGCCGTCACCCACCGCGTCGAGAGCCTGTCCCCGGGCACCTGCGACACGTACCTGGTCGAGGTGAAGGACAAGGACTGGAAGCCGTCCACCGGCCTGCACCTCTAGGCCCCCTTATGCCTGCGAACCTCACTCCCTGCCCTGATTTCATCGGCGGCGCCTGGCTCGACCGGCAAGGCGGCACCCCGGTCTACAATCCATCCAGCGGTGGCGTCATCGCCGAGTGCCCGGCGGGCGGCGTCGACGAGGTGAACGCCGCGGTCGGGGCCGCGGCGGCGGCCTTCCCGGGGTGGCGCGACACGCCGCCGGTCGAGCGCGCGCGGGTCTTCTTCAAGCTCCGCCAGCTGGTCGAACAGAACTTCGACGAGCTTTGCCACACGGTCTCCCGTGAACACGGCAAGACGCACGCCGAGGCGCGCGGCTCGGTCTTTCGCGGGCTGGAGAACATCGAGTACGCGTGCGGCATCCCGACCCTGCTCTTCGGCGACTCGCTCAAGAACCTCGCGCGCGGCGTCGACTGCGAAGCCATCAACACGCCGCTGGGCGTCTGCGCCGGCATCACCCCGTTCAACTTTCCGCTGATGGTGCCGCTCTGGATGTTCCCGACGGCCATCGCCTGCGGCAATACGTTTGTCCTCAAGCCGAGCGAGAAGGTGCCGCTCAGCGCCGTCTTCCTGGGCCGGCTCATGGAGCAGGCCGGCTGCCCGAAGGGTGTGTTCAACATCGTCCACGGCGGGCGGGCGGCCGTCGATGCCCTGCTCGCGCATCCCCAGGTGAAGGCGGTCTCGTTCGTCGGGTCGACGCCGATCGCCCGATACATCTGGGAAACCGGCACCCGGCACGGCAAGCGCGTCCAGGCCAATGGCGGCGCGAAGAACTACATCGTCGTCATGCCCGACGCCGATGTCGGCAAGACCGTCGAAAACCTCGCCACCGCCGCCTTCGGCTGTGCCGGCGAGCGCTGCATGGCCGGCTCGACCGCGCTCACTGTCGGCGCCGCGGCGGATCGCGTGCTGCCCGAACTCGTGCGGGCCGCCCGGGCGATCAAAGTCGGACCGACCGACCGGCCGGCGCAACCCGACATGGGACCGGTCATCACCGCCGCCCATCGCGATCGCGTGCTGAGCCTCGTCGCCAGCGGCGAGAAGGAGGGCGCCAGGGTGATCGCCGACGGCCGGGGCGTGAAGGTCGCCGACGCGCCGAACGGATTCTTTGTCGGCGCCACGGTCGTCGACCACGTCCAGGACAGCATGACCATCGCCCGCGAAGAGGTCTTTGGCCCGGTGCTGAATGTCATGCGCATGGACGACCTCGACGCCGCGATCGAGCGGGCGAACCGTTCCGCCTATGGCAACGGCGCCGCCATCTTCACCAACAGCGGCCGCGCCGCCCGCGAGTTCACCATGCGCGTCAAGGCCGGCATGGTGGGCGTCAACGTCGGCGTGCCCGCCACGATGGCCATGTTCCCCTTCACCGGCTGGGACGACTCGTTCTACGGGGACCTCCACCTCCAGGGCCGGGAGGGCATCCAGTTCTACACCCAGCAGAAGGTGGTCTCGTCGCGCTGGTTCGGCGGCGACGTGGCCGATGTGTGGAAGAAGTGATGCCGCCAGTGACCGGTGACATGTGACGTGTGACGAGTTTCGGGCCGCAACCACCATGAACCCAAAACCGCAAAGTTATCGCGACCTGCTCGTCTGGCAGAAAGGCATCGAACTCGCCAAGCTCCTATATCCGCTCACGGCCAAACTCCCGGCCGAGGAGAAATTCGGACTCGTCGCGCAAATCCGGCGCGCAGCAGTCTCCGTCTCCTCCAACATTGCCGAGGGCCAGGCGCGCCATACGTCCGGGGAATTCATCCAGTTTATCTCCCACGCCGAGGGCTCGGTCGCCGAACTCGACACGCAGTTGTTTCTGACTGTTGAGCTCGGCTTCGTCACTCCCGACCAGGCGGCTGAAAGCTTTGGGCTGATCGGCGATCTTCGCCGCATGCTCAATGGACTCCGGCGCAAGCTCGCCAGCGCTTCTTAACTCGTCACAGGTCACACGTCACATGTCACTTCTCATCAAGAATGGTGAAATCGTCACCGCCGACTCGCGCTACGTCGCCGACATCTACTGCGAGGGCGAGACGATCACCCGGATCGACCGGAACCTCGCCGCCCCCGCCGGCTGCGAAGTCGTCGACGCCACCGGCAAGTACGTCTTCCCGGGGTTCATCGACCCGCACGTGCACATCTACCTGCCGTTCATGGGCACGTTCTCCAAGGACACCTACGAGACCGGCTCGCAGG
>DASZXO010000073.1:0-16923 GCA_035545835.1 Lacunisphaera sp.
TGCCCAGGCGCTGGTCGACCAGCCGCTGGCCGAGCGGGACGGTTTCGCCCCGGCGGCCACCGTCACCCTCAACAGCGGCGTGCGCTGGCTCAACGCCAGCCGCGTCACGCCGCAACTGCAGCTCAATCTTCGCCACGAAGACCGTGAGCGGGGCGCCAACTCCGACCGCGCCAACAGCGGCGGCACCGTCGCGCTGCTGAGCCCGGGACTCACCGTGCAATTCGGCCCGAAGGTCAGCGCCTACGCGTTCGTGCAGGTGCCGGTCTACCAGCGATGGACCGGCCTGCAGTTGCAGCCGCGCGCGCTGTTCATCACCGGGATCAATTCGCGCTGGTGACGGGCCCGCTTGCCTGGGCGGGCCGGTCGGCTTCAATGCCAGCATGGCCCGCCTCTTCGTCGCCCTCGTACCACCCGCGACCGTGCGCGCCGAGCTCGCGGCCCTGGCCGCGCCCCTGGCCGGCGTCCGCTGGGTGCCGGAGGAGAACCTGCACCTGACGCTCCGGTTCATCGGCGACGCCGACGCCGACAAGCAGGCGCGGTTCGCGGAGGCGCTCGCGCGCGTGCGCGTCGAGCCCTTCATCCTGCCGGTGGGCGGCGTCGGGCTGTTCCCCACCCGCGGCCCGGCCAAGGTGCTCTGGGCCGGCACCGCGAACGGCCACACCCGGCTCTACCAACTGCGCAAACAGGTGGACGAAGCGCTGCTGTCGGTCGACCTGACGCTCGACGTGCACAGCTTCCACCCGCATTTCACGCTCGGCCGCCTCGGCCATGAGTACGATCCCAAGCCGCTGGCGAGATTCCTCGCGCAGCACGCGGCGTTCGAGGGACCGCCGTTCCGGGTGGATGCGTTCCAGCTCATGACCAGCGAGCTCAACGCCCAGCGTGCGCCGGTGTACCGGGCGGCGAAGGTGTTCGGGTTAACCAAATAGATCCACACCCCGCCTTGGCCGGCACCCCTCTTGCTCGAGGGGAGTTTCGTCATTGTGCGTAGGTCTCCTCGCGCAAGAGCGGTGGCGCGTAGCGCCGGGGTGTGTCGAGTTTGCACGCCAAATTCAAAAAGGCGTGCGGTCGCGGGCCGCGCGTGTTTGCTGGGACCCCGATGCCGCGCCGCCCGACGCTTATCCAGCTCTTTGTCGTCGCGCTGCGGTTGGGCTGCACGTCCTTTGGCGGGCCGGTCGCACACCTCGGCTATTACCGCAAGGAGTACGTCGAGCGGCGTCACTGGATCGACGACGCCCATTTCGCGGACCTGGTCGCCCTGTGCCAGTTCCTGCCCGGGCCCGCGAGCAGCCAGACCGGGTTCGCGATCGGCTGCCAGTTGCGCGGGCTGGCCGGCGGGCTCGCCATCTGGCTCGGCTTCACGCTGCCGTCTGCGATCCTGATGACCGCCTTTGCGCTGGGCCTGGCGTCGAGCGGACAGGTCGAAGCCGCCGGCTGGATGCGCGGGCTCAAGGTCGCCGCCGTTGCGGTCGTCGGCCAGGCCGTGTGGACGATGGGCCGGAGCCTCTGCCCGGACTGGCCGCGGCGGACCTTGGCCGCCGGCGCCGCGGCGGTGCTGCTCGCGCTGGCCCTCGCGTGGGTGCAGCTCGCCGTGATCGCCGCGGGTGCCCTGGTCGGGTGGACCTTTTTCCGGGCGGTCGCGCCTGCGCCTGCTTCGCGCGAGAGCGGGAGCGACGTCACGCAGCCGGGCGAAATCCCCGCCAAGCGCACGGGCATGGCGTGTCTTGTTCTCTTCTTCCTGCTCCTGCTCGGGCTCCCGGGCGCTGTTCGGATGACGAACCTGCCGGCGCTGGAGGTCTTCGACCGGTTCTATCGCGTCGGTGCGCTCGTGTTTGGCGGCGGCCACGTGGTGCTGCCGCTCCTGGAGCACGAGGTCGTGGCTCCCGGCTGGGTGGCGCATGATCGCTTCCTGGCGGGTTACGGCGCCGCGCAGGCGCTGCCCGGGCCGCTGTTCACGCTGAGTGCCTATCTCGGCGCGGTGATCGCGCCCGGCGGCTGGCTCGGCGCCGCCGTGGCCCTGGTGGCGATCTTCCTGCCGGGCCTGCTGCTCACCGCCGGCGCGTTGCCGTTCTGGCACGAGCTCCGCGCGCAGCCCGGGCCGCAGGCCGCCTTGCGCGGGGCGAACGCCGCGGTGGTGGGCGTGCTGCTGGCGGCATTCTGCGATCCGGTGTGCACCTCCGCGCTCACGAGCGGCCGCGCCGTGGGCGTCGCGATCGCGGCCCTCGGGGCCCTCGTCTCCGGCCGGGTGCCGGTGTGGGTCGTCGTGTTCGGCAGCGCCCTCGCGGGCGCCTGGCTGTTATGATGCACCCGTGCGTTGAGCTTGCGGGGCCGGGCGGATGTCCTTTCCTCGACGCGGTCCCTCCCCGATGCCTGCCGATTCCTCCACGTCCCCCGCGACGGCACCCGGCCTGTTGATCGCCGTCACCGGCGCCCCGGGCTCGAGCAAGACGCGGCTGCTGGCCGAACTGGCGGCCCGCCAGCTGGCGCGCGGCCACCGCGTCGAGGGCGTGCTGGCGCTCGCGGGCCGGCGCGGCGCCCCGGGACGCGGCGCCGACGAATACTGGCTGCGGCTGGTCGGCAGCGACCAGGAGGCGATCTGGGCCGTGCGCGACGAGACGCTCGACCCGCCCTATCGCTTCGAACCCGAGGCCGAGCGCAAGCTGCACGTGTGGGCGGGCCGCCTGCGGGCCGAGCCGCCCGCCCCGCTGCTCGTGCTCGACGAATTCGGCAGGTTTGAACTCAGCGGCAAGGGCCTGCTGCCGCTGTGGCCAACCCTCGCGGCGGCCGCGCCCCAGGTCGTCGTCATTGCCGTCCGCGCGGGCCTGGTGGAGGGCATCGAGGGGGCCATCGGCCGGCGGTTCGACCTGGTCGTGGACGCCGGGGCGCCCGACGCGCTCGAGCGCCTGCAGCGGGCCTGCGAGGATTTCGGCGAATGGACGCGGATCGGCTTGTTTGGCGGGGCCTCGGGCAGCCTCGAGTTGACGATCGGCTCGGCGGTGCATGCGGCCCGGCTGCCGCTGGCCGGGCTCGCCATGGCGTCGCTCCAGTCCGCGATGATGGTGTTTGCCGGGGCCGGGCTCGCCCAGCCGGGGCGGGTCGTGTGGGTGCCGTTCGTATCCGGCGGCTTGAAGGCACTCTCGCCGGCGGGCAACCGCGTGCGGCCGATGATCGCCATCATCGTCCAGGGCCTCCTCTTTGGCAGCTCGGTGCAGGTGCTCGGCTGGAACCCGGCGGCCCTGGCCCTGGGCGGCGCGCTCGTCGGGGCCTGGGCGGCGTTGCAGGGGTTTTTCCTGCAATACCTGCTGATGGGCGAGGAACTCGTGCGGGCCTACGACCAAGCCGTGCGCTGGCTGGCCCAGCATTGGCAGATCGCGGCGCCCAGCCTGCCGTGGCTCGTCGGGGCCTGGACACTCGTGCACGCCGTGGTGGCGGCCGGCATCACGCTGACCGCCTGGCGGCTGCAGGAACCGCCGGCGTCGCTGCAACGCGTCATCGACCGCGAGGAACGCCAGGCGGGCGACCGGGCGGCGCCACGCCACCGGCGCCTGCGCGAATTCACCCAGTGGCAGTTCTGGCTGCCGCTCGTGGTCGTGGCCGCGATCCTCGCCCTCCGTGGCGGATCCTGGGAAGAAGTCGCCTGGCTCGTGCTGCGCTTCATCGCGGTCGGGCTGGTGTTGATGGCGCTGGTGTCGATCCTGCGTCCGGCGCGCTGGGCCGAGCAGCTCCGGCAGCGCGGCTGGTGGGGCCCCGCGGTGGCGTTTGCCAGCGCGGTCCGGCGCCGCCCGGGCGAAAAATAACGTGCGCCGCCGGGGCCGGGCGCGGTTCCGGCCGCCTTCCGGGGTTGCGCCGGCCGGCGGCGCGCGGCTTACTCGGGGCGCGATGCCCACCCGTGCCTGGTTTCCGACGCTGATCTACGACGAGCCGCTGCGACCAACCGGCCTGGCCCGGTTCAATGCCGGGCTGGCCGAGGAATGCCGGCAGCTGCGGGACTATGATGCGGCCGGCCGGCGCTGGTCGGCGAAACATTACCCGGGCGGCTACACGTCGTATGCCTCGCTGCACCAGCTCCACAAGTTCTCGTCGACCTTCGCCGCGCTGGAACGCCGCCTGATGGCGCACGTGCGGCGCTTCGCAGCCCAGCTCGACCTGGACCTGCGCGGGCGAACGGTGACCATGACCGATTTCTGGGTGAACATCATGCCCGAGCACGCCGCGCACGGGCTGCACCTCCACCCGCTGTCGTTCGTCAGCGGCACGTATTATGTCGTGACGCCTCCGGGGTGCCCCGGTTTGAAATTCGAGGATCCGCGCCTGAGCCGATTCATGGCGGCGCCGCCCAAGGCCGCTCGCGCGCGTCCGGCCAACCGCACGCATGTCACCTATCCCGCCCGGGCCGGCCACGTGCTGCTGTTCGAAAGCTGGCTCCGGCACGAGGTGGCCGCCAACCGGGTGCCGGCGGAGAGGATCAGTGTCAGCTTCAACTACAACTGGAGCTGAACGGATCGTTGTTCGCCTTCCGCCTGACCGCATGAAACCTGCCTCGCACCCGGGCGTCTCAAGGCCGATGCGCACCCACCGCTCCGTCCGTTTCCCCTCGCTGGCCGCTGCCTCCATCGCACTCCTGCTCATGGCCGGATGCGCGAGCGAGGAACAGGAATCCGTCTTCAACGCGCCCGAGCACCGCGAACACCCGCGCCCGGCGCCGCTCGCCGGCAGCGGCACCTTTTTCGCCGGCACGGTTGCCGTCGACGTGACCGTGGGCGCCATGGATCGTCCCGCCGGCATGGAACGGCACGACGGCAGCGGCGGCGGCGAACATTGGAGCGGCGGCCGGCGGCACGCGGGTCGCCGTCCGTCCGGCGATGGCGATGAATCGAGCGGCGACCGGCCCGAGGGCGCGGGCGCCGGCCCGATGATGCACCGCCCCATGGGCGCGCCGGAGATGATCCATTTGAAGTTCACCAATCACGGGACCGGCAAGGTGGTGGTCGCTATCGCCGATTTCGTCTCCCCCTTGGGAAATTTCGCCGTGCAGCCCGAAACCCTGGCGCTCGAACCGGGGCAGTCGGTCGAAGTCGAGCCGATGTCCTCGCAGCTCGCCGGCCCGCTCGCGGGGGTCGACGCGACGCTGGTGCTCCGCGCCGGCGGCAAGACCGAGAAGCAGGTCATTCATTTGCAGGCGGTCACCCCGCCCGCCACGGCCGCGTCACCGGCCGAAGCCCCGCCGGCGAAATAAGCGGCCTGATCGGCGCCCCGCCGATCGACGCGGGCCGGCGAGAGATGGAAAGGCCGGGCGCCTGATTCCCAGGCTCTCCGGACCCTGCGCTGCAAGACCAACGCGCTGAGGCCAGCGCGGGCCGCGCCGGCTGGGCGCCTCCATCCTCAGGCAGTCGAGCCCCCGAGGTCCTGGATTTCATCGGAGGGAAACACCAGCACGCCCTGGCCCTGGCGGCCGAACGAACAGCGCACCATCGCGCGGGCCACGACGTCGGCCCCGATCGCGCGGTACTTGCGCAGCGGCCCGCGGAGCAGCGGCTCGCCGAACCACAGCAGTGCGGCACTCAGCGTCTCGCCCAGGCGGAATTCCTCGCGGCGGCCGAGCAGCAGGCTGGGACGAAAGATCGCCAGCGTGCGGAAGCCGAGGACATAGAGCGCCTCCTCCGTCTCGCCCTTCACCCGCGGGTAGAACAGCCGCGAGGCCGAGTTCGCCCCCAGGGCCGACACGAGGAAGAATCGCTGGGCGCCGGCCCGCCGCGCCGCCCAGGCAAAGGCCAGCACGGCGCCGTGGTCCACCGCGCGGAAGCTTTCGCGCGAGCCAGCCCGCCATCGCGTCGTGCCGAGACAGCAAAACGCGTCGTCGCACGCCCTGCCCTCCGCGGCGCGGTCGAGGGCGGTGAAGTCGGTCGTGACCTCGACCAGCCGCGGATCCGCCACGCCGAGCGGGCGGCGCACAAAGGCCACGACGCGCTCGTAGTCGCCCCTCGCGAGCAATTCGCGCAGCAAGTGGCGGCCGACGAGTCCGCTCGCTCCGGCGATGAAGGCGGTGGGCATGCGCGGACAATGGCGCCGGCGCGCCGCGCTGCAACGCCGCTCTCGCCGCGTCCCGAATTCGGGAATTCCGGTCAAAGGTTACAAACTTTCCCGCGCGCAGCCGTTGCCCGGAAAGGCGATTGGCCCAAATTTGGTGCCATGAAAAAGGTGGAATTGAGCGATGAGGCCTTCCACGCCCTGGAGCAGCTGGCGGCGGCCAAGAAGCTGACGCCTTCCGAGGTCATCGCCGCGATGCTCGGCGCGAGCCGGCCGCCACTGGCCGGCGACCACCTGCTCTTCTTCCTGACGAGCGCGGAATTTGCGCTCGAGCAAAACGCGATGGCGCGGTACCTCGCGCTGCTGGCGTGGGTGGCGAGGAACTACGCGTGTGATTTTGCGGACTTCATTTCCCACCAGGAAAGCGGGCGGCGCTACCTCATGTTGAGCCGCGAGGCGGTCAACGAGGTGCGCTCGCACAACCATGCGATGCAAATCGACGGCACCCAGTACTGGGCCGTCATGACCATCGACGACGCGACGAAGCGGCGCTTCGTCTGCCGGCTGCTCGAGTTTGTCGGCTGCCATGACGAGACCGTGCGTGAGGCCTGCCGCGCGCTGGGCCTCGGTGAGTCCGCGCCCGGGTTCCGGCTGTTGAGCGCGTGAGGCTTGGGGGCGGGAGCGCTGGTCGCGTCTCCAAGCGACCTGGCTGCGGCGGCATCGCGCCCCCGCCCTGCAATTAGATTTGTCGCCCGCCGCATTCCGCCCGACATTCGGTCGCGCCTCGCGCCGCCATGCCCGAAGTCACACCCGAGCCTGCCACGACACCGGAGAACAAGGTCCGCGATTTCCGGAACTTCTTCCAGTCGGTCGGCTACGCGGTCGAGGGGTTCTGGGCCGCGGCCCGGCACGAGCCCTCGTTTCGCGAAGACCTGATCTTCGTCGTCATCCTGACGCCGCTGGCGGTCATCCTGCCGGTGAACGCCGTGTCCACGGCGGTGATGATCACGTCGCTTTTCCTCATCGTGCTCACCGAGCTGGTGAATTCCGCGATCGAGTGGACCATCGATGACATCTCGCTCGCCAAGCGCCCGTTCGCCAAGCGCGCCAAGGACATGGGCAGCGCGGCCGTGTTCATGGCCTACATCAACTGCATCGTGGTGTGGGGCGTCATCCTGTTCTCCAACTGGGAACGCATCTCCCGCCTCGAATTCCTCCGCTGGCCCCCGCCGTTTCTGCCGTAAATTGGGCAATTCCCGGGCTCCGGTTCAGTCGCCGATTTTGTAGGTCGGGCTTTGTGCCCGACTCGAAATCGAGAAAGTCCACCCCAGGTTATCCTGCCCTTCGTGTTGGTCGCCTTTCGGTTTCAAACGCCGATTACTTTTTGACCGTCTGCGCCCGTCGCCCCTGCGATCGGCTGGCTGATCCACGGCTCAGGAACACCATCATGGACCGGCAGCATGAACGGGAAGCCGCAGCGCTTGGGACGGTGCGGTGCGGAGTGTTGATGCCTGATCACCTCCATTTGCCCGTAACTTTGCATGCGGACACCAGCCTATCGAACACTGTTCGCAAATTCAAAGGTCCGCTGGCGCCCGCCCTGCGGCTAGCTGGGATATCCTGGCAGCCCAGCTTCCATGACCATCGGGTCCGCCCGCACGACGATCTCTCTGCCGTCTTTCTCTACATTTTCCTGAATCCCTACCGTGCGGGGCTCTGCGGAACGGCCGAGGCATGGCCGGGATATGATTGCTCCCCCAACGATTGGTCGTGGTTCGGGGCGATGACCAAGGAGGCGCGTCCAGAGCCCGATTGGCTCCGTTGAGGAGTGTCGGGCGTAAAGCCCGACCTACGGGAGATTGCGCGCAGCGTGGCGCCCGCCTTACCGCATCCGGCCGAAGAACCACGCGGCAATCCCGATCATCGCCAGGTCGGGCATGAGCGCGGCCCAGACCGGCTCGAGGTAGCCGTTGCCCCCCAGCGGGGTCGCAATGCCATTGAGGATGAAGTAGACGAAGAACAGGCCGATCGATTTCGACACGCCGACCGCGGGGCTGACGCGCACGCCCGACGCGGCGAAGGGCACGGCGATGGCGATGATGATGAGCGGCCCGAGCGTGTCGAAGAGCAGCCCGTAGTAGCGCACCTCGTAGCGCAGGAACTTCGGCGTGTCCTCCGTCGAGAAATAGCGGGTGATGCGCCTGAGTTCGTTGAAGGAAAGTTCGTTGGGCTTGCGGTCGATCAGCAGCATCAGCGACGGGTCCTCCGCGTAGTCCGGCCGCGTCTGCGTCGCAAAGGCCGCGGTGCGCGTGATCTCGCCGTCCGCCGGGTCGAACCACACCTCGCGGCCGTCGGTGAACACCCAGCCGTGCCGGATCGCGTCGTAGCGGCCCTCGCGCGCCATGAGCCGGAACACCTCGCGCCGGCGCGCATCGAGGGTCGAGATCGACACACCGAAGGCCGTCTCGGTGTAGCGGCTGTACCGGTTGATGAACCACATGCGGTTGGCCCGGGGGTTGTCGAACGCCACGCTGGTGACCAGCCCGAGTTTCGCCGGCGGGATGCTCTTCGACTCGGCGCGGTACTGGAAGCCCTGCCAGAGGCTGCGGGTCGTCTCGACCGACCAGGGCACGACGCGCGCGTTGAGCAGGAGCGACACGCCGCAGAGCACGACGCCGGCCAGCCAGAGGGCGCGCGTCGTGGCGAAGATGTTCAGCCCGGCCGCGCGCACCGCGGTGAGCTCGTTGTTGCGGTGGAGCTTGCTCAGCACGAAGAGGAGCGAGAGCAGCATCGAGATCGGGAGCACGATCGAGAGGAAGCTCGGCATGAGCGTGACGTAGTAGAGCAGGATGTCGGCCGCCCCGACGCCGAGCTGGATGAGATCGCGGAAGTTGTCGTACAGCGCCGAGAGCAACAGCACGCCGGTGGTCGCGGCGAGGAGCAGCGCGAGCATCTTCAGCCACTCGCGCAGGAGATAGCGATCGAGGAGGTTCAACCGCCCCGAGTGAAACGGCGGCGCGGCACGGCGCAAAGCCGAAAGCGCCGCCGGCACTTGGGGTTTGCGCCCGGCGGGCGCGTGCATTCCATCGCACGCCATGAGACGCCGCGCCCGCCTCCCCTTCCTCGTCCTTGGGCTCGCCGGCCTGGCCGCGGCCGCCGCGCCGGCGGCCGAACCCATCCGCATCGGCCAGTACGGGGCCTTCAGCGGCAAGGACGCCGATTTCGGCCTCGCCGCCCGCAAGGGCGTCACCCTCGCCGTCGAGGAGGCCAATGCCGCCGGCGGCGTGCTCGGCCGCCCGGTGGAGCTGCTGCTCGCGGACAACCAGTCCAAGCCCGGCGAGTCCGCGACCATCGCCAAGAAGTTCGTGGCGCGCGACCGCGTCGTCGCCGTCCTCGGCGGCAACACCTCCAGCAATTCCCTCGAGGCCGCGCCCGTGTTCCAGCACGCCCGGGTGCCGATGGTCGCCATCACCTCCACCAGCCCGGCCGTGACGGAGGCGGGCGACTACATTTTCCGCGTCTGCTTCATCGACTCGTTCCAGGGGCTGGCGCTCGCCAAGTTCGCCCGCCACTCGCTCGGGCTCCAGCGCGTGGCCCTCATCACCTCGGTCAACAACCCCTACAGCGTCGGCCTCTCGAAGGTCTTCCGCGAGCAGTTCACGGCGGCGGGCGGCACCATCGTGGCCGAACAGCGGCACAGCGAGGGCGACAAGGACTTCCGCGCCCAGATCACGGCCATCAAGGCGGCCGGCGCCGAGGCGATCCTGCACTCGGGCAACTACACCGAGGGGGCGCTCATCTGCAAACAGGCCCGCGAGCTCGGCTTCACCGGCAAGTTCCTCGGCGGCGACGCCTGGGAGGGCCCCGACCTCGTGGCCATCGGCGGCGCGGCCGTCGAGGGCGCCTATTATTCGACGCACGCCTCGGCGGAGACGCCGACGCCGGCGATGCAGGGCTTCGTCCGGCGTTATCGCGCGCGGTGGGACGGCGAGACCCCCAACGCCACGACGACGCTGGGCTACGAGGCCGCCCTCCTGCTGTTCGATGCGATGCGCCGGGCCGGCTCGACCGACGGCCCCCGGGTGCGCGAGGCCCTCGCCGCCACCAGGGATTTCCCGGGCGTGACCGGCCTCATCACCATCGACCCGCAGCGCAACGCCTCCAAGCCGGCCATGATCATCCAGGTCCGCAACGGCGGGTTCAAGTTCGTCGAGGCCATCGCCCCATGAACGGCCGCCGCGCCCCGTCCGCCCGGATGAAACTCGGCGCGCTCGCCGCCCTGGCGGGCGCGCTGGCCGGCCCGCTCCTCGTCGCCGCGGCGGAGCCGATCCGCATCGGCGAGTACGCGTCGCTGACCGGCAAGGAGGCGGCCTATGGCGACACCTCCCACAAGGGCACCCTCCTGGCGGTCGAGGAGATCAATGCCCGGGGCGGCGTCCTGGGCCGGCCCCTCGAACTGCTCACCGCGGACGACCAGTCCAAGCCCGGCGAGGCCGCCACCGCGGTGAAGAAGCTCATCGCCCGCGACAAGGTCGTCGCGGTCCTCGGCGAGGTCGCCTCCATCCGTTCCCTCGAGGCGGCGCCGGTTGCGCAAGGCGCCCGCATCCCGATGATCACGCCCTCCTCGGTCAATTCGCGCGTGACGGAAGCGGGCGACTACGTTTTCCGCGTCTGCTTTGTCGATTCCTTCCAGGGCAACGTCCTCGCGCGCTTCGTCCGCGAAAAGCTCGGGCTCCACCGCGTCGCCATCCTCACCTCGGCCAACAACGCCTACAGCGTGGGCATGGCGCGGATCTTCAAGGCTCGGTTCACCGCCGACGGCGGGACCATCGTCGCCGAACAGCGCTACTCCGAAGGCGACCGCGATTTCCGGGCGCAGCTCACCGCGATCCGCGCGGCCGGCGCCGACGCGATCTTTGCGTCGGGCTATTACACCGAGGCCGCCCTCATCTGCGTGCAGGCCCGCCAGCTCGGGCTGAACCTGCCGGTCTTCGGCGGCGACGGCTGGGACGCGCCGCCGCTGCTTGAGATCGGCGGCCCGGCGATGGAAGGCACCTATTTCAGCACGCACTACTCGCCTGACAACCCGAGCGCCGAGGTGCAGGCGTTCAACGCGCGTTACCGCCGGCGCTGGGGCGCGACGCCGGACGCCTGGGCCGCGCTCGGCTACGACTCGGCGCTGGTCCTGGCCGACGCCATGGCCCGGGCCGGGGCCGCCGAGCCCGCCCGGATCCGCGACGCCCTCGCCGCCACCAGGGATTTTCCCGCCGTCACCGGCCGCATCACGATCGACGACAACCGCAACGCCTCCAAGTCCGCCGTCATCCTCACGATCAAGGACGGCCGCTACAAGTTCGTGACCGCCATCGCGCCGTGAGCCTTCAAGGCAAGGATGAACGTTGAAAGTTGAAGGTGGCCTAGCGGGAAATTCGGTCTGCCGGCCAAATGGCCGGGGCCAAGAATTGGTGAAAGTTGAAGGTTGAGAGTTGAAAAGGGAATAGGAACAGTCGCGCGTCATGTTTAATTTCGAGAAACTGGACGCCTGGAAAAAAGCAATTCCCCTGGCCGATCCGGTGTACCGCGCGAGCAGAACCTTTCCGGCGGACGAACGCTTCGGACTGAAAAACCAGCTTCGACGCGCTGCGGTGTCGGTTTCGTCAAACCTGGCCGAGGGTTGCTCCCGCTCGTCGAAGCAGGAATTTGCCCGCTTGGTGGAGATCGCCGCGGGCTCCGCCTTCGCAGTAGCATCCCAAGCGGTGATCGCACGCGACCAAGGATACCTCGAGCCGACGGAGTTCCAGGATATGCAGGATGCCGCCCTGGAAATAACGCGAATGCTCAGTGGACTTCGCCAATCGCTGTTGACGCCGAAAAGCTAGAACGCCTTTCAACCTTCAACGTTCACCTTTCAACTGCCCGCCCGCCCCCTGACCGAATTCCTCCAGCAGCTCCTCAACGGCGTGTCGCTGGGCGCGATCTTTGCGCTGATCGCGCTCGGTTACACGATGGTCTATGGCGTGCTCCGGTTCATCAACTTCGCGCACAGCGAGGTGTTCATGGCGGGCGCGTTCGTCGGCTACTTCGTGGGCCGGCACGTGCCCGAGCACACCCTGTGGGGCGGGTTCGCGGCCCTGGCGGTGGCGATGGCCGCGTGCGCGCTGCTGGGCGTCGTCATCGAGCGGCTCGCGTACCGCCCGCTGCGCCGCGGCTCCACGCTGAACGTGCTCATCACCGCCATCGGGGTCTCGCTGCTGCTGCAAAACCTCGGGCAGTTCTTCTTCGGCGCGACGCCGCGGCCCTATCCCGAGCTCTTTCCGGCCCGGACGCTGGTGCTGGGCGGTGTCTACGTGTCGAGCAACCAGCTCGTGGTGATCGGCGTCACGCTCGCGCTGCTCTTTGCGCTCCGGTTCATCGTCCTGCGGACGAAGATCGGCACGGCGATCCGCGCGGTGTCGCTCAACCCGCAGGCCGCGGCGCTCGTCGGCATCAACCCCGACGTGGTCATCTCGTTCACCTTTGCGCTCGGCTCGGCGCTCGCGGCGGCGGGCGGGATCCTGTACGCGCTCAACTACCCGTCCATTGACCCGTTGATGGGCGTGTTGCCGGGCTTGAAGGCGTTTGCCGCCGCAGTCCTCGGCGGGATCGGCAACATTCCCGGCGCCGCCCTCGGCGGCCTGCTCCTCGGCGTGGTCGAAACCTTCGTCAGCGGCAGCGCGGAATGGTCCGGCTACAAGGATGGGATCGCCTTCGCGCTGCTGATCCTCGTGCTCCTGTTCCGGCCCGCCGGGCTGCTGGGGCGGTTCGCCCGGGAGAAGGTCTGACATGCCGCGCCCGCTCCTCGCCCTGCTCGCCGCCCTCGGCGCCGCCGCCGCGCTCCCGCTGCTGGCGAACCGGTTCGACCCGTACTACCTCGATGTGGCGGTCGGCATCGGCATCAACGTGATTCTCGCCGTCAGCCTCAACCTGGTGAACGGGCACACGGGCCAGTTTTCCCTCGGGCACGCGGGGTTCATGGCCGTCGGCGCCTACCTTTCCGCCGCCGTGACCCTGTTGCTCGGGCCCAGGCTGCTCGGCGCCGAGGGCGGGAACGCCTGGTCGCAGGGCTGGCTTTTCCTCGCCGCGCTCGTCACCGGCGGCGGCGCCGCGGCGCTGGCCGGTTTTCTCGTCGGCCTGCCGTCGCTCCGCCTGCGGGGCGACTACCTCGCCATCGTGACCCTCGGCTTCGGCGAGATCATCCGGGTGATTTTCCAGAACTGCGAACCGCTCGGCGGCGCGCTGGGGCTGAACGGACTTCCGCCCTACACCAATGCCTCGTGGGTGCTGGCGGGCGCGGCGGTCACCCTCTTCACGGTGCATGGCCTCGTGCACTCCACCTATGGCCGCGGGTTCCTGGCGACGCGGGACGATGAGATCGCCGCCGAGTCGATCGGCCTCGACACCACGCGCTACAAGATCGTGGCGTTTGTCGTCGGGGCGTTCTTCGCCGGCGTCGCGGGCGGTCTGTACGGCCATTTCAAACAGACGATCTCGCCCGGCGGGTTCGACTTCACCCGCTCGATCGAGATCGTCGTGATGGTCATCCTCGGGGGCATGGGCAACACCGTCGGCGTGGTTCTCGCGGCCGTGCTGCTCACGCTGCTGCCGGAGGTGCTGCGGCCGGTCGAGGAGTACCGCATGATTCTCTATTCCTTCCTGCTGATCGTGCTGATGCTGGCGCGGCCCCAGGGCCTGTTCACCTTCCGGCGGAGGCCCACCTGATGCCCGCGCTGCTCGAGCTCAACCGGGTTTCGATCCGCTTCGGCGGCCTCACCGCCGTCGACGCCGTCGACCTCGGGCTCCGCGAGGGCGAACTGCTCGGCCTGATCGGCCCCAACGGCGCCGGCAAGACCACCGTGTTCAACCTGGTCACCGGCGTGTACCAGCCCACGGGCGGCGCCGTCACGTTCGCCGGGCGCCCGCTCGCCGGGCTCAAGCCCTGGGAGGTCGCCCGGCTCGGCATCGCCCGGACCTTCCAGAACATCCGGCTTTTCGGCAGCCTGAGCGTCTTCGACAACGTCCGCGCCGCCTGCAACCTTCACCGGGTGACCGGCCCGGCGCAGGCCCTGTGGCGCCTGGGCGCGTTTCGCGCCGACGAGGCGGCCATCGCGCGTCGGGCGGACGAGCTGCTGGAGATCTTCAACCTGCGGCGCCATCGCCAGGCCGAGGCCGCGAGCCTGCCGTACGGCGAACAGCGGCGCCTCGAGATCGTCCGCTGCCTGGCCACGCAGCCGCGGCTGCTGCTGCTGGACGAGCCCGCCGCCGGCATGAACCCGGCCGAGAAGATCGAGCTCATCCGCCTCATCCAGCAGGTGAAGACCCGGTTCAATCTCACCATCCTCCTCGTCGAACACTCGATGCGGGTCGTCATGGGTTGCTGCGAGCGCATCGCGGTGCTGGACTACGGGGTGAAGATCGCCGAGGGTCCGCCCGCCGCGATCCAGGCCGATCCGAAAGTGATCGAGGCCTACCTCGGCGAGGATCATCTCGCCCACCATTGACCGATGCTCGTCGTCCGCGACCTCCATGTTTCCTATGGCGCCATCGCCGCGCTCGGCGGGGTGTCATTCGACATCGCCGCCGGGCGCATCGTCACGCTCATCGGGGCCAACGGGGCCGGCAAGACCACCACGCTGCGCACGCTCTCGGGCCTGCTGCGCGCGAAACAGGGCACCATCCGGTTCCAGGACGAGGACATCACCCGCCTCGCCCCGCACCGCATCGTCGCCCGCGGGCTCGGCCACGTGCCCGAGGGACGCATGGTGTTCACGAACCTGACGGTGGATGAGAACCTCGCGATGGGCGCCTACCGGCTGCATGATCGGGCGCGGATCGCGCGCAATCGCGATTATGTCTTCGGGGTGTTCCCGCGCCTGCGGGAGCGTCTCAGCCAGCCCGCCGGCACGCTTTCGGGCGGCGAGCAACAGATGCTGGCCATCGGCCGTGCCCTCATGGGGGACCCGAAGCTGCTCATGCTCGATGAACCGTCGCTCGGCATCGCGCCCAAGCTCATCTCCACGATCTTCGAGAAGATCGTGGAGATCAACCGCGACCACGGCGTGACCGTCCTGCTGGTGGAGCAGAATGCCCGGCTGGCGCTCGAGATCTCGCACGAGGCGTACGTGCTCGAGACCGGACGGATCGTGATGCGGGGGCCGTCGGCCGAGCTCCGGGCGAACCCGGAGCTCAAGGCCGCGTACCTCGGCGGATGATCCCGGGGCCGGCACTTGCGAAATTGGCGGCCGCGGGCTAGCTTCGCGTCATGATTCGCCGCGCCCTGCTCGCCCTCGCCGGACTGGTCACCCTCGAAGCCGGCGCCGCCGTCGTCGTCCTCCGCCTGCCCTACCCGGAACTGCGCCTCAAGGACGGGACCGTCCTCAACGAGGTCACGATCCAGAGCTTCAACACCACCGCGGGGACGGCGACCCTGCGCGTGAAGAACGACCTGATGAGCGTGCAAACCACCCTGCTGCCCGATGCCGTGCAGGCCCGGCTCAAGGAGCTCACCCCGGCGTTGTCCAAGGAGGCGCAGGAGGCGGAAAAGGCCCGGGACGAGGCCGGCCGCAAGCGGGGCGAGGAACTCGCCGACCGCCACCAGAAGCAGGTCGAGGAGGAGGCCAAGGCGAACCGCGAGGCCAGCCGCGCCCTGAACCTGAAGACCGCCGAGCAGCAGCTGACGCACGAGGATCGCACGCTGGACGAGGTCATCCGGGTCGCGGAAGAGCAGGCGCGCCGCTACTTCAAGTACGAGGACGCACCCTTCTCCAACATCGGCGCCGTGACCGGCGCCGACCTTTACCTCGAGGACCCCGAGCCCGTCCCCGGCTGGACCGGCCGCTATCGGGTGCGGGGCACCGCGTACCGGCAATACCTCAACAACCAGGCGAGCGGCTACGGCCGCGACACCCGCGAGTTTGAGATGCTGATCCAGACGTACGACCGGAAGAAGCCCAAGGTCGTCGACCTCACGGTGAAGTGAGGGGGGCGGACGCCCGTGCAGCGTTCCTGTAGGTCGGGGTTTATCCCCGACATGTCGGGCGTAAAGCCCGACTTACCCAAAATGGCGCCCTTGATTTGGTGTCATCTCCCCGCCCCTTGATTTTTGCGGGGTGATTTGTAAGGTAACCGCCCCTTTTCCCTCACCCAAACGTCCCCCACCATGTCCACCTCCACTCCGCAAAAATTCGAGTTCCAGGCCGAGATCGCGCAGCTCCTCGATATCGTCACGCACTCGCTCTACACGGAAAAGGAGATCTTTGTCCGCGAGCTGGTGTCCAACGCCTCCGACGCGCTCGAGAAGCTCCGGCACACGCGGTTGACCGAGAAGGAAATCTTCGACGACCAGCAAAAGCTCGAGATCAACCTCACGACCGACGACAAGGCGAAGACGCTCACGATCCAGGACTACGGCATCGGAATGACCCGCGCCGAGCTGGTCGAGAACCTCGGCACCATCGCGCACTCCGGCTCCAAGGCCTTCCTCAAGGCCCTGAGCGAAGGCGAGCAGAAGAGCACCAGCCTGATCGGCCAGTTCGGCGTCGGTTTCTATTCGGCCTTCATGGTCGCGAAATCCGTCAGGGTTTACTCCCGCTCGTGGCGGACCGCCGAGCCCGGCCACGTCTGGTCGAGCGACGGTTCCGGCAGTTACGAGATCGAGGAGGCGGCGGACCTGAGCCGCGGCACCAAGATCGTCATCGAGCTGAAGGACGAGTGCGGCGAGTTCGCCTCCGACAGCCGGATCAAGGGCATCCTCGAGCGCTACAGCGCGTTCGTGTCGTTCCCGATCAACCTGAACGGGAAGCAGGTCAACACGATCCAGGCGCTCTGGCTGCGGAACAAGAACGAGATCAAGGACGAGGA
>DASZXO010000074.1:0-122902 GCA_035545835.1 Lacunisphaera sp.
TACATCGCGAACAACTACCACAAGGTCTCCGACGAGGTGCGGCCGGACTGGACGTTCGAGGGCGCCGCGCTCGACGTCGCCTTCCTGGTCAATGTCGGCCGGCGGATCGCCGACGGCGACGCGTGGCCCGAGTGGCGGCCCGGCAACGAGTTCAAGGCCCGCCGCGACGCAATGCTGAAATCCGCCGCGAAATAGGACCGGTCCGCGGGTGCGCTTCGGCGCGGTCAGGGTCTGGCCTGGGCCTTGAAGAACTCGACGATGACGCGCGCCGCCTCCGGCGGCAGCCGGTGGCCGCCGGGGTGGATGAACGTCTCGACCGGCGTGCCCGTCTTTGACTCGTAGAGCGTGATTTCCGGCACGAGCTTCCGTCCATCGCCGCACGCGTCGATCCGCCGCAGCTCGTTGATCTGGTGCTCCTGCCAGCTGAAGCGGACGAGCTGGTCCTCGCGCCCGGCCACGTGCACGACCGGCGCCGGTTTGAGCGGTGGATAGCCCCGCCCCGCAATCGCCGAGGACGGCCCGAACGCCGCGAAAACGTCGCGCCGCGTCGCCCACAGGAGATAGGTGAAGCTGCCGCCGTTGGAATGTCCCATCGCGTAGACCCGGCGCTGGTCGACACGCCCGTCCCGCACCAGATCGCGGAGCATGGCATCGAAGAACCTCAGGTCGCGGTCGCCCTCCGCTCCGGGGCCGCTTTGCCAGCCTGCCTCGCGGCCCGCGCGGTCGGTCAACTGGCCGGCGGTGGGCAGACCTTGGGGATACACCACCAGGACCTCCGGCCAGAGCCGGTGCACAGGCATCGTGTCGGCCGCGTTCCGCATTGAGCCGCCGTGGCCATGAAACACAAACACCACCGGGGCGGGCCCGCGGCCGGCCGGAACGTGCAGCAGCGCCGTTCGCCGCGTGCCGTCGACCGTCCATTCCCGCCGCACCAGGTCCTCCGCCGCCAGCCGGGCCGCACCGGCCAGGACGAGGCCCAGCAGGGCCCAACGCATAAGCATTTTCATGGGCAGGCAGCTTGGCGATGAGACGCGTGGAGGCGAGCACCCGTTGCGTGCCTGCCGTGCGATCCAGGGGAGCGATTCGTCGCGCGCATCTCTTTCAACTTTCACCTTTCAGCATTCAACTCCATCCTGCCGCATGCTCCGCTTCGTCGTCCGCCGCCTGCTGCAGGCCGTGCCGGTCCTGTTCGTGATCATCACGGCGACATTTTTCATGGTGCGCTTCGTGCCGGGCGGGCCGTTCACCTCGGAGAAGGCCATTCCCCCGGAGATCCTCCGCAACCTCGAGGCCCATTACGGCTTGGACCAGCCATTGTGGCGCCAGTATCTCTCGTACCTCGGGCATGTCGCCCGCGGCGACCTCGGCCCGTCGTTCAAGTACGCCAACCGGTCCGTCAACGAGATCATCGGGCAGAAGCTGCCCGTCTCGCTCGAGTTGGGCACGCTCGCGCTGCTGGTGGCCGTGGCCGTCGGCATCCCGCTCGGCGTGCTGGCGGCGGCCCGGCGCAACACCTGGCTCGATCATCTCGCCGGCACGGTCGGCATGGCGGGAATCTGCGTGCCGACCTTCGTGCTCGGCCCGTTGCTCGTCCTCCTGTTCGCCATCCGGCTCGGCTGGGTGAACGCCTCGGGCTGGGACGTGTGGTCTGACCGCGTGCTCCCCTGCCTGACGCTCGGCTTTGTCTACGCGGCCTACGTCATGCGGCTGACCCGCGCGGGCATGCTCGAGATCCTCAACCAGGACTTCATCCGCACGGCCCGCGCGAAGGGCGCGACGGAACTGCGCATCGTGGTCCACCACGGCCTGCGCGGCGGGCTGCTGCCGGTCGTGTCGTTTCTCGGCCCGGCCATCGCCGGCATCCTCACCGGGTCATTCGTAATCGAGACCATCTTCCAGGTGCCGGGCCTCGGCCGGGAGTTCGTCAACAGCGCGTTCAATCGCGACTATACGCTCGTCCTCGGCACGGTCATTCTCTACGCGGCGCTCCTCGTCGCCCTCAACCTCGCCACCGATGTCGTGCAGGTGTGGCTCAACCCGAAGCTGAAATTCGAATGAGCGCGACCGCCCCCGCAGTGACCGGCCCCACGGCGGTGATCGAGCCCGGCTCGTCGCTCGGCCACGACGCCTGGCTGCGCCTGAAAAAGAACCGGGTCGCCGTCGGAGGCGGCGCGGTCCTGCTCATCCTTGCCCTCGCCTGCGTGGCCGGCCCGTGGCTCAGCGCGTACGGCTACGAACAAATCGACCTCGACCATGCCTTCGCGCCACCGGGCCCGGCCCACTGGCTCGGCACCGACCAGCTGGGACGCGACCTGCTTGTGCGGCTCCTCTACGGCGGCCGGATCTCGCTGGGCGTCGGTCTCTGTGCGACCTTCGTCGCCCTGACCATCGGGGTCACGTACGGCGCCGTGTCCGGGTATGCGGGCGGCAAGGTCGACGCGCTGATGATGCGCCTCGTCGACATCATCTATGCGCTGCCCTTCACGATCTTCGTCATCCTGCTGATGGTCTTTCTCGGCCGGAACATCGTGCTGCTGTTCGTCGCCATCGGTGCCGTGGAGTGGCTGACGATGGCACGCATCGTCCGCGGGCAGGTGATGGCGCTGAAGAAGATGGAGTTCATCGACGCGGCCCGCGCGCTCGGCCTCGGCCCGGCGCGCATCCTCTTTCGCCACCTGCTGCCGAACATCCTCGGCCCGATCATCGTCTACACGACGCTGACCATTCCGGCCGTGATGCTGCTCGAGGCCTTCCTGAGCTTCCTCGGCCTGGGTGTCCAGCCGCCGATGAGCTCCTGGGGCACGTTGATCAAGGACGGGGCCGAGAAGATGGAGGAATATCCCTGGCTGCTCGTCTATCCCGGCACGGTGTTCTCGCTGACGCTGTTCTCGCTGAACTTCCTCGGCGACGGCCTGCGGGACGCGCTCGATGTCCGGGCGTCCAAGGATTGAGCGGACCACTGTCGGAGCCTGCCCATTCACGATTCCGCCTGGCCACCGTTCCCGACCGGCCGCGCCGTAGCCTTGCGCGAAGGCGGGTCCCCTGCCTAGCTCAGACCGATGCTCCGCCGCTTCCGCCCCTACTTCCGTTACCTGAAGGCCAATCGCGGCACGCTCGTCGCCGGGGCCTTCTATGGGCTGCTGTTCGCGGCCTCCAACAGCCTCGGCCTGCCGGTGCTGGTGAAATATGTCTTTCCCGTCATCTTCGAGCCGGCGGGAGCGCGGATGCCGCTGGGCGACGTCGTGCTGATCGCCGCGACCTTTCCCGTGCTGTTTCTCCTGCGCGCGGTCAGCAGCTTTCTCAACAGCTACTACGTGCAGTTGACCGGCGTGCGCGTGCTGGAGTCCGTGCGCCTCGACTACTTCCGCAAGCTCCAGGTGCTGCCCCTCTCGTTCCTGCAGCGCAAGGCCACCGGCGACCTGCTTTCCCGGGGCATCGCGGACACCGCGCAGCTCCAGACGACGCTCACGCTCTTTGCCAGCGATGGCGTGAAGCAGCCGCTGGCGCTGGTCGCCGCGCTCGGCTTCCTCGTCTGGCAGGCGTTCGCCACCGATGGCGCGCTGACCGTCCTGGTCTGCCTTGCCATCGTGCCGCTCGCCGTGCTGCCGGTGCACTACGTGGGCAAGAAGGTCGTCCACCGCGCGCGCCAGGTGCAGGACCAGCTGGGGGATGTGTCCTCCCAGTTGAATGAAAACCTCGCCGCCGCCCGCGAAGTCCGCGCCTTCGGCCTCGAGCGGCGCGAGACGGCGCGCTTCGCCGCCGGCACAAGCCGGCTGGTCGTGGCCCAGATGAAGGTGGTCAAGTACGCGCAGGCGCTGACGCCCGTCATCGAACTGATCTCGGCCGCGGGCATCGCGGCCACGCTGGTCTTTGCCTACTACGCCGGCGTCAAGCTCGCGACCTTCCTCTCCATCGTCACCGCGCTCTACCTCTGCTACGAGCCGATCAAGAAGCTCGGCTACCTTAACAGCGAGCTCAACCGCGGCCTCGCCTCGCTCGACCGCCTCGAGCACGTGCTGCACGAGCCCGAGACCATCGCCGATCCGGCGCAGCCGGTCGCGGTCACCCGATTGCGCGGCGAGATCCGGTTCGATCGCGTCACCTTCGCCTATGGCGACACGCCGGCGCTGCAGGACATAACCGCCACCATCCCGGCCGGCACCGTCTGCGCGCTGGTCGGCCCGAGCGGCGCCGGCAAGAGCACCTTCGCCAACCTCGTGCCGCGCTTTTTCGAGGTCGCCGCCGGCAGCGTGAGCGTCGACGGCATCGACGTCCGCCAGATGCGCCTCGCCGACCTCCGGCGCAACATCGCCCTCGTGTCGCAGGAGCCGGTGCTGTTCAACGACACCGTTTTCAACAACCTCGCGCTGGGCCGCGAAGGCGCATCGCGCGACGCGATCATCGCGGCCGCCAGAAGCGCCCATGCCCACGAGTTCATCACCCAGCTTCCTCAGGGCTACGATACCATCGTGGGCGAACGCGGCGCGCTCCTCTCCGGCGGCCAGAAACAGCGCATCGCCATCGCGCGCGCCTTTCTGCGCGAAGCGCCCATCCTCATCCTTGATGAGGCCACCAGCGCGCTCGATTCGGACAGCGAGGCGGCCGTGCAGGATGCGCTGCGCCACCTGGTCGTCGGGAAGACCGTGCTGATCATCGCCCACCGCTTCAGCACGATCCGCGACGCCTCGATGATCCTCGTGTTCAACGAAGGACGGATCGTCGCCCAGGGTGACCACGCCTCGCTTTACGCCGCCAATGCGCTCTACAAATCGCTCTACGACCGGCAGGCAACCGGAGTTTGACCACGGATTGTCCGGATGAACACGGAGACCCAATCCACTCCCGTTCGCTGTCATTCCGAGCGAAGCGAAGAATCCAGCACGACATACGCTGGCGCCCACTCGGCGGTACCCTTCGCTGCGCGCAGAGGGGCCGATCGGGTGAATTCGATCCGCATCAATCCGTGAAATCCGTGGTGAAAAAAGCATCCGGCGAGCCCAAGGAATTCTCCCGCGAGGTGGAGAACCTCATCGCCGGGCTGCGCGGTCTCCCGGAGGACGAACTGAACTCCAGGCGCCGCCAGGCCACCGGCCTCGGGCCGTTGATCGACGAACTGCTGGTCAAATACCGCGTCAGCCACGACTCGCTCGAACACAGCATCCGCGAGCAATGGCCCGCCCTGGTGGGCGTCGCCAACGCCACCTACTCGCACCCGCTCGTGGTCGAGCGCGGGCTGCTGGTGGTCCTCGTCTCCCACGCGGTCGTGCGGAATGAGCTCTTCCAGCATCGCGAGCCCATCCTGGCCAAGCTCCGGAAATTGCCGGGCTGCAGCCAAATCAAGGGGCTGGCCTTGCGAACGGGTTGAGCCAACCCGTCCCACCCCAGGGTGCGCGCAAAATTACGCTTGCACGCCCGTGGCGCGGATTAATTAATCGCCGCTTGCGTTAGTGAGGGTCTGCTGGTCGCGGACCTTCACCACGGTCAGTCCGGGCAACCGGACGCTAACGGTGCCGCCGGCCTTCCAAAAGCGGGTGGCACGGAACCCCACCCGGGGATCCCGCAAACGGCCGCGAAATCAACAACATAAACCATGGCTCAACCCGTTAAATCCGAAGTTATCTCCCAATACAAAACCCACGAGAAGGACACCGGCTCCAGCGACGTCCAGATCGCGCTGCTCACCGCCCGGATCAATCACCTGACCGAGCACCTGCGCACGCATCGCAAGGACTTCCACAGCCGCCGCGGCCTCCTCCAAATGGCCAGCCGCCGTCGCAAGCTCCTTGATTACGTCAAGAGCGAGGACTTGGCCAAGTACAACGAACTCCTGCAGAAGCTGAATCTGCGCAAATAACCAATTTCACGAAGGGCGGTCCACCGACGGGCCGCCCTTCGTCTTGGCCTCCCTCCGCCAAACCAGTCATCCGGGACATTTCAGCTTGCCGCCCCAACCGGAGTTGGGACCGCAATTCGAAATTTCTCGGAGCTGATTCAGAGGGTGCCACGAAAGAGGTAAACCACCCAGCGCTCCCGTGTGTCGGTCGGACCCCTGGCCCGGCCATCGAGGATGAACCTCGCCTCACCCGGTGGCGCACCCATCCAGAAACATGAATCAGAAACACAATGTCACCGTGCCCGGCCTGGGCATCACGTTCTCCACCGGCACCTACGCCAACCTCGCCAACGGCGCGGTCAACGTCAACGTCGGCGAGACCAACGTCTTCGTCACCGCCTGCGTCGCGCAGACCATGAAGCCGGGCCAGGACTTCTTCCCCCTGACCGTCGACTATCGCGACAAATACGCCGCGGCCGGCCGCTTCCCCGGCGGTTACTTCAAGCGCGAAGGCCGCCCGTCCGAGAAGGAAATCCTGACGTCCCGCCTCTGCGACCGCCCCTGCCGCCCGCTCTTCCCCGAGGGCTTCCTCAATGAGGTGCAGATCATCGGCCAGCTCATGTCGGCCGACCAGATCAACGATTCCGACATCCCGATGGTCAACGGCGCCAGCGCCGCGCTCGCCATCTCCGACATCCCGTGGAATGGCCCGATCGCGGCCGTCCGCGTCGGCCTCATCGACGACCAGTTCGTCGCCAACCCCACCATCGAGCAGATGTACAGCTCGTCGCTCGACCTGATCTACGTGGGCAACGAGAAGGACATGTTGATGATCGAGGGTTCCGCCGACCAGCTGCCCGAGGAGAAGTTCATCGAGGCGCTCGCGTTCGGCCACCAGGCCATCCAGCCCATCATCGCCGCGATCCGCGAACTCCAGAAACTCTGCGGCAAGCCGAAGGCCACCTTCGCCCTCGTCGGCGCCACCCCCGAGGCGCGCGCCATCATCGAGCGCGTCGTCCCGCACGACCGCATCGTCGCCGCCATCTTCGGCCACGAGAAGGCCGTCCGCACCGCAAACGTGAAGGCGCTCAAGGAGGAGGCCAAGGCCGCCCTCACCGCCGAACTCGGCGCCGACAAGTTCACCGATGTCGACCTGAACGTCGTGTTCGAGGACCTGCAGTACAAGGCCTACCGGCACAACGTCCTCTCCAAGGGCGTGCGCGCCGACGGCCGCGGCGAGAAGGACCTCCGCCCGCTGAGCGCCGTGGTCGGCGTCCTGCCCCGGGTCCACGGTTCCGCCAGCTTCCAGCGCGGCGACACCCAGAACATCGCCATCACCACGCTCGGGCCGACCAAGGAAGCCCAGGACATGGACGGCCTCACCGGCGGCGCCACCTCGAAGTCGTTCATCCTCCACTACAACTTCCCGCCGTTCTCGGTGGGCGAGACCGGCCGCTTCACCGGCCCGGGCCGCCGCGAGATCGGCCATGGCGCGCTCGCCGAGCGCTCCCTCGTCCCCGTGCTCCCGCCCGAGGACGTCTTCCCCTACTCCATCCGCGTGGTCTCGGAGATCATGGCCTCCAACGGCTCGACCTCCATGGCGTCGATCTGCGGCGGCTGCCTCGCCCTCATGGACGCGGGCGTGCCGATCATCGCCCCGGTCGCCGGCATTTCCTGCGGCCTCATGACCGAGAACGGCGCCGACGGCTCCATCACGAAGTGGAAAACCATCACCGACATCCTCGGTGAGGAGGACCACTTCGGTGACATGGACTTCAAGCTCGCCGGCACGACCAAGGGCATCACGGGCTTCCAGCTCGACCTGAAGATCAACGGCCTGCCCTTCGAGATCGCGAAGACCGCCATCCTCCAGGCGCGCGACGCCCGCATCGAAATCCTCAAGGTCATGCTCGCCGCGCTGCCGGCCCCGCGCAAGGACCTCAGCAAGTACGCCCCGCGCATCCAGACCATCCAGATCGACCCGGAGAAGATCGGCCTGCTCATCGGGCCCGGCGGCAAGACCATCCGCCGCATCACCGAGACGACCGGCGCGCAGATCGACATCGCCGAGGACGACTCGGGCAAGGTGTTCATCTACTCCAACAATGCCGACGCGATGAACCGCGCCGTGCAGGAGATCGACGCCCTCTGCGGCGGCGGCGCCCAGATCGAGGTCGGCAAAATCTACACCGGCCGCGTCACCGGCACCAAGGAGTTCGGCGCCTTCGTCGAATGCCTGCCCGGCAAGGAGGGCCTCGTGCACATCTCCGAGCTCGCGGACTTCCGCGTGCGCCGGACGGAGGACGTCGTCAAGGTCGGCGACTCCATCACGGTCAAGTGCGTCGGCATCGACGAGCGCTCCGGCAAGGTGCGCCTCAGCCGCAAGGCCGCGATGAAGGAGCTGGAGGCCCAGAAGCAGGCCGGCGACAACGCCGCGCCCGCCGAGGCCGCCGCGTCCAGCCAGTCGTAACCGGACTGTCACCTCCCGCTTCCCCGCCGCGACCCCCGGGTCGCGGCTTTTTTTTGCCGCCGGGCGCCGGCCGCGCCGGGCTCCCGTCCGCCGGGCCGATGGCCGGCTGCTTTTCTTTTGGCCCCCATTCCGGGCCGTGCTTTCCGTGGCACCGGCCGGAAATTTTCTTTCCGCGGACCGAAAGCTATCTACTTTGACCGGCTCGTGAAGTCTGTTGCCCACAAGGCCCTTCGTCCCATCGCCGCCCTCGAAGCTTTCAAGGGATTCATGGTGCTTGTCGCCGGCTTCGGCCTGCTGGGCTTCCTCGACCGCGACAACGAGGTCTACGCGGAGCGCATCATCCGCGTGCTGCACCTGAACCCCGCGCACCATTACCCGCAGATCTTCATCGCGGCCATGGCGCGACTTGAAGACTCGCACCTGCTGGCCCTCGCCGGGCTCGCGGCGCTGTATTCGCTCGTCCGCTTCGTCGAGGCCTATGGCTTGTGGTTCGAGCGCCGGTGGGCCGAGTGGCTCGCGGCGCTCAGCGGCGGCATCTACGTGCCGCTGGAGATTTATGAGCTGGTTCTCCGCGCCACCTGGCTGAAATTCGCCGCGCTGGTGATCAACCTCGCCGTCGTGGCCTACATGGTCTGGCTCCTCACGGAAACCATCCGCCTGCGCCGCCTCGCGCAAAAGAAGCTGACAGCCCCGGCCGAGTCGTAGTTAGTTCGGCCTTTATGAAGCTTCTGGTCACGAACGACGACGGCATCCACTCGCTCTTCCTGCACGAACTCGTCGCCGCCCTGCAGGCGGCCGGCCACGAACTCTTCATCGTCGCGCCCGCGAGCGAGCAAAGCTGGACCGGCGCCGCCAAGACCCGCACCCGGCCTGTCAAGTCCTGCGCCGTCGACCATGGCTTCGGGTGCCCGACCTGGACGACCGACGGCACCCCGTCCGACTGCGTCAACATCGCCATCGCCCACCTCCTGCCGGCCAAGGTGGACGGCGTCATCAGCGGCATGAACGTCGGCTTCAACTGCACCGTCGGCTTCATCCTGGCCAGCGGCACCGTCTCGGCCGCCCTCGAGGGCGCGCTGCACGGCTTCCCGGCGATGGCCGTCTCGCAGGATGTCCCCCAGCAAACCTACGACCGGCTCAAGGAGCGCGGGGCGCGGCCGTCGCCCGAGTTGCATGAGTCGCTGCGCTGCTCCGCCGGGCACGCCGCCCGCCTCGCCGGCGAACTGCTTCCGGGCACGCCGCCCCGCAGCTTCACCGTGCACAACGTCAATTTTCCGTTCCCCTGCCGGCCCGATACGCCCGTGAAGCGCGCCATCCCGGCCCGGCTGCTCGCGCCCGGCCTGTACAGCCCGGCCGATGTCCACGGCGACCACCGCCTCCTCTGGCACATCGGCGAGGACCTGTCGCCGGCGGGGGAATTGACCGACGTAGCCTGCCTGAACAGTGGCTGCATCAGCCACACCGTCCTCGACTATCGCATGCTCGGCCGGTGACGGCCGCGGCCCCGCGCCGAGCGCCGGCGCCTCCGCTATTTCCCGGCGTCGCTCCGCACGACGACACCATCCTGGAACACGACCTCGTGCTCGTCCTCGACCGGTTCGTTCCCGCCCCCGACGCCCAATGAACCGAGGTTCGCCCCGGTGCCGATGCCGACTCCGCCGAGGCCACCGCCGATGCCAATGCTGGTGTTGCGAAGCATGTTGCTCATGTGTCCGCCGCCGGTCTTGTAAATCCACACCTCCTCGGGCCCCTTGCGGCCGTTGCGTTGCGTGATCTCCGACGGCTCGCCGAGGCTCATCTTGACCTGTTCCGCGTTCATGCCGGCAATGACCTTGCCGTTGAGCACCGCCTCCTGGACATCGAACGGCCAGGATTCATATAACGCGCGGTTCGCGTCGATGCGGCTGATGGGTGAACTGGTGCAGCCCGCGATCACGATTACGGCCAGCACCGCCAGGGTAGCGCGGAGAACGGTGTTGATCATGCGGGCGACCATACACCTAAAGCATTTCCCGTCAAACGCCCGGCCGCCCGCCGGGTCGGCGGTCCGCGCCTTCAGTTCCGGCGCGCCTCGTCCACGGCGCGCACGAGGTCGTCGAATTCGTAGGGCTTGCCCAGCTGCGTGCGAAAGCCAAAGGCGCGCGGATTGGCCATCACCGGGTCATTGGAATACCCGCTCGACGCGACGGCCCGCGCCTGCGGATGCGCCTGCAAAAGCGTCTCGAGCGCCTCCCGGCCGCCCATGCCCCCGGGCACCGTCAGGTCGAAGATCACCAGGTCGAACGGCCGGCCGACCCGGGCCGCCTCGTTGTAGACGCGCAGGGCGTCGGCGCCGTCCACGGCGAACGCCGCCTCGTGGCCGGCCAGTGAAAGCATCCGGCCGGCCACGCGGCGGATCACCTCCTCGTCGTCCATCACCAGCACGCGCGCCGGCCCGTTTGACGCCGGTGCCTCCGGCCCGGCGGCGGCCGTCCCAACGGATTGTGCCGCCGGCAGCCACAGCCGGAACGTCGTGCCCTGGCCCAGCCGCGATTCCACCTCGACGTGCCCCTTGTGCTTCTTGACGATCGAGCGGACGGTCGCGAGGCCCAGGCCGTGGTTCTTGCTCTTGGTCGAAAAATAGGGGTCGAAGATTCGCGGGAGGATTTCCGGGGCGATGCCCGCGCCCGTGTCGGAGACCACGAGCTCGAGGTAGCGACCCGCCGCCAGCTGGTCGACCTGCCCGTCCTTCAGGTC
Organism: Lacunisphaera sp.; assembly: GCA_035545835.1. Taxonomy (GTDB): domain Bacteria; phylum Verrucomicrobiota; class Verrucomicrobiia; order Opitutales; family Opitutaceae; genus Lacunisphaera. The sequence goes on from DASZXO010000074.1 coordinate 11,040, forward strand.
CACCGCCTGCAGGCCAATCTTCACCAAGCCCCCGCCCGGCATCGCCTGCACGGCATTAATCACGAGGTTGTGCACGACCCGCGAGATCTGGCTCGCGTCGACGTCGCCCGGGGGCAGCGCCGGCGGAAAATTGAACTCGAGCCGGACGTTCGAGCCGTGGCGGGCGAAGTTGGCGGCCTCGGTGATGACGTCCGGCAGCAGGACGGCGGCGCGAATCGGGTCGCCGCCCTTGGCGAAGGTCAGCAGTTGCTGGGTGACGTCGCGGGCCCGCCGGGCGGCGCGCTCGGCCTCGCCCAGGCAATCGCCCGCCGCCGCCATCACGCGCGGATCCATGGACGCGAGCCCGAGGTTGCCGAGAATGGCCGTGAGCAGGTTGTTGAAATCGTGCGCGATGCCGCCGGCCAGCACGCCCAGCGACTCGAGCCGGGAGGATCGCTCCAGCTCCGCCTGCAGTTTCGCCTCGTTCTCCATCTGGGCGCGGATCTGCTCCGTCTGCCTCCGCACCTGCCGGCGCAGCGCCAGCACCCAGCCCAGGACCAGCAGCGTGCAGCACAGCAGCGCGCCGATGGCGTAAAACGTGCGCTGCACCGTCCACCACGAAGGCCGCGCCAGGATGGCGATGTCCGCCGGCGAACGCAGCTCCAGGTGGAAGTCGTGCGGCTGGCGGTACTCGTCGAATTCCTGCACATACACGCCGGTCAGCGCCAGTTTGCAGCCGGCGTCCGGCGGCACCCAGTCGGCCGCGGTGGGCACCGTCGCATCGAACACCGCGCCATTCACCTGCAGGATGAGCTTGCTGTCGGTTTCCTCGCGCACGGCTTGCTGCAGGACGGCTTCCACCTGCACCAAGCGGGCGTCCACCTCGGGGGGCGGGACCGCCGCCGGAATGAGCTTCAGGGGCGGCACGTCGGGCCCATCGGCGCCGGGCCGCCACACGGCCTCGCGCAGCACCAGCCGGTTGCCGGCGCGGCCCGGGATCCCGACGACGGAAACCCGCAGGCCGGGCCTGATCGGCTTGGGGTCGCGCGTCAGGACGAAGAGCCCCTGGTCCGAGTCCTGCAGGAAGAAATAGCGCCCGGGCTTGGACAACGTGACGGTGCCCTCGACCCGCGCGCGCTGGCTGTTCGGATTGGTCAGGGCCAGCTGACGGATGGCCGCGATCGTCTGGATCTCGGCCTTGAATGGATCGCTCATGGCGGGTGCCTGGACCTGCACCGACTCGCGTCCCTGGCCCCGGAGGCGGACGTTCGGCACGCCCTGGCCCGGATCCAGCTGCAGCTCGCACACGCCCCGCACCGTCACGAGCGCGCCTTGCAGGTCGGCCAGCGATTCATCGGCGAGCAGGTCAGCGGTGAATTCCCCCGTCTGCGCCGTCAGGTCCAGGCGCGTTTGGCCCTCGTTGGTCTCGACCCGCCGCACGTATCCGTTCATCTCCACCAGCCGGCCTTCATCCGCGCCGGTCAGGGCCTGTTCCAGGCTGATCCGTCGCGCCGGCGGTGTTTCGATCATGCCCCTCGTTTCCACTTGCTGCGCCTCCACGGCCGGGTGGATGCGCCCGCGCCGGGTTGTCCCCCTGATGACGGCCTCCGAGGCAAAAAACACCGGCTGCCCGGGCGGAAGGCGCACGATGATTCCCCCGCTGACGTCTTGCAGATAACACTCCCCCGCCCGCAGGTAGGTGACGACGCCATGCAGGGTCACGGGCAACCGTTTCTCCGCGTCCTCCTGGGTGAGTTGCAGGACTTGCTCCGCCAGCCGGAGGCGCACGGGCACGTTGTTGGTCCCTTCATGCATCGCCTCCCCGCCGGCGGCATTGCGATAGAGCGGTTCGCTCAGCGTCCAGGCCATCCCGACCCGCGATGGCCGGCCGATCACCTCGACCGTGGTGCCGCGAGCCAGGATGCCCGGCTGGGTGGTGGCGATATCGATCTGCCCCGTCTCATCGCGCACCGTCAGCGAGCTTCCCGGCTCCTGGGCATTCACGCGCCCGACGATCCGCACCCACGGCTGGCTCGCGGCTCCCGCCAGCAGGTCGATGGGCGTGGGCGGCAGCCGAAAGCGGGCGTCGTCGGCCAGCCACCCCAGCAACTCGGCGTCCGCGGCCCGGGGTGTCCAGAGCTTGCGCGTCTGGATGGCGCCCGTGGGGCTCACGCTCACATCGTAGGCGCCGCGCACCCGCAGGCGCGCACCCGCGAACTGCGGCACCGGGTCGGTGCTGTTGATCTGCACCGTCAGGCTCACCAGGCGCCCCTCGCTCCACAAGCGGGCCTCGATGTGGGTGTTGTCCGGCTCGTTCTGGCTGAGCACATATCCCTCCATCTCGACCCACCGGCCATTGAGATGCTCGAGGTCATCCATCCGACCGGCGGTGGTCAGCGCTTTCGGCCATTGGTTCTCGCCGAGGATCGTGGCCTGCACTCTCGCCCCGTCGAAGCCGGCGGACTGCACCACGGTGCCCGCGAGCTTGACGCGCTGGCCGGAGCGGATCGGCAGGGGACGGCCGGCGGCCGGGAGATAGGAAGCCACGCCGCCAATCTCACCGTAGAGGAGCTTCCATGCCGGGTCGTAATAATAAACGACGAGCCCCACGTCGACCGGCACGGGGCGTTTTTGGTCCGCCGCCGACAGGGTCCAGAAATCCGCGACCGAAGTGATGACCGCCTCGCCGGCTCCGGGCGGTTCCGCCGCCGGGCTGCGGACACCGGCGCCTCCCAGCCAGAGCACGGCGCCCAGCACCGCCACGAAGCGCGGCCAAAACGATCGTGGCCGCCGCTCGGGCGCAAATTCAGGCAAGCGGTTCAAGGGCTGGGGGGATGAGAGGTGACCTGCGGTACCCGCATGATCGGCCGGCGGAATACTGCATGGAAGCCAAACAATCGCCGGGCGTGACGCAAGCCGCGCGATGCTGTCCCGACGGAAAAACGCCCGTTTCCGGGCAGGAAGCGCGATTGCCTTCGCTCCGGTTTCGTGTTCTTTCCGCGCCTCGAATGATCGAAGTCGACAACCTGACCCGGGTCTTTCGGACCTACAAAAAGAAACCCGGCTTCTGGGGCGGCGTGAGCGGCCTGTTCAAGCGCGAGTTCGAGGAAACCCGGGCGGCCGACCGGGTTAGCTTCAGCATCGGCGAGGGGGAGCTGGTCGGGTTCCTCGGTCCGAACGGCGCCGGCAAGACGACCACCCTGAAGATGCTGTCGGGCTTGATCTATCCGACTTCGGGCTCCGCCCGCGTGGCAGGTTTTGACCCTACCAAGCGGGAGAATGAGTACCGGCGGATCTTCGCCCTCGTGCTCGGCCAGAAAAACCAGCTCTGGTGGGACCTGCCCGCCACGGAATCCTTCACGCTCCTGCGCGCCATCTACGGCCTGCCACCGGCGCAGTTCCAGGAGACGCTCGACGAACTGGTCACGCTGCTGGGCGTCGGGACGAAGCTGAACGTGATGGTGCGCGAGCTCTCGCTCGGCGAGCGGATGAAGATGGAGCTGATCGCCGCACTCATCCACCGGCCGCGCGTGCTCTTCCTCGACGAGCCGACGATCGGGCTCGACGTCGTGTCGCAGAAGGCAGTGCGGGAATTCCTGCGCGACTACAATCGGCGGCACAAGACGACGATCCTGCTCACGAGCCACTACATGGCCGACATCTCATCGCTGTGCGAACGCGTGATCGTCATCGACCACGGCAAGAAGATCTACGATGGCGCGCTCGACCGCATCGCCGGCGCCGGCGCCCGGCAGCGGATCATCAAGTTCACGCCCCGCGACAACGCCTTTCCCGCCGGCTGGCAGCCCGCACATGGCCTTGCCAAGGTCGGCGACGACGGTGACTACACCCTCCACGTCCCCAGCGAGTACGTCACGACCGTCTGCCAGCAGATCCTCAACCAGGGCCCGGTCGACGACATCACGATCCACGACGTCCCCCTTGAGGACATCATCACCGAGATCTTCTCGCGCGGAGTGGTGTAGCACCAATTTGTATGCATCAGCTCTTCTTTCTTGCGATTCCCATTATGTGCATGGGAGTCGCCTTTCTGGTTCTATGGGTGAACCCACGTCGCACTGTAAATCAAGCGCTTGCAGTTGCTTCGCTATTTGCATCTGCTTGGAGCTTTTTCGTATATCATGGGGTCGCAACCGGCCTCAGCTTGGATCAGCATGCTCCGACACCTGCGGCTCTATTGCTCTCTTTAAGGCTGTGCTCCGCTATTGGCGCATTTACACCTCTAGCTATATGGCTATTATATTGTGCGATTTCTTTTAATGACACGAGCCTACTATCGCACCTTAGACATTCTTGGTGGATACTCACTCTTTCGTGCCTCTTATCGTCATTATGCTTTTCTGATTCCTTTATTTCTCCGGATCAAACTCCCGCTCATCCAAAGCGCGGAGCCATGTACTTTATCTATTGCGGCAGCTTGGTAGTTTTTCTCGGAACTATCTGCGTTCGAGCATTGAAGATGTTAAAAAGTGCCACGGGAGTTCGGCGAATTGAGTTACAATTCTTTCTAATTAGCATCTGCTCCGCCTGTGCGCTGATTATTGTGCTCAGCGCCTCCGGTCGTTTTTTTCACATTAGCGCATTACCGCGATTAGGCCCTGTTGTTTATCTGGCCCTAAACTGTCTTTTGGCTTGGGCCTTAGCATTTCACCATGTATTCGATGCAAGACAGGTCGTGGTCTCGCTAGGTCAGCGGGTAGGCTTGTTGTTGATTCTGGGATTTCTGAGCTATGAAACTAGCCGTTTTTTAACGGCGTTTCTACGTAACCCATTTAATGTAGTCGGTGGCTCGATAATCGCTGGCTTAATAGTGTATTATCTCTACCTGAAGTCTTGCCATTGGCTTAGTTTGGACATTGATGTTCAGCTCTCTGAACCGCGAGCTAGAATTATCACTTTGGCGCGCGGAGTGCCCGATCCGCAAGAATTGACGTTAGCTTTTGAGGGTTACCTTTCCGAGTGGTGTCATACTAGTCGTGTCGAGTTACTAGCGGGACACGACAAAACTGCGGGCGATCGTTTAGATGAGCTCGGTGCCGCAGGTTTCTCAGGATTGCGTCGTCAGGGTTGGATTACACCGGAGTATTTGCAGCGACTTCGTCCTGAGCCGCCTGTGCTGTCGTCATTCCGCTGGCTGAACGCGTCGGAGATTGCTGCATTGATCGCGGTGCCACGCGGTAGCGATAGCCCTTCTCTTTACTTGATTTTAGGTGTCAGACAAAGCCTCCGGCCGTACACGTATCCAGAGATCTCGGTCCTGGTCCGAATTGTAGAATTGATGGACAATATTCTATCGCATGCGCGCCTGGCGGCAACTGCCGCCAGAATCTCACGCCTTGAGGCCGCGGCAACTATGTCGCGTGGGCTGGCCCACGATCTGAATAACCTCACTACGCCGGTAGCGACTTATCTTCTGCACCGCGATGGACAGGATCCGCCAGGTTCCGCAGAAGCGTACGTCCACAGAGCCGCGACGCGAGCTATGGGAGTGGTGCAGGATTATATCCGAGAGAGTCTATTCTTCTCCCGTAAATTGGTGCCGGATTTCCATGATGTGAATGCTCAATCAATCATAGAACCTGCACTAGGGTTAGCTCGTGAAAGATCGCTTGAGCGAGGTGTGGATCTGCGTGCCAGCTTTGATTCATCTCTCTGTTTCTCCGCCGATGCTGCGTTGCTAAAACGCCTCCTGTTAAACTTGCTGCACAATGCTATCGACGCATCGCCATCGGGTGCAGTCGTTGAAATATCGCTCCAGCTTCGAAAAACCAATCTTGTGTGTCTCGCCGTTTCTGACCAAGGCGTGGGAATTCCACGTGAAGTCCTTGGACGAATCTTTGAACCATATTTCACTACTAAGGGCACTGGCGAACTGATCCGTGGACTGGGGTTAGGATTAGCTATCTGTCGCAAGATTGCAGACCTTCACGGGGGCGAAATCGACGTCCACAGCTCACCTGGGCGAGGGACGAAATTCGTGTTCACTTTTCCGCTGCGCTTGACGATTGACGGTCTGAGCACACCTTCAAACAACTCTATTGCTTCAGTTAGGTGATCCGTCATTAAGAAGAGCCATTCGCTGATTTGGGCCGATCAGCACTGAAAAATGAAGCCCGAATCAATCGAACTCATAACACCACGTGTGTTGCTCTTGGACGACGAACACCAGATACACGCCGCGGTGAGGCTCCGATGCGTAGGACTTTGTACCCTAGCCTGTGCCTTTGAGCCTGAAGAAGCGCTCTCTTTGATTGCACGCGAGCCCTTCGACCTTTGCCTGGTTGACATCCATATGCCCGGCAAGGACGGGCTCGCATTCATAGGGGCTGCGCGGGAGATTGATCCCGCTCTCGGTTACGTGATTCTGACCGGCTTTGATACCGAAGAAAACCTACGCCGGGCCATTCCGCTTCAGGTCTTTGAGCTGATTTCTAAACCGCTCCCGAATCGGGCGGGCTTTGAAAAACGCCTCCCTGATTGGATAGCCAGAACTCGTGCAAGACGGCGCGAACTGGCTTTGGCGAAGGACACCCAGCCTATTATTCAAGACCTCGATCTCGCCCGGATCGAACGGGATGTTGAGTCGACGGCGTCTGAGTCCGCTCGGGAGGCATTGCTTCAAGCAGCCAATCTCCTTACCATCATCCACGCGTTGCTGGTTAGCTCAACAGTATCCATCGAACGACTCAGCCGGCAGGATCCAGCTTTGGGCGGAATCAACCGTGGATTGCAGGAGGCGCGCAAATACACTGATGCAGCCGCAGGCATCGTCGAAGGATTTTTCAATTCTGCATATGCCAACCGCGAGCATTCGCCAGCCCTGATTGAATTGGGCTTGAAACACGCCGTGGCGATCAGCCTCCGTCTCACTAAAGCCGAGGAAAACAAGAAGTCGATCGACCTATCCATGGCATCAAGCACCATCGCAGCGGCCGGTCTGACCGGCATGGATTTTCTGCTGATGCTGGTGCCTGCTTTGTGCAATGCGCTGGAACTGGCGCCGGCTGGATCCACCACTCAAGTTGCCTGCCGGGAGACGATCGCACTAACGGCCATTTTCGATGAGCCCGGCCGGAAGCATTTCCTTTGGATAAATCGCAAGCATGCTTCGGTGGCGCGTTCCGGTGTGACGATCAGTATTCGAACGAGCGCGGTCGCGTCCGATGCATCAGAGTTGGGCGCGTGGGTACGTGGGAATGCCGTCGACTCTCTGCGCATGCCGAGCCGTGGATTGCTGCACGGCCTGCGAAAGAGCAAGGGGGTGCTCGGTTTTGCGGTCAGGCCCGAGGCTGCCCGTTACGAGATGCTCCTTGCTTTGCCAGTATGAGCCGGCGAAACACCGTCAACCCCGATTGGCCCTCACGGACGCCGTTTCGCGCGTGATATTCATTGTCTCGAATTCCAACAGGGAAGCCGTGGCCATCGCCGGACTGTGCGAAGGCCATTTGTGGCCGTGCCAGGTTTGCTTCTCCATCGCGAGTTTTAGGAAATTACTGGCGAAAACTGTACCGAGGGCGATCGTGGCCCGCCATCGGCTGCCTGATGGCTATTCCGATGATATCCTGACGCTCATCCACGATCTAGCGAATCCAACTGGTGCCAGATTGGTCGTGTTAGCCCCGCCCGATTTTCACCCGCGGGAGGAGGCGCGGCAAATTGCACTTGGGGCGGATTGTGTGATGCGCGATCCTGTCCGTATGGATGTTCTAGTCGAGTATCTCGCAAGGTTCCGGGCGCGGCCTGCAATGAACTTGGCTCGTCAGGTCGGATCCCGCCCAAAGTTCCAATTTGCCGGAGCAACTGTGTTCCCCCAGGAACGCCGCATCGAAGCTGGCGGAAAGAGCGTTAGGATCACACCTATGGAGATCGAGTTTGTTCAGCTACTCGCCCGTGCTCCGGGAAAAGTCGTCGCCTATGGTACACTTTACTCCGAGGTACTCGAACGCTCATTTGGCGGCGATACATCCAACATGCGGGTACTATTTGCGAAGGTCGGCACCTCCTTCAATCGCATTGGCATCAAGATCCGGACCGTCGTCCAGGTGATCCCCAAAACAGGGTACCACTACTTGCCGCCGCAGCCTGTACAAGAGGAGCCGTCTCGACCGCGGCAGATGGCACGCTAGCGCCGACTATCCTTGATGACTTAACCTTCGGATTGCAAAAGCAGGCCTCGCGCTCCACCCTCCCGCCATTCCTGCCGCCATGCTCGACGCGCCCCTGACTTCCTCCCCCACGACTGCTGCACGACCCAAGGTGCTCGTCATCGACGACGAACTCGGCCCGCGCGAAAGCATGAGTTATCTCCTGCAGGATGAGTTCGAAGTCCTAACCGCAGACCGCGTCGATCGCGGCCTCGAATTGATCAAAGCCGACTCGTTCGCGGTTGTGATCATGGATATCAGGATGCCGCAGAAGAACGGCATCCAAGGTTTGGAGGAATTGCGGAAGCTCGATCCTGATGTCGCGGTCATCATGATGACCGGTTATGGTGCCCTCGCTTCGGCGCAGGCGGCGATGAGCCTGGGCGCAAATGAGTATCTGAAGAAACCGTTCGACGTTGACGTCCTCCAGCAGACGGTGCGTCGCCAAGCCGGCGAAGCGCTCGAACGCCGGAAAAAGTCCGCGCTGCTCAAGCACCTCGAGAGCGTTTACGAGTCCGTCAAACTCGAGCAAAAGAAGCACCAAATGCAGGTCGGCTACGGTCAGGCCGCGGCCGAGATGGTCCACGACATCTGCAATCCGCTCGTCGTCACGATCGGCTATTCCAACATGCTGCTCGACGAGGCACGCCATCTTTCCGACGGCACGCCCTCGATGGCTCGCATCCTGCACTATGCTGAGCGCCTCGAGAATTGTTCTTCGTTCTGCCTGCACCTGGCCGAATCGTGGCGCCAAAGCTCGCGGCACATCGTCAAGAGTGAGACCTTCGACTTGATCCAAGCGGCGCGCGAGGCGCGGTCAGTGCTTTTTTTCGATTCGCCCCGCATCGAAGTCGAGGGCGATGAAGGCGGCATGGTTGTTGGCGTGCGCTTTGAGATCATGCGCGTGCTGCAGAACCTGATCAAGAACTCCTTGGAAGCCGGAGCGACGCGCGTGGTTCTCAAGGTGCAAAAGAATGCCGCTCACGTGGTCCTGTCAGTAACGGACAATGGCGCCGGGCTTCCCCCCGAGACGATGGCCGTGATCTTGAAGAAGCCGGTCGCTTCCACCAAGGCCCATGGGACCGGACTTGGCCTCACGATCTGCCGGCATATTGCCGCCGCCCATCACGCCGAGATGAAGGTCGATTCCCGCCCCGGCGGCGGAACCGTGTTCACGTTCGAGTTCCCGCTTGCGAAGGACTGAGCCGTGGCCGTTTCGGTGTTTGGCCGGCCGACTCTACCCTACAGTTGCCGCCTTTCACCAGAATGGCCTCGGCTTATACGTTTCGGCTAATGAATCTGTGCGCGAGAGCGTCCACCAAGCGAGTCGGAAGCCAACGCTTCAACGCAATCTGCACCCGCGCACTCGAACCCACAACATAGCGCGCTTTCGCGCGCCTGTCGGAGATGGCCGCGTGGATGGCTTTCACGACCAAGGCAGGATCCATCCCAAATTGCGCTGCCCTCTCGGTGATTTGGCGGGCTCCTGCCCCAGCTCCTTCGTAGCTCTTGGAAAAGGTGGAGCTTCGCTCCACCTGTTCCAGGGCTTTCCGCCAGATGGGCGTCTTCACGGCGCCGGGTATAATGAGGCTCACTTGAACGCCGCTGTCTCGCAGCTCCACCCGAAGGGCGTCACTCATGCCCTCGAGTGCAAACTTGCTTGCCGCGTAGGCCGAAGCAAAAGGAGGTGCGATGTGCGCGGATGTGGAACTCACGTTCACGATCCGCCCCTCCGTTTTGCGGAGCAGAGGCAGGAATTTTTGGATGAGTGCAACGGGACCCAGATAGTTGACCGCCAGCGACGAGCGGAAATCTTCCAGCGCACTGGTTTCTAGGGGACCGATCTTAAGATGGGCTGCATTGTTGACGAGCGCAAAGAGCCCTGCGGGTTCCGCCGTTTCGATGAGTTCAAAGGCTGCGTGAATCTCCTCCAAACTAGTAACATCCAGCGGAAGCGCCGTGAGAAACCCTGATGCCTCTTTGCGCAGCGATTCTCCATCAGACGCTCTCCGCACTCCGGCATATACGCGAAAACCGATCTTACTAAGCGCAAGCACGCAGGCCTTGCCAATGCCCGTGGAAGCCCCGGTGACGAGAACGGTTTTCAAGTTCGCACCCCCTGTTCACTCTTGTTCAGGCCGAGGATCCCTAAGCGGAGGCCTTTGGGTATCTTTGATAGGATGAATGTGAGATATCGAACACCCCAGGGCAGTATGACAAATTCCCTCCGGCTCGAAATGGCCCGTGAAATCAAAATCGCTGCTTCGTCTGGCGTCAGGAGAAAAGGGATATCCGCCAGACCCGGTTGAGTGGCGCGCGCCAGAGGCGTGTCAACATAGCCGGGCGCGATGCAGCTCACAGCAATGCCCTCTTTCTTGAGGTCCATTGCGAGACACTCGCAGTAGCGAATGAGGGCCATCTTTGAAGCGCAGTAGGCTCCACCCCGGGGCAAGGAAAAGAAGGCTGCAGCCGACGCGATCGCCACGATATGTCCGGTTTGCTTCGGGAGCATGACCGCCAACGCCGCTTCCACTGTGTGAACAAACCCCTTCAGATTCACGTCCAAGATAAGATGCTCTCGATCGAAATCGATCGATGCGATCTGTTCAACAGGGCGTCCGTTGTTCACGCCTGCTGAAGCAATAACGAGATCGAGCGATTGTCCCTTCGCAAAAGCGTTGAGAATTCGCCGAGTTGCGTCTCGATCTCGGACATCGAGGTCAAAGAATTCAACCTGCTGCTCGTTCGCCCGGGAGAAGGCCCTTTGAAAATTGTCCCGCGTACCGCCACATACACCCACGCGTGCTCCGCGTGAAAGATAAAGTGCAGCCAAAGCTGCACCCAATCCACTAGTACCTCCGGTAATGAAAACATTCATTGGTGCTCCCAAGAAAGAGATCCTTGATAACGTGCGCGCAGAGTGAATCCGCCGGGGGCCGAGCCTTCGAGAAAAAATATCGGCAATACCCAGAACCGCCCACCTTCGGATTGCCGAACAAGTGCCAGTCGTCCAAACCGCGCCAAGCTCGCTCTGGATTCGACACGCCGTGGACCGCGCCTGTCTCCATCTTGCTGGGTCGTGGCGCCAAAGATTGCGCCCATCGTTAAGCGAGAGACTTCTGATTCAACATCGCAGCGAACGAGACTCACTTGATCGCCTACTTAGTTCTCCATCCTCGAATTGAGCTGGTTCTGTCAGTGGCTCTCGCAAGTCCGTCCCGGATCCAAGTCTCCAGCGGCCCGTGGTCGGCGAGCTCAAACCCGTGGTGCACCGCGATACTTCTGCTGGCCTCCTGAAACAACGTGACTTGGGCGAGCAAAGCCTTCGCCATTTGGTCGGGAGTCGGCGCCGTTCCGACCGAGGTCTGCTCTAGCCGGCGGGCTGCCAACCATAGTTCCGCCTGGCGTGCTTCAGGCCGCGGGTTTCGCCCGGCGATCCGCGCCTCTTCCATCAATAACGCGTATGTATGCTCGCAGAGGGCCACATGGTGCCATCGCTGCGCGGCCCTCAACTCTCCACGCATGACCTTCTTGCCCACCCAAACGGCATGCCGCCAAAAGGCGGCCACATGGTGCCGGAAATCATCCGCAGTAAACTCCGTATCCGGCCAGGCAACCTGCAATGCGCAATACCGTCGTTCCCAAGCTGGGCCGCCGAGGATCACGCGGTAGCCCGCGCCTGCCACCATCCGCACATTGGAAATACCTTGGATCAATGCCGGTGGGAACCAGGACATTGCTCTCGGGCGCCGCATTGCCCAGAAAACTATCTTCATTTGCCATACCGGCAGGAGGACGAATTCAGCCTCCCACCCGGATTCGAACACCGCGCTCAATTTTGTCGCCTGCCTTGGGGTCCTTTCGAAATGAACCTGCCAGCAGGGAGCGATTTCCTTTGGCCAGCCTTCGTGGTAAAAGCGCGCCGGTTTGCGCAGAATCAGCTGATAATCCCAATCCGACCATTCGTCTACGACCGCATTCTGTTGGACGCGTGAGCCAATCTGGACGAGTGCCTCGATCTCTGGTTTCCGACGGGCCCACGAAACGATGCGATCCTCGAATTCTTCGGCGGTCATTGCGGGCGCCTTTCTGCGATCCCGGCGAGATCGGCGCAAATCTCTTTTCTGATTCCGGAGCTTGCCGTCAGAGTCAATGTCCGCCAAACAACCGCTCTGGCTATCGCGGTGCCGGTGCACGGCGGTCTTCCGTCGCACCGCCCCAGCGCATCCGACGATTTCACTCCGCCAACCTCTAGCCTGCCAGCAAATATTCCTGGTGATAACTTCTTCTTTCGCCGCTATTCCGCGCTTCGCCCATGCGTCGTCGCGTTAAGATCACTGGAGTTGGCCCGGTCACCCCGGCGGGTATCGGTCGGGAAGCATTCTTCCAAGGCATCAACGAGCCTGTCAGTCGAGTGCGCCTGCTCAGGAACCTCGATCAGGAGGCGGGCCCATTCATCGGCGCCGACATTCCTGATTTCGTCTTGGCCCGGTACGCCCCGGATGAGAACCCAAAGCGACTTTCACGTCACACCCAGTTAGGGCTCGCAGCAGGCATCCTGGCTTTGCACGACGCAGGCCTCAATCGTGAAACCGCTGCACCGTACAATCCTGTCGTTGTAACCGGGACGTCACTGATGGACTTCGAGCGGATCAGCCGGGAGATTCAGATCGTGTCCAAGAAGGGTCCGCGTTACGCCATGGCTCGGAATCTTTACGAGACCTCACTGGTCAATGTGCCCGGCAAAATCGCCGAACTGCTGGGCCCGACCACCCGAATGTTTTCGCTCCAAAGCTCATGTTGCTCGGGTCTTGATGCCCTCGGTCAAGCAGTGGAACTGGTGGCTAATGGCCAAACCGACCTCGCGATAGCTGGCGGCACCGAATGCCCACTCACGTACCATCCGCTGGTTGAATTCAATGCGGCGGACCTGAATCCAACCAATGAGGAATATCCAGAAAGATCCTGCCGACCGTTTGATCTGTGGCGGTCGACCGGCGTGTTAGGTGAAGCGGCGGCGATGCTCGTGCTCGAGCCCGCGGACAGTCCCAGACCAGCATACGCATGGATTACAGGCTATGCCTATGCTAATGACACGAATGGGATCACCGCATCAGGTATTTCTGAGGCGATTCGAGATGCAATGGCCAACGCATGCCGCCGGCAGGAAGAAGTCGATTACGTCAACGCCTGGGGCCCAGGACATCGCGTCATCGACGCGAGCGAAGCGTTTGCGTTGAAATGTCAATTTGGGAAGCGTTTGGATGAAATCGCAGTCACCTCGATAAAGGGCGCCATTGGGACTCCCTTGGGCGCCAGCGGCGCTGTTCAAGTTGCCAGTGTCGCGCTAAGCATGCGCGCCGGGCTTATTCCACCTACTGTCAACTGGGAACACCCCGATCCCAACTGCCCCCTGAACTTGTCTCCACGCAGCCGCCGCCTGTCGCCAAAGGTTGCCATCGTCAATGCCCACGGTTTGTCCGGCACCAACTCGTGCCTGGTAGTCGAAAGGGAGGTGCTAGCATGATCCTCCTCGTCGCATGCATGACCATTGCCATCGGGGCGAGCGTGATCTGGGTCAACCCACAGCGGTTCGTTAATCGAATTTTTGCGCTCTTTTCTCTCTCGGCTACGCTATGGCTGCTTTTCTCCTACTTGGCGGGCGTCGCCGGCGACAGGTATCAGTTAGATCATTTCTCCGACCCCGTCCCCTGGCTGCGCGCTGCGGCCGCCGCCGGCGCATTCTTCCCCTGGATAATCTGGCTGATGATGGCGGCGATCTCGATGGAGGAGGGATCCATCTCAAGAATTCTGCGCAACTCTTGGCCTTGGTTTCTGGTATCCTTGCTGCTGGCTGGCCTGAGTTACACAGACTTTTTCATCCCGGCTGGATCGACGCCGGACGTGCCTAGACGCGGATCGGCATACTTCGTCTACAGCGCGGGCAGCTTCGCCCTCTATATGGTTCTGGTGGTCGCAGCCTATCGCCGGATGCGGCGGGCACAAGGTGTGCGACGAATCGAGCTTCAGTTTCTATCATTCAACAGTGGTCTGACCTGTCTAACCGCCATCGCTTTTACCGCCATCGGTAGTTATTTGGATCTGCGGTTTCTGTCTCGTCTCGGGGCTCTGGCCGGATTGGTTTTCTACGCCCTGACCGCTTGGGCCATCACGGTTCACCGCGTCTTTGACGCCCGGCAGGTTTTTCTTTCGGTGGGACAGCGACTTGTACTGGTAGTGGTTCTTTGCCTAGGAATTCTGTGGTCGACGCGCCTGTTGCAAACATTGATTCAGCCCCCAGGAAATCTCATTGTCAGCGTTGCGATCCTAAGTTCCCTCTCCTTTCTGCTCGAACGGAAATCAAAGGATCTGTTCCGCCTCAGTTCCGAGCAGAATGTCGCCACGACGCGGCGCGCGGTGATCGAGCTGGCGCGGAGCGAGCCCAGCCCCGACAAGCTGGTGGCCGAATTCGAAAACCTCCTGCGGACCTGGGGCCAGACGCCCCAAGCCAAGCTCCTCTTCGACAGCGGCGAGGTCTACGCCTCGGGCGACCTGGAGTTCAACAAGGACCGGCCGGGCCACGCCGCCCTCTGCAAAGCGGGCTGGAGCACGCCGGAAAGCCTCCAACGCCAGCGCGCCGAACCGGGCCTCGTCGACCTGCGCCAGTTCCTCGCTGAGTTCGATTTTGGCGTGATCGTCACGGCGCCGCGCGGCAGCCCCGTGCCGTCGTTGCTCGTCGCGCTCGGCATCAAAACCAACCACCGCCCGTTCACCTACCCCGAGGTCCAGCAACTCCAGGAAATTGCCGAGTTCATGGACAACATCCTGGCGCGTTCGCGGCTGTCGCTGCAGGCGCGCCAGTCCGAGCAGCTCGCCACCATCGGCTTCCTCGGCGCCAGCCTGGCGCACGAGATCCGCAACCCGCTCGTCTCGATCAAGACCTTCGCCCACCTCCTGCCGACGCGCTTCGACGACGTCGAGTTTCGCCGCCGCTTCAACCTCCTCATCCCGGCCGAGGTCGACCGCATCGACAGCCTGACCCAGCAGCTCCTCGACCTCTCCAACCCGCGCCGCCACCAGATGGAACGCATCTCGCTCCACGGCCTCGTGCGCGAAACCGTCGAGCTCATGCTGACCCGCGCCAACGAGGCCCGCGTCGCCATGTCCACCGCGCTGCATGCCGGCGACGACACCGTGTGGGCCGACGCCAGCGCGATTCGCCAGGTGCTGCTCAATCTCCTCATCAATGCCTTCCAGGCCATGGAGCACACCGAGGGCGAACGCACCGTCGAGCTGCGCACCCGCAGCTCGCCCAACGGCAGCATCATCCTGGAGGTATCGGACAACGGCCCGGGTATTCCACCCGAGCATCGCGCCCGGTTGTTTCACCCATTTGTCTCCACCAAGACCAAGGGCATGGGCCTTGGGCTTGCGGTCTGCGCCGATATCTTGCACGAACATCACGCGACCATCATAGTCCCGGACATCGGCCGCCCCGGGGCTACTTTCCGCATAACCTTTCCATGCCCGCCACCCTCATCCTGACCACACCGGATCCTGGCCTTGAGGCCGCATGGAAAAAACAACTCCTCCCACGCGAGCCAGTCGTGTTCGCCCGCCCCGCCGACCTCCAGCGCGAATTGCAGCGCTACGGGTCGCGCGTCTGGGTGACCGATATCAATGACCCGCGGACGCGGCTCGGCGGCGGGGCCGGCACGCTGACCGTCCTCGTCGGCCAGCCGCACAGCGTCCCCTTTGAGCAGGCCCGCCAGAATCGCGCCGCCCGCATTTTCCTCAGCTACGACGAGAGCCGCGTGCGCCTCGGCGAAATCGTCAGCCTCCTCGAGGAGATCACCGACAAGAACGCCCAGTTGCAGAGCGCGCTCGAACGCACGCGGCGCAGCGAGTCGCCTTTCCCGCGCGCGGTGACCGCCAGCCCGGCGGAGCCGGGCGAATCCTGGGATTTCCTCGAGAGCGCCCTGCACCACCTCGGGGAGCGCGATCGCCTCCTCGAGGAGTTCCGCCGCGCCGGCCGGTACAATCTCAAGGCCGGTAAGGTGCTTTTCTTCTTCCGCCGCTTCGATGCCTTCGTCTCGGACGACGAGAATTTCCGCTGCGAGGCCGGCCACCCGCTCGCCCTCTGGCTCGAGGATCATCCGGCGGCGCTCGATCCGTCCCACTTTGCCGCCCCCGACGACCCGACCGTCGATGCCCCCGTCCGCCAGCAGATGCAAAGCTGGGGCGCCCGCCTGGTGATCCCGCTCCACACGCGCGGCCAGCTGTTCGGCTGGATGGCGCTGGGCCCGCGGGCCGACGGCGCACCCTACCGCGAATCCGACGTCTTTCGCGCCGTACTCCACGGCCGCTTGCTCGAGCGCTGCCTCGAGCGGTCCGCCGACTTCGAGGACCTCCGCCGCGCCGAAACCGCCGTCCAGCTCCACGCGAAATATCTGTCCGGCTCCCGCGTCCTGTCCCGCACCGAGCTTACCAGCACCGACCTGCCGGTAGAGGTCCGCGCGGTCGCCAGCGAGGCCCTGCATCTGGGCAAGCTCGTCGTCCAGCCGGCGCGCACGCCGTATCGCTTCCGGGTCAAGGCCGGCCCGGCGCCCGAGGTCGACGGCGTCTGGGTGCTCTGGGAGGAGGCTGCCCCGGAAATCGAGCGCATCCGGGCCGAATACGAGCAGCACCGCCGCGACCTGTTCCGAAATCTCAGCCTGACGCTCAGCCACGAGATCTCCAACCCGCTCGTCTCCCTCGTCACCTTTTCGCAGCTGCTCACGCGCCACAGCAACCCGCCGATGCCCGCCGCCGGCGCGGCCGCCGCGCCCGGCGCCGCCACCGCGGCATCGCTCGCCCACGAGGTCGCCCTCACCGCCGAGGTGAAAAAACTCGAGCGCCTCGCCGAGCACGCCGCCCTGCTGGGCGAGGTCGCCCAGCCGCAGGCCGTGCCGACCAACCTGACGCCGCTCCTGACCGAACTGGCCAATGCGCGCGGCATGACCACGCGCTTTTCCGAGGAGGAGGTCGTTTTCCACCTCGACCCCAACCTGATGAGGTTCGCCTTCGGCGCGATCCTCGACGCCATCGGGGCCAACCGGCTCGACGAAGGTACCCGGAATCTCATCCTCACCCTCCGCACGGTCGGCGAGGACGGCTCGCCGCAGCGCATGGCGGTGATCACGATCGAGGGCAAACACATGGAGCTCGACGGCACCCTGCCGCTCCCGCAGCCGGGCACCACGCCCAACCAGGGCCGCCTCTCCGTCTTCCTCGCGCGCGAGATCCTCCGCCTCCACGGCGGCACCCTGCAGGCCGGCCCCGGCATCCGGGGCACGGACATCCAGATTTCGTTCGGCTCGCTGAGGTAGGGCGGTGACTCCGCTCACCGCCGCGATGCGAGACCGCTGCCGCGTCGAGCTCGACCGGGCTTGCCCGAGCGGCATTTCGGGGCATTAATTCCGCGCCATGGAGATCGCCTGCATTCTTGTCGGCCTGGCCATCGGCGCCGCCCTTGGCTGGTTCATCGCCCGCTCCAAATCCGCCGCGCTGGGCGAACGCGCGCGCCTCGCGGGCGACCAGGCCGCGCAGGCGCAGGCCGGGCTGGCCGACCTCCGCGCGCAACTCGCCACCCTGCAGGCGGAGAAGGCCCGGCTCGACACCCTCCTCGGCGCGGAACGCGAAGCCCTCGCCAAGGCGCAGGCCCAGTTCACCGACACCTTCAAGGCCCTCGCCGCCGACGCCCTCCGCGACAACCGCACGGAGTTCATCAAGCACGCCGGTGACTCGCTGGTGAAGCCCATCAAGGATTCGCTCGAGAAGGTCGACACCAAGATCGCCGCGCTCGAAAAAGCCCGCGAACAGGCCTACGGCTCCCTGACCGAGCAGTTGAAGGGCCTCGCCGTCACCAACGCCTCGCTGCAGTCCGAGACCACCAAGCTTTCGCGCTCCCTCCGCTCCACCTCGACCGCCGGCCGTTGGGGCGAGATCCAGCTCCAGCGCGTGGTCGAGCTGGCCGGCATGCTCGAGAACGTCGACTTCGTCCAGCAGACCGCGACCGGCGAGGTCCGCCCCGACCTCGTCGTCCGCCTCCCCGGCGGCAAGTCGATCGCCGTCGATGCCAAGGCGCCCATGCAGGCCTACCTCGAGGCGCTCGAAGCCAGCGACGAGTCCGTGCGCAAGGCCAAGTTCGCCGAGCACGCCCGGGCCGTCCGCACCCACATCGACGCCCTCGGCAACAAGGCTTACTGGAAGAGCATCCAGCCGGCGCCCGAGTTCGTCGTGCTGTTCATCCCCGGCGAGGCGTTCTACAGCGCCGCCCTGCGCCACGAGCCCGATCTCTTCGAGCGCGGCAGCAGCGTCGGCGTCATCCTCGCCTCCCCGGCCACATTGATCGCGCTGCTCAAGGCGGCCGCCTATGGCTGGAAACAGGAGAACCTCTCGAAGAACGCCGACGACATCCGCAAGCTGGGTGTCGAACTGCACGAGCGCGTCGCGACCGTGGCCGAGAACCTCGACAACCTCGGCCAGCGCCTCACCCAGGCGGTCACCGCCTACAACAGCACCGTGTCCTCGGTCGAGGGCCGCGTCCTCGTCACCGGCCGGAAGCTCGAGAAGCTCGGCGGCGGGTCGGAGAAGAAGGTGATCGAACCACGGCTCGTCGACGAAACCCCGAAGGCCCTCACGGCCCCGGAGCTGAAGGCGCCGGACGCATGAGCCTGCCGCTCGTCGGCCGCTGGGAAATGATCAAGGCCGAGCTCGCGGGCGAGGATGCGCCCGAGATGCTGTCGCTGCGCGTCGAGCTGGAGCTGACCGATTCGAATTACACCGTGCGCTTCGCCGGTCAGGTCGCCGACCAAGGCACCTATGTGCTTCAGGGGCCGGCCCTGACGCTCACCGGCACGCGCGGGCCGAATGCCGGCCGCGTCATCCCGTGCATCCTGCAGCTCGCCGGCGACCGCCTGCGGGTCTGCTACGGCCTCGACGGCACCGTGCCGACGTCCTTCACCACCACGGCCGGCGTGCAGCACTACCTGGCGACCTATCGCCGGAAAATGTAGGGCGGGGTCGCCGTACCCCGTCGGCGACTAGCGAGCATTGCGCGAGGCCACTTCCGCCGATTTTCTACTCGCTACCGGGTAATCGCCACCCGCTACTCACTGGTCACTGCTCACTGCTCACTACTTGGTCTCCGATGCACGTCTCCGGCCTGTTCATCTACCCCGTCAAATCGCTCCGCGGCTACGCCGTGCCGCAAACGGAAGTCGATGCGCTCGGTTTTGTCGGTGACCGGCGCTTCCTCGTCGTCGATGCCCATGGAAAATTCCAGACGCAGCGCGCCGCGCCGCGGATGGCGCGGATCGCCACCAAGCTGCACCACGGCACGCTGACCCTCTCCGCGGACGGAGCGGGCACGATCGACGTACCCACCGAGTCCGACCCCGCGGCGCCATTGCGCACCGTCAGCGTCTGGAAGAGCGAAGGCCTGCAGGCGGAGGACTGCGGCGAACCCGCCGCAACATGGCTGAGCGAATTCCTCGGTTTCGCCTGCCGGCTGGTCCGCATCGGCGAACGATTCTCGCGCCCGGTGCTGAAGGCCGCCGCCCGCCCGGGCGATCTGGTCACCTTTGCCGATGCCGTGCCGGTCCTGGTGATCAGCGAAGCGTCCCTCGCCGACCTCAACAATCGCATCCTCGAGAACAATGGCGAGTCCGTGCCGATGGATCGATTCCGCCCGAACCTCGTGATCGCCGGTTGCGAGGCGTTCGCCGAGGACCGCTGGTCCCGCGCGCGCGTGGGCGACATCATCCTGCGCAGCGCCGGTCCGAGCGCGCGCTGCGTCATCACGACCACCGACCAGCGCACCGGCGAACGCGGCAAGGAGCCGCTGCGGACCCTCGCGACGTTTCGCCGCGATCCGCGGGATGCAACGGACGTGATTTTTGGCACCAACCTCATCCACGAGACCAAGCGCGGCTCGATTCGCGTGGGCGACCCCGTGGAATTCCTTCCGTGATGGACCGCGAGACGCTGCTCGCCGCTGGCTTTTCCCTTGTCATCGCGGGACTGGTCCTGCGCGGCTTTGCCTCCGATGCCCGTCGCCGCCTGGCGCGCCATCGCCAACACCTGCTCGACGCGCGCACCTCCGCGGCCGCGGGCCGCGGCGGCGAGATGGAGCGCCCGCCTGGTTGGTTCACGCGCCACGCCGGCAAGGTAGCCAACGCCGTCCTGGCCGCCGGCGCATTGCTCGTCGTGGCCGCACTGACCCGCCGCTGAGCGGCCGCCGCCCCGGTAAGCGTCACGACAATTTAACCCGGTCAGTTCGGCGCATGCCCTGAATTGACTCGCCCCTCCGACCCAGCCCGCGAAACTGCCGCGATGCCACGCCTTCTTTCCGCGGGTCCACTCCGCGGCGGCACCCTGCTTCTTTTGCTCGCCCTGGTCCCGGGTGCCGGGCTCCGGGCGACCATTGTCGGCCTCAACCAGATCGTGACGCCGGACATCCAGCCGGCTGGCGTGCTCGCCGTCAGCGCCCAGGCCCAGCACGCGACCATCGGCAACAGCCAGGAAATCCAGTTCGAACTCGGCGTGACGCCGCGGTTTGAGGCGGGCATTTTCCAGGGCCTGAAGCCGGACGAGAGCGTCGCGGCCGCGGAGTTCAACCTGCTGCAGGATGGGCCGCACCTGCTCACGGCCGGCGTCGTCAACTGGTCCACGCGTGGCGGCGGCGCCCAGCCGGTCCTCGAATACGGTTACTATAATGACTCCGATCACTATGTTGCCGGTGGCTTGGAGGCAAACGGTCAGTCCTCCCTGCTGCTCGGCTACAAGCACACCGTCTCCGACAAGCTCGCTTTCTCAGCTGACTTTCAATCGGGCTCCACCGGCTCGGCCACGGTGGGGTTCACCTGGAACTTCACGCCGGAATTCTCGATCAACCCGGCCGTCTATCGCACGAATGCCCGTCCGCATCACCTGCTGGGCTACGTCGTGGTGACGTGGAACTTCACGCTTTGGAAATAGCCGCGGCTACCACGGCGCGGTCACCCATCGTCGCGCACGCGGCCGCGGGATGACTTGTGCCCGGCGCGACGCCGCTTGGCTTCGATCATCCGCAGCTTCTGGCCGCGGGACTTCTGGCGCCGCTGGCGCCGTTCGAGTTCGCGCTCCGCCCGGGCCGCCCCGGCGGCGTCGCGCCGGCGGGCCTCCAACTTCTCGGCGAGTTCGACCCAGGCGAGCTGCCGGTTCACCGCTTGGCTCCGCTCCCGCTGGCAGCGCACCTCGATGCCCGTCGGCCGGTGGCGCAGCCAGACGGTGGACGAGGTTTTGTTGATCTTCTGGCCGCCGGCGCCGGCCCCCCGGACAAAGCGCTCGTCTACGTCGCCAGGCCGCACGCCCAGCGAGACAAAACGCGCCCGCAGCGCCGCTTCGAGGATGTCCGGGAATTCAGCCATGTTTTTGCCGGCCCGAGTGAAACCAAGCCGCCTTTCCGCAGTCAAACAAACCCCCATCCCCGGGGCGGCCTCGGCCTTTTGCATGCGGCTTGCCCCTCGGCACTTGTCCGCCCTTACTTTGGGGCTCCTTCTTTCCCCATGATCAACGGTCCCACCTGGTCCCAGAAACTTCGCACTGAAATCGGCAAGGCTGTTATTGGCCAGGAAGCCATTGTCGAGCGCATGCTCGTCGCGCTGCTGGCCAACGGCCACGTGCTGCTCGAGGGCATGCCCGGGTTGGCCAAGACGCTCCTCATCAAGTCGCTCGGCGCGGCCCTGGGCGTCCAGTTCGAGCGCATCCAGTTCACACCGGACCTCCTGCCAAGCGACGTCGTCGGCACGATGATCTTCTCGCCCAAGGACGGTGGCTTCACCACGCACAAGGGCCCGATCTTCGCCAACCTCGTCCTTGCCGATGAAATCAACCGGGCGCCCGCGAAGGTCCAGTCCGCCCTCCTCGAGGCCATGCAGGAGCGCCAGGTCACCATCGGCGGCAATTCCCACCGGCTGCCGAGCCCGTTCTTCGTCATGGCCACGCAAAACCCGGTCGAGCAGGAAGGCACCTATCCGCTGCCCGAGGCGCAGACCGACCGCTTCCTTTTCAAGCTGCTGGTCGACTATCCCAGCGCACAGGAGGAGGCGCAGATGATGGATATGTGGGGCCAGGTCACGCGCCAGCCCGAGGTAGCCGCCGTCTCGAGCGGCGAGGAACTCCTCAGCCTTCGCACCCAGGTCGACACGATCCACGTCTCGCCAGCGGTCCAGGCCTACATCCTCGCCCTGGTCCGCAGCTCCCGCGACCTCGCCGCCCAAGCCGAGGGCACCGCCGGCGGCGCCAAGCGGCTGCTCAACTTCGGCGCCTCGCCGCGCGCCTCGCTCGCGCTCTTCCAGGCCGGCCGCGCCCTCGCCTGGCTGCGCGGCAGCGATTATGTCTCGCCCGCGATCGTGCAGGAGGTCTTCCACGACGCGCTCCGCCACCGCGTCGGCCTCACCTACGAGGCCGAGGCCGAGGGCCTGAACTCCGACAAGATTCTCGACCAGGTGCTGATCCGTACCCAGGTGCCGGGCAAGGTGTGAAAACGCCAACCGCCAACATCCAAGCTCCAGATAAGCCTCAATGAACGAAGCACACCACCAACCTGCGGCCGCCGCTGGTTTTTGGTCAGTGGCGCTTGAGATTTTTTTGGAGGTTGGAGCTTGGGATTTGGAGCTTTGCTGAGCCATGGCTTCCACCGTCCAGGACCACACCTCCCTCGTGACTTCCCAACTCGCGCTGCTGCGCCAGCTGGAATGGCGGGTGCGCCACGCGGTGGAAAACGTCTTGAGCGGCGAGTACCGCTCGGCCTTCCGCGGCCGCGGCATGGAATTCGACCAGGTCGTCAAGTACACCTTCGGCGACGACATCCGTGACATCGACTGGAACGTCACCGCCCGCCTCGGCGAGCCCTACCGCAAGAAGTTCATCGAGGAACGCGAGGTGTCCCTGCTGCTCGTGTTCGAGGACAGCGTCAGCCTGCAGTTCGGCTCGGGCGCCCAGTCGAAGCGCGAGGCGCTCATGGAACTCGCCGGCCTCGTCATGATGCTCGGCGCCGTCAACCGCGACCGCGTCGGGTTCCTCCACGCCGCGCCCGGCGGCTACCTCCTGAAGGAGCCGGTCCGCGGCCGCGGCCAGATCCTGCACCTCGCCGCCACGCTGCTGGGCCAGCTGCCTCCGGAGCTCGAGGCGGTGCCGCCGGCCGCCGCCAACTTCATTCCCTGGCGGTTGCTGGCCCGCGCCGCGCCGCGCCACAGCATCCTGATCTGGCTGGGCGATTTCCCCCCGCGGGTCGAACCGGAGGGCTGGTCGGTGCTCACGCGGCGTTACCAGACGATGGGCTTCCGGGTCGACGACCCCTGGGAGCGCGAGCTGCCGTTCGAACGGACGCTCACGACCTACGATCCCGTGGGCGGCCGGCTCGTGACGCTCAATGGCACCTCGGCGGCGCAGCGCGCCGCCCATGCCGACTGGGTGAAGCTCCGCGAGCAGTCGTTCCGCGAGCTCTTCCCCGCGCCGCTCAGCCGCCTCGTGGTCCGCACCGATGAGGAGCGCCTCGATGCGCTCGTGCGCTTCTTCCATGCCCGCATGGCCGCGGGACGACGGCGGTGAGGTTCCAGGTCTCAAGTACCAAGTAACAAGTCGCATGCTTCCGCTCGCTTCCAGTTCCTGGCACTTGCCACTTGTCACTTGTCACTTCGCCGCCCTTGGCGGCGATTATACCTTTCACGATCCGCTCTGGCTCCTCGCGCTCCTGCTCGTGCCGCTGGTGATCTGGATTCGCGGCCGGCGGGGAGCCCCTGTGCTGGTCGTGCCGTTTGCGGCCGCCTGGCACCGGCCGTCGCTGATCCCGACCTCCCGCTGGCCGGCCGCGCTGGCCATGACCGGGTTGGTGCTGCTGGTCATGGCCCTGGCCCGGCCGCAACTGGTCGAGGACAAGCGCGAGGTGAAGCAGCAAGGCTATGACCTGATGCTCGCCATCGACCTCTCCGGCTCGATGCTCGCCGAGGACTACGAGCGCGACAACGAGCGCATCAACCGCCTGCAGGCCATCAAGCCCGTCATCCAGGCCTTCATCAACCGCCGCACCAGCGACCGCATCGGCCTCGTCGTGTTCTCCGGGCGCGCCTACACCCTGGCGCCGCTCACCTTCGACCACGAGTGGCTCGCCCGCCAGATCGCCCGGCTGAAAATCGGCATGATTGAGGACGGCACCGCCATCGGTGATGGGCTCGGGGTTGCGCTGACCCGCCTGGAACAGGCCGGCCGCGAGGAAGGCAACAAGCGGAAGGGCGCCTTCATCGTCCTCCTGACCGACGGCGCCAACAACCGCGGGCTGCTCACGCCGGACCAGGCGACCGAGATCGCGAAGTCCCGCGGCATCCCCGTGTACACGATCGGCGTCGGCCGCGAGGGCCTCGTGCTCATGCCGGCGTTCGACGACAACGGCAACAAGGTCGGCTACAGCCGGCGGCTGTCTGATCTCGATGAAGGCGCGTGCATCCGGATTGCCGAGGAGACTGGCGGCAAGTTCTTCCGCGCGGCGGATGCCGACACCATCGAGAAGACCTTCGCCGCGATCGACCAGGCGAAGAAGATCGAATTCCAGGCCAAGTCCTACCTGCTCACGACCGAGCTTTTCCATTGGTTCGCCATCCCCGGCGCCGTCCTGCTTTTCCTCGGCGCCCTGCTGGCCCTGCCGCCGCAGTTGCCGCGGCGTGGTCGGGCGCGACCGCTGGGCGCGCCGCGGGCGGACGGCCGGCCCGGCGGTCCGGCCCTACCCGGCAAAACCGCATGACTTTCCACGAGCCCCACCTTCTCTGGCTGCTCGCCCCGCTTGTGCTCCTGTTTTCCTGGGAGCTGGCCCGCCACACCGCGCGTGCCGCCGCCACCTTCCCGAAGATCGCCCGCGCCTGGGCCGGCGCCTTCGACGTGTCGCTCGGCACCCGGCACACCACGGCCGAGACCCGCCCGCGCATCTGGCTGTGGTTCGGGCTCGCCTGCTGCATCATCGCGCTGGCCCGGCCCCAGTGGGGCGTCGTCGAGGAGAAGGTCTTTGACCAGTCACGCGAGGTGCTCATCGCCGTCGACCTGTCGAAATCCATGCTGGCGCAGGACGTGAAGCCGTCGCGGCTCGATCGCAGCAAGCTCCTCATCCAGTCGCTGCTCGACGGCCTGAAGGGCGAGCGCGTCGGCCTGGTGCTGTTCGCCGGCACGGCGTTCCTCCAGAGCCCGCTGAGCTCCGACTACGAGATCCTGCGCGAGTTTCTCCCCGCGATGACGCCCGATTACCTGCCGGAGGGCGGCACCAACTACAAGGCGATGCTCGAGACCTCGATCCAGGCCTTTGGCACCTCGACCGCCGACCGCTACCTGATCGTCCTCAGCGACGGCGAGAGCACCGACGATGACTGGAAGGGCCTGACCGATTCCCTCAAGACCAAGGGCATCCGCGTGATCGGCCTCGGCGTGGGCACGAGCCAGGGCGCGTTCATCCCGGACGCCAGCGGCGGCTTCGTGAAGGACGAACGCGGCGCCGTTGTCCTGTCGCGTCTCAACAGCTCGACGCTGCAGGAGCTCGCGCAGGTCACGGGCGGCGCGTACACCGACGCCAGCGCCTGGGTCGACCTGGCCGGCCTGCTGCACAAGACCGTCGAGGCCGGCCGCAAGGGCGACTTCTCCGAGAAGAACACCGCCCGCAAGATTGAGCGCTTCCAGTGGTTCCTCGCCCCCGGCCTGCTGCTCCTGTTCATCAGCTACTGGGCCGAGTTCCCCGTCCGGCCGCGCGAGCGCGCCCTGCCGCTGGGGAAGCCGCGCGGCCGCCGCGCGCCCGCCGCACGACCGACGACCACGGCGGTCGCCAGCTTGCTCCTCGTTGCGGGTCTCCTCGCCCGGCCCCCGGCGGCCCGGGCCCAGGAATCGCCCGCCGACACGATTGCCAAGCCGCTCTCGACCACCGTGGCCCGCCTGTCGGGCCAGGACTCGCTCTCCGCCAAGGACTGCTCGGAAATGGCGCAAACCACGATCACCTACGGCCAGCGTTTCAAGGAAATGAAGCGGTCGCCGCAGGAGAAGGTCATCCGCGACGCCTTGCAGGCGGTCGACGTGGGCGAAAAACTCGAGGCCACGGCGGCCGACTGGCCGAAGCTGCGCCAGGAACTTGAGGACCTGCTCAAGAAGGAGGATCAGAAGCAGGACCAGAAAAAGCAAGATGAGCAAAAGCAACAGCAGCAGCAAAACCAGCAACAGAAGCAGGACCAACAGAACCAGCAACAACCGCAGCAGCAAAACTCCGAACAACAGAAATCCGACCAGCAGAAGCAGGAGCAGCAACAGCAGCAGAACCAGCAGCAAAAACAGGATGCCTTCGGTGACATGAAGGACCAGAAGGAGCAAAAGCCCCAGCCGAGAAGGGAGCAGCCCCAGCCCGGCACGCAGAAGGTCGGCGGCCAGCAGGACCACAAGGCGGACGAGAACCCCACGGACCCGGAACTCGCCATGCCGCTGCAGAAGCTCGAACAAGTGCGCGACCAGGATTCACCCGCCAAGCTCCAGCAAATCCTCCAAGGACAGCAGGAAAAACCCAAGCCGGTCGGCAAGGATTGGTGATGGCGATCTACTCCCCTTCATGACTCTGATTCCACTCTCCGCCCTTCGGGCTTCCCGCCTAAACGGGAAGATTCGAACCACGGCAAAAGAACTCCCCTCTATCAAGAGGGGTGGCATGAAGCGTCGGGGTGTGTTCGTTGCTCTAGCCGCCTGGATCCTGCTTTCTTGCCTACCCCTTCGAGCCCGGGCCCAATCCGTCCACTGGGACCCGCCGGGCGGCCAGCTCGGCTTCAACCAGGTTTCGGAGCTCTCGCTGGTCTTCGAGGACTGCGAGCCGGACGGCGAACCGCGTCTCCCGCAGGTCGATGGCCTCGAATTCGGCCGGCCGTCGCAGAGCAGCCAGACCAGCATCGTCAACTTCAAGGTCAGCCGGACATTTTCGTATGTCTATCCGGTCCGGCCCGGCAAGCGCAGCGACATTTCGATCCCAACCTTCACCGTGCAGACGGACAAGGGCACCCTGCGCGTGGCGGCGGCCACCTACTCGGTGGGCAATGCCCCTGTCGGCAATTCCGGGCTGTCGGTCGATGACATCTCCAGCGCCACGCTGACCACCAACAAGGACACCTATTGGGCCGGCGAGGTCTTTCCGATCGTCTACAACCTCAGCGTGGTACGGCGCTATTTTCACTCGCTCGCCTCCAACATCGAATGGCAGCCGGCCCCGCTCGTCGCCGAGGACTGGACCAAGCCCGATCCGAGCGAGACACTCGTGCGGGGCGAACGACGGGTGATCTCCACCCAGTCCACCCGCGCCTATGCCAAGCAGCCGGGCACCTTCTCGATCAAGCCCGCCGGCCAGATGATCAACCTGATGGTGGGGCAGACCGGATTCGGCATCTTTTCGCAGGCGACGGTTGAACAGCGCCAGCTCAACACCAACCCACTCGACCTCACCATCAAGCCCCTGCCGCCGGCCCCGGCCGACTTCTCGAAGGCCGTCGGCGAATTCACCTTCACGTCCAAGGTCGTGCCCACGTCCGCGGCCGTCGGCGAACCCGTCACCTGGACGCTGGAGCTGGGCGGCACGGGCAACTGGCCCGACATAGGCGGTCTGCCGCAGCGCGAGGTGTCCAACGACTTCCAGGTCGTGCAGCCGAAATCCAAGCGCGCCATGAAGGATGGCTCGCTGTTCGACGGCACGCTGAGCGAGGACGTGGTGCTCGTGCCCACAAAACCCGGCACGTACCGGCTGGCGTCCGTTCACTTCACCTATTTCGACACCAAGGCCGGCGCCTACAAGACGGTCGCGACCGACCCGGTCACGATCACCGTGGGCGGCGCCGCTCCGGCCGCGACCGCGCCGGCCAACACGAGCGGCCCGGTCCAATTCTCGTTGAATCCGCCCGCGGCCACGGCGCCCGCGCCGAACCTGCCCACCGCGGTGGCCCCGGCTCCGCCCGAGAACCTGCCGCGGGATCCGCTGCCGGAGTCCGCCCGGGGCCCGGCGCCGCTGCCGATGCGCCTGCTCGTCCTGGTCGCGATATCCGCGGCGGTCGCCAGCGTGCTCGTCGCCTGGCTGGTGCTCGCCGGGTTGCGCTCCCGGCAAAACGATCCCCAGCGGCGGCGGCGCGAGGCCCGCGCGAAACTGGCGGCGACCCTCGCGGCGATCCGCGACCATGGCACCAAGCCCGAGGTGCGCCAGGCGCTCCTGAAGGACTGGCAGCAGCAGGTCGCTGCCCTGTGGGAGATACCCCATGCGGCTCCCGGCACGCCCCTGGTCCACGGCTGCGTCAGCCGGCGCTCGCCTGGAGCGGCCCCCGCCTGG
Organism: Lacunisphaera sp.; assembly: GCA_035545835.1. Taxonomy (GTDB): domain Bacteria; phylum Verrucomicrobiota; class Verrucomicrobiia; order Opitutales; family Opitutaceae; genus Lacunisphaera. The sequence continues at coordinate 39,585 of DASZXO010000074.1, forward strand.
GCCAGGCTGTGGTCCGAGACCGACCGTGCGCTCCACAGCCGCGAACCGCAGCTGCCCGCGGATTGGATGGTCCGCGCCGAGGGCGCCCTGCAGGCGGTCCGGGTCCCGGGTTGGCCGCCGTCGTCGCTTCTTGCCGCCCGCAACCTGCTGCCCTTCCTCGCGGTCCTGGCGGTCGCCCTGGCGCCCGTGTCCGGCCGGGCCGAGGCCGCGACCGATGCCTACCGGCGCGGGGATTTTGCCGCCGCCGAAGCCAGCTGGAGCCGGGCGGCCGCAACCACGCCCGCCGACTGGACGGCGCGTCACAACCTCGGCCTCGCGCTGGCCCAGCAGGACCGATGGGCCGAGGCGGCCGCATACTGGACCAGTGCGTTCCTCCGCGATTCCCGTTCGCCCATCACCCGCTGGGACCTCGCCCTCGGCCTGCAACGTTCCGGCATGGCGCCGCCGTTGTTGGTTGACCTCTCGCGCGGCGAGGGCCGGTTCAAGCTCGTGCGCCTCGCCACCCCGGCCGAATGGCAGGGCGCGATCGTCGTGGCCGCGCTGCTGCTCGCGACCGCGTTGATCCTGCTGCTGCTGCAGGGCTACAAGCGGATCGGCTCGTGGGCCCGTCCCTTCGCGCTGACGGCGAGCCTGCTCGCCGTGTTGCTGGCCGCCGCGGCCACCCTGAGCCTGCGCGACTACGGTCTCCTGGCCGACCCGGGCGCCGCGATGGTGTGGCGCGCCTCCACGTTGCGCAGCATCCCGACGGATGCCGACACGACGCAGAAATCCTCGCCGCTCTCGGCCGGGTCGATCGCCGTCGCCGAAAAGACTTTTCTCGGCTGGACGAAATTGCGTTTCGAGGGCGGCCAGGCCGGCTGGGTCCGCACCGAGGACCTGATTTCGCTATATCGGTAACGGGCTGGAGGCGGGGTGCCCTCACCCCGCTTGATCGAATTCGCCGGCCATGCCTCGCGGGGTGAGGGCACCCCGCCTCCCCCGCCTACCGCGTCTGGAACCACTTCGCGTCGCCAGGCTGGTCGGTCCAGTTTTCGATCAGCGGGAAAATGGCCTCGACCGTGGTCGCCACCGCGAATTTGCCGCGGATGGTGGCGTGCATGAATTTCTCGCGCACGATCCGGTCGCACAGCCGGAGCAGGTCGTCGTAGTACCCGTCCTGGTTGAAAATCACGACCGGTTTGTGCAGCGCCTCGAGGTGCGCCAGCGTGAGGATTTCCAGCAGCTCCTCCAGCGTCCCCCACCCACCGGGCAGCGCCAGGAACGCGTCGGCCCGGGTTTCCATGCGCATCTTGCGCTCGCGCATCGTGAGCACCGAGATCAGCTCGTCCGCCTCGGTGAACTCCAGTTCGCGCTCCTTCATGAATTCCGGGATGACGCCGATCACGCGCCCGCCCTGGGCCTTCACGCCGCGGGCCACGGCTCCCATGGAGCCGGTCTTGCCGCCGCCATAGACGAGCGTCCAGCCCCGGCGGCCGATGGTTTCGCCGACGCGCGCGGCCGCCTCATAGTACCGGGCATCGAGGCGGTCGCTGGACGAACAATAAACACAGAGGGACCTCATACCCTTCCAGCAACCACGGATTGCCCGGCTTGGCACTGATATATTTCTGCCGTGCCTTGGGGTCCATCCGGGCTCATCAGTGTCATCCGTGGTCAAAAACCCTCCCCAGGACTACCGCGGCCGCCTGGCGCCCTCCCCCACCGGATTGCTGCACCTGGGCCACGCGCGGACCTTTTGGACCGCCCAGCAACGAGCCTGCGCCGCCGGCGGCCGGCTGGCGCTGCGCAACGACGACCTCGACACGGCCCGCTGCCGGCCGGAGTTCGTGGCCGCCATGCGCGAGGACCTGGCGTGGTTCGGCCTGCGGTGGGAAGAGCCGATGGTGTCGCAATCCGAGCGGATTCCACTCTACCGGGCGGCGCTCGAGCGCCTGCACGCCGCCGGGGCGATCTACCCGTGCCATCGCTCGCGTCGCGACGTCGTTGCCGCCGCCGGCGCCCCGCATGACGAGACGGAGGAGCCGGTCTACCCGCCCGCGTTTCGGCCGCCGCCGGGCACGCCACTGCCGCCGCTCGGGCCGCGCGTCACGACCAACTGGCGGTATCGCGTGCCCGACGGGACCGAGCTGGCCTTCATCGATGGCTCACTCGGGCCGCAGGCAGCCGTGGCGGGCCGGGATTTTGGCGACTTCCTCGTCTGGCGAAAGGACGATGTGCCCAGCTACCAACTCGCCTGCGTGGTCGACGACGCCGCCATGGGCATCACCGAGGTGGTGCGCGGGGCCGACCTCGTCCGGTCGACCTTCCGCCAGCTGCTCCTTTACCGCGCGCTGGGACTGAAGGCGCCGCAGTTCTTTCATTGCCCGCTGGTGCACGACGAGCACGGCGTCCGCCTCGCCAAGCGACACGATGCCCTCGCCCTGCGCACACTCCGCGCCATGGGACGAACCCCGGAGGAGCTTCGGGCCGGCTGGTAGTCACCGGTCGCTTTGACAAGTGCGCGGGCTTTGTTTCGATGACGGCGTGGCCACGTACGTCTACGAAACCATCCCCGCAAAGCCCGGCGGCTCGTCCCGCCGGTTCGAGGTGGTGCAGAGCATGAAGGACGCCCCGCTGCGGCGGCATCCAGATACCGGCGAGCCGGTCCGGCGTGTCGTCACGGGCGGCTTTGGCCTGATGGGCGTCGGGGAGCGCAACGCGCCAGCCGCCGCACCAGCCCCGACGGCCGGCTGCGCACCGGGTTGCGCCTGTCACAGCGGCCCCAAGATCCCCCAACCCTGACTTTTCAACCCAACATCCCACCATGGCCGATCTCAAAAACGCCTACCTCAATCCCACCGGTGCCCAAGGCGCCGCCGTGAATCTCAGCGCGCCGGACCTGACGCGCCATCCGCCACGCAGCCCGCGCGTCCGCCTGGGCGGCTTTGCCCACCTGCCACGCCTGATCGACAAGGCGCGCGCCGTCGTGGCCGGCAAGCAGGGCGATTTCCATTACAACTGCCCGGTCGACCAGCGATTCCTCGCCTACACCGGGCTGAATCCCGACGCCCTCTTCGCCGAGATAAAAGCGGGCAAGAGCGACAGCGAGATCCTCGCCTACGTCATGGCCAACTGCCAGCCGAAGCGCCACCCGGCGGAGATCGCCGCCTGGTCGGCCTGGATGGAGCAGCTGACGCCGACGCCGCCGGACACCCGTGCGTTCTTCAATGACGTGCATCGCAAGAACGCCGCGCACCGCGACGACATCGCGACGTGGTTCGACTGGCTGGATCTCGACGACTACGTGACGTACGGCGGCAAGCCGTGAGCCGATTGTCTTGAAGGTGGAACCTGCACTCCGTGCAGGATGGCCGCATTGGGAGGCGGGGTGCCCTCACCCCGCGAGGCGCAAGCGCGCATGGCAACCCGCGGGACGAGGGCGTCCCGCCGCCAACAGGCGGCTTTCAGCCCGCACGGAGCGCGGGCTCCACCCCGCCCTACAGCTCCGTGTACTTGTCGGCGCGGCCGCGCGCCTTCTCGACGGGGTACTTCCGGGCGTTCGCCTGCATCTTCGCCTCGACCGCGGCCGCCAGGTCGATGCCGCAGATGTTGGCGAACTCGAGGGCGTAGATCACCACGTCGGCGATCTCCGCCTCGATCGCCGGGCGCTTTTTCGGGTCATGGGCGGCGGCCAGCGACGCCTTGGATTCGGCCCAAAGGAAATGCTCCATCAGTTCCCCCGCCTCCGCCGCGAGCGCCATGCTGAGGTTCTTGGGAGAGTGAAATTGTTCCCAATCGCGTTCGTGGACAAAGCTCAGGACCTTGCGTCGCATCTCCGCGACAGTGGTGGTCGTGTCGGTCATGGGTTTCATGGCAGTGCAGACTAGCCCGCGGCAAGGGCTTGCGCAAGGCTGGCGAGCCGGCACAGTTGCCGGCGATTCGCAGCCGGCGGTGATTCGTCATAGCGCGAGAATATCGTTGGCGGCTGGCATAAGCTCTGCATGATCCGCCTCGTATCCAGCCAATGTCACTAGCACGCCAACAGCAGCGCTCCCAGCGAGCCCGCACTTCGCATACGAAGGCGGTCCCGCAGATTGGTCGCGTGCTTATGTGCTCGTGCGCCTCCAATTGGCTGAAACAGCCCACCGGCCAGGACTGCCACTGCTGAGCGAACCGTAACCCGGTTTCCCTTTCAGCTCCCGGAGTCCCGGCGGTGTCCCACCGACGAGAAAGGAACCAACATGCATACCATCATCCATCGTTTGAACAACAGTCGCTTCCCGGCCACGGAGCCCAAAAAGGCCTTCCGCTCGCCGCACTATGACTGCATGGACCTCTCCTCGGCGCTGAAGCTCGTCATCTACGTGCCCGGCGTCGACGCCAGCGGCGTCGAGATCACGACGCGAGGGCCCGACCTCTTTGTGACCGCCCGCAAGACCCATCTCGTCCGCGCCAACTGGCAGGCGCTGCACCTCGAAAGCGTGCAGCGCGACTACCAGCTGAAGCTGCGGCTCGGGGTGAGCTTCGATTACGAGGCTTTGCAGGCGTCCATCACCCGGGGCGTGCTCACCATCGTGTTGCCGAAAAAGCAGCTGGTTTCGGCCAGCGCGCCGATGCGGCAGCGCCAGGTGGCGTAGCCCCGGCAGGGACTGGCGCGCGCGTTCGGGGTAGGCGCGCGCGCCAGCTTCCTTCATTTTTTTGGAACAAATCCGCCCTGCGAGGGTTCTTAAACCCGAGAACCTGCGGCTCTGACCAAGCCGGACCAACCTAACACCATGACTCACTTTCCGCACAATCCCCTGAAGCCTCGGCTGGCCGTGTCGGTCCCAGCGTTTGCGGCGGTGCGGCCGGCGGCCTTTCGCGACATCCTGTGGAACAAGCCGGTCTTCAAGGCACCGGCCCTGACGAATCCGCGGATCGCGTTCGATCCCCTGCCCTTCACCGCCACGCGGATCACGCACCGCTGAGCGGCGCGCCCCTGGCTTTCGTTCCGGATTGGTTTGTAGGCGCCTGCTTGCAGGCGATCCGGCGAACCAACGTTGTCGCCGATCCGGTTTCGCCTGCAAGCAGGCTCCTACAAGGAGATCCACTATCCCGAGGCGGGGTGCGCCCTAGTGGTCCGCCACCACCCAGGTGCAGCGCGATGCGGCGTCCGCGCCCGTTCCCAAGCGCTGCACCAGCTCGGGCAGGATCTCCTGGATTTCGGACTCGATCCGCCACGGCGGGTTCAGGACGAGCAGACCGCAACCCTTCATGCGCATGGCCGCCTGCGGCCCGGCGATCGTCATCTCGGCCGCCAGCGCCGGGGTCGGGCGCGCCGCCACCTCGCGCAGGAAGGCCTCCGACCCGGCTCGTTCCGTGATCGGGTACCACACCGCCAGCACTGCGGCGGGCAGCCGGCGCAGGGCGGCATCGATGCCGCCCAGGATCGCGGCGAACTCACCCTGGCTTTCAAACGGCGGATCGACCAGGACGAGCGCGCGTTTCTCTGGCGGCGGCAGGGCGCCCTTCAGCGCCTTGTAACCGTCGGCCGCCTGCACGCTGACCCGCGGCTCCCGGCCCAATTCAAACTCGAGCGCCTCGACGTCGTCCGGGTGCAGCTCGCAGAGCGCCAGGCGGTCCTGCGGACGCAGGACGTATTTTGCCAGCCAGGGTGAACCCGGGTAATACTTGAGCTCCCGCGCCGGCACTCCCTGCCGCTCGTTGAACCGGCGCACCAAGGCAACGTAGTCGGCGAGCGGCGCGGGCAATCCCGCCTGCTCCCACAGGCGCCCTATGCCCTGCGGAAACTCCGGCTCGCGCACCCGGCCTTCCGGCAGGGTCGCGGGCATGCTCAGATCGTATCCGCCCCGGCCGGCGTGGGTGTCGAGGTGGAGAAATCCCTTCTCCTTGCGCTGCATCGCCGCGATCAGCCGCAGCAGCAGCACATGCTTGAAGACATCGGCGAAATTGCCGGCGTGAAAGTGGTGCCGATAGTTCATCCGCAGGTGCGCCGATGTTATCCCCGCCAGAACGTCGGGCGTAAAGCCCGGCCTACACCGGCACCTTCACCACCGTTTTCCGCACTAGCACCGGTTCAGCGACCGCGTGCGACATGTGGCCGTCCTCCGGGAAAAACACCTCTACCTCGCCCGGCCGGGCGTGCAGGATCGAGGCGCCGCGGGCGTCCTGGTATTTCACCAGGTCCCTTTCGTCGTCGTACGGGACATCCACCGCCAGCCGGGACCGGTCGATGATTTCCATCGATTCCTCGCCCTCGAGCACCGCCTGCACGTCGATGTACTTCCGATGCGTTTCAAAGAAAACCTCCGCCCGCCTTTTGCTCAGGTACGCGGCATCGATCGCGAACATTCCGCCGCCCAGGTCAACCTTGGTCGACTCGCCGGCCCGCAGCGCATCGAGCCGGGCGCGTTCGGGTGAACCAGGCTGAGCGAGGCTAGCGACATAGCGCAACGCTTGCGGCAGCCGCGGGTGCATGGCCAGCTGGGCACGCGTCGTCTCGATCGATCCGAATATTGCCATGGAATGGGTCACGTTGCAGACGCCGCGCCGCCACGCAAGCCGGCATCCGGGTCGAGGTGGAACGCGTTGACCCCTGCGCATTGAATTGCGAACCGCTCCCCGTTGTAGGGGCGTGGCTTGGCCACGCTCGGGCGCGCACCCGGCGCGCCCCTGCAGCTGCGCCTTGGGACATGTCACTCCACTTCTTCCGACGCCCTATTGTAGGAGCCTGCTTGCAGGCTCCTGCAAAGCGTCGATCTCAGTGCAACAGCTGTTGCGCGCGGGCGACGAGGCCGACGAATTCGTTGCGGTAGCCGCCGGCGTCGCTGCCCAGCCCCTGCCGCGCCCAGTCGGCCACGCTGTCGAGCGTCGCCGTGCCGCGGTATTGCGATTCGCGCAGCACCATCCCGAAGGCCGCCACCGCGGTGGCGAACTTGAAGTCGACGCTCGCCTGCGCAAAGGACTTGCCAGTGTCGTGCAGCGGGAATTCGAGCAGTTTGCTCGCCTCGCCCGCCGGCTCCTTGTAGCGCACCTTGACCGTGAGCATTTCCGGGAAGGATTCCGCCCGGGGCTTACGGCTCACGACCGGCGGCGGTCGGTCAACCGCCTGATATTTCAAGGCGTCGACGTCCGGCACATTGTCCGGCATCGGCACGCCGACCGGCACGACTTCGTAGAGCGCGGTGACCGTGTGCCCCGCGCCCACCTCGCCGGCATCGACCTGGTCGTTGTTGAAGTCCTCCTTGGCGAGCAACCGGTTCTCGTAACCGATGAGCCGGTAGCCCTGCACCACCGCGGGGTTGAACTCCACCTGGATCTTCACGTCCTTCGCGATCGTGACGAGCGTGCCGCCGGCCTGCTCCACGAGGGACTTCCTCGCCTCGGCGAGGGTGTCGATGTAGGCGTAGTTGCCGTTGCCCTGGTCGGCGAGCTGCTCGAGGGTGGCGTCCTTGATGTTGCCCATGCCGAAGCCGAGCACCGTCAGGAACACCCCGCTCTTCGCCTTTTCCTGCACGAGGCGGACGAGCTCGCCCTCGCTCGTCACGCCGACGTTGAAGTCGCCGTCGGTGGCCAGGATCACGCGGTTCATCCCGCCCGGAATGAAGTTGGCCTTCGCGATGTCGTAGGCGAGTTGGATGCCCATGGCGCCGTTGGTCGAGCCGCCCGCGTCGAGCCGCTCGATCGCGTCGAGGATCTCGGCCTTGTGCGCAGCCGGGGTCGACGGCAGCGCCAGGCCGGACGCGCCGGCGTAGACCGCGATCGCCACGCGATCGTCCGGCCGCAGCTTGTCGACCAGCAGCCGGAGCGATTGTTTCACCAGCGGCAGCTTGTTCGGCTCGTCCATCGAGCCGGAGACGTCGAGGAGGAACACGAGGTTCGCGGGCGGACGCGCCGCCTGGCCGATATCCCGTCCCTTCAGGCCGATCCGCACCAGCCGGTGCGCGGGAGCCCACGGCGCGGAGGTCACTTCCAGGTGGGCTGCAAACGGGGTCGGGTCCGCCGGCGCTTCGTAATCGTAGGGGAAATAATTGACGAGCTCCTCGATGCGCACCGCATCCGCCGGCGGACGCTCGCCCGTCGTCAGGAAACGCCGGACGTTGGCGTAGGAGGCCGTGTCGACGTCGACCGAAAAGGTCGAGAGGGGCTCGTCCTTGACGCGTTTGTAGTCGTTGTCCCGCCGGAACGCGTAGGCCTCGGTGTTGCCGTCGCGGAGAGCCGGGGCCTGGGGCACGCGAAGTTCCTTCGTCTCGGTGCGCCACGTGACGCCGGAGTTCACCCGCTTACCCGCGAGCGTGGAGCTTCCCGCATAGCCGCGGGATTGCGCCGGTGCCGAGACCTCAAACGGACTCAGGACGACGGCTTCACTTTCGGCCTTCAACGTGCCGGCAGCAGCCGACGCGGGCCGCGCCGCCTGGTTTTGAGCCGGAACGGGGCCGGCCGGGGCCGGGCGGCTGGCTCGGATAATGTCCGCCGCCGCGACCTTGGGCGCCGGCGCCGCGACTGGCGCCCCCCGGAAAGCCTCGCCGGCGTCCTTCTTCAATTCGGCCGCCTTTTCCGCCTGCCGGAGGCTCGCTGCGTCCCGTTCGCTGGCCCGGGTGGCTTCGGCCGAGTCGTCGTAGCGCAGCTTCGTCGCCTCCTCGGTGGAGGCCGGTTCGGTCTTGGCCGCGTTCGCCGCCGGTTCGGCTGGCGGCGCCAACGGCACTTCAATGTATTGCTTCGCCGGCGGCATCATTTCGTTCCGCTGCCAGTAGATGAAGAACAGGGCGAAGCACGCGGCCGCCAGGCTGGAGATGGTCCAATAGGGAAACCGGACGATCCTGGGCAACGGTTCGCGCTTCGGGGCCGGCTTGGGTGCCGCTTCAACTGGTTCGTCCTCCAAGGCCGCCGCCAGCAGCGACGCGGTGGCGGCAATGTCGTCGGCGAGGGCGCGCGCCGCGGGGTCCTGCTCGAGCAGCTTTTCGAATTCCGCGCGCTCCGCCGCCGGCATCTCGTTGAGGGCGTAGGCGGTCAGCCGCGGGTCTTCGGGTGAAATCTTGTTCGCTTCCATGGGTCTTACTCCGTTTGCGCGGCCATTTGCTGGCGTAGCGTCTTGATGGCGGTGTGCAGGATGAAGCCGACGTTCGTCACCGACAGCGACGTGATGCGGCTGATTTCCTGGTAGCTGAACCCGTTCTGGAACTTGAGGCGGACGACCTCCTGCTGGTTCGGGGTCAGCTGGTTGATGAGCTTGAGCACGGCCGCGTGCTGCTCGGCTCGCTCGAGGGAACTGCCGGGCCGCGGCTCGGGGGCGGTCAGTTGCTCCACCTGCCCGTCGGCAAAGGATTTCATGCGTCCCTCCTTGCGCATGACGTCGTGCGCCCGGTTGCGGCAAACCGTGAACAGCCATTCCGCCACGTGGCCGTCGACGTCAGCGGGCGGCTGGGCCATGAGCCGGACAAACGTGTCCTGCACGACATCGCGCGCGCGGTCGGCGTCGCCGCCGAGCAGGCGGGTGGCATAGCGTTGGAGGGGTGCCTGGTGCCGTTCGACGGCGTCCCGCACCCAGGAGCTGGCATCGTGACTGGCATGGGGCTGGTTCGGTTCGTTGTTCACGTTCCTGCTCCGATGACGCACGAATGCCGGCTTTATTAGGGAATGCCGACAGAATTCTTGCGCCACCCCTTGCCAGCGCCGGACAAGGGCTTTTACTGCCCGCGATGAACTGGCGCCACCTCCCCCTCCTGCTCCTGGTGCTGGCGTTGCCCGTCGCGTGCAGCCGGCGCGAGACCGCCGTGGAGCGGGGCAACCGCGAGGGCATCCTGCACGTGGGCAACGGCGCCGAGCCCGGCACGCTCGATCCCCACCTGGCCGACGCCTACACCGACCTGCGCCTCATCGCGGCCTTGTTCGAGGGCCTGACCGCCATCGACGAGCGCACCTCGCAAGCCGTGCCGGCGGCGGCGGAAAGCTGGTCCTCGTCCCCCGACGGGATGGTGTGGACCGTCCATCTCCGGCCCGGCCTGCGCTGGTCCAATGGCGAACCGCTCACCGCCACCGATTTCATCGACTCCTGGCGCCGCGCGCTGTCGCCCGAACTGGCGTCGTCGTACGCCTATTTCCTCTTCCCGATCAAGAATGCCGAGGCCTTCAACAGTGGGAAGCTCCCGCCAGCCTCCGCGCTGGGCCTCGCGGCTCCCGATCCTCGCACCCTCGTTATCACGCTGGAGCGCCCAACGCCCTACCTGCCGCTCCTGCTGGCCAACGCCGCCTACTATCCCGTCAACCCGCGCGTCCTCGCCCGGCTCGGCGGCTTGTCGAACCGCGACACGCCGTGGCTGACGCCGGCCAACTTCGTCGGCAACGGCCCGTTCGTCCTGAAGGAATGGGTGCCCAACGCGCACCTGACCGTTGCCCGCAACCCGCTCTATTGGGATGCGGCGAAGGTGCACCTCAACGGCATCGTCTTTCACCCGATCGAAAACCCGGATGTCGAGGAGCGCGAGTTCCGCGCGGGCCAGCTGCACCTGACCAACAACCTCCCGATCGCCAAGATCCCCGCGTACCGCCAGTCCGCGCCCGGCCAGCTGCGGATCGATCCCTTCATCCAGACGCTTTTCATTCGCTTCAACACCACCCGCCCGCCCTTCGACAATCCCAAGCTGCGGCGGGCCCTCGCGCTCGGGATCGATCGCGCCGCGATCGCCCACAACCTGCTGCACGATTCGAACGCCCCGGCCTTCCAGCTGGTTCCGCCGGGCCTGGGCGGCTACGAGTCCAGCGCCCACGTGACCGACGACTTCGCCGCGGCGCGGCAGTTGCTCGCAGAGGCCGGCTTCCCGGGCGGAAAGGGACTCGCGCCCTTCGAGCTGCAGGTGCGCAACGACGAGCTGCAGCCCAAGATCGTCGAAGCCGTGCAGGCCATGTGGGAGCGCGAACTCGGGGTCCATGCCACCATCGCCCAGCTCGAGCAGAAGACCTCGATCCAGAACCAGCGGGTCCTGGCCTATGCCGTCGGCGCCAACGGCTGGGTGGCCGACTATCCCGACCCGAACGCCTTTCTCGAACTCTTCGTCCGCGACGGTGGCAGCAATTGGACCGGCTGGGGTGATCCGGCGTACGATCTCCTGATCCAACGCGCGGGCCGTACCGTCGATCAGCGCGCCCGCTTCGCCCTCCTGCAACAAGCTGAGGCGATCCTGCTCGAGCAAGCGCCCGTCATTCCCTTGGTCTTCGGGGTCCGGACTTACCTCATCCAGCCCTCCGTCAAGGGCTGGGAGCCTTCCGCCATCGGGATCTATCAATTCAAGAAGGTTCGCCTGCAGTAGGACCGGTCTTTGGCCGGTCCAGACCGAAACTCGGTCTTGCCTGCCCGTCCCCCCGCAGAGAACAATCCCCCCGTGTCGACTCGTGCCCATCGTGGTTTGCGGCTCGCCCTGCTCCTGGGCCTCGCCTCCGTCGCCTTCGCGGCGCCGCCGGCCGACGTCATGATCGTGCGCGTCTTCCCCGGCTGGCGCAATGCGTCTTCCTTCAAGCGAATCTCCGAATATTTCACGGGCCAGGAAAACACCGGCGGCCAGGTCGTCCTCCGCTCCCATCCGGGCGAACGCGGCGGCTACTATTTTCTGGTGCGCGTGAAGAATCCGGCCGCGCCGCAGACGGTGGCCGTGACCCTCGATGTCGTGCGCGCCGGCAACGCGGGCGCCCAGACCTACACCTTCCAGGCATCGCTCGGCACCGGCGACACGGTGCTCAATCTCGGCCTGACCGGGGCCGACTGGGTCGACCCGAAGGCGGACCCGCTCGCCTGGCGCCTGACCCTCAAGGGCGCCGACGGCCAGACGCTCGCCACCGAACGCAGTTATCTTTGGGAAAAGCCGGGCGGCTCCTGAGCGATGAAGCCAGGACCGTGGTCCGACTGGCAGGCGTTCGCGCCCGGCATCGAGCTGCCGCCCGCCGTGCTCGCCGAGATCCTCGACGGCGGCCAGGCGTTTCGATGGTTCCGCTCACTGGAACCATCGACCCTCCGTAGCCGAGGCGAAGGAGGGCGCCCCCACGCCAACGATGACGTTTGGACCGGCACGTGGTCGGAGCACGTCGCGCAACTGCGCCGGCACGAAGGCCGGCTGGAATGGCGGGCGCCAGCGCACCGGGTCGAGGCGACCGCGCCGGCGCTGGCGCGGCTGCTCGCCACCGACACCGATTGGCCGGCGCTGACGGACTCGCTGCCGTGGCGCAGCGATCCGCACCTGGCCACGTGCATCACCGCGTTTCCGGGCCTGCGGTTGCTCCGCCAGCCCTTTGGCGAAACGTTGCTCTGCTTTCTCTGCAGCGCGACGAAACAGATCGTCCAGATCAAGCAAATGGTCGCACTGCTGGCGCAGCGCCATGGCAACAACGTTTGTAGGGCGGGGTCGCTGACCCCGCCGCACGGCGGCATCAGCGATGCCGCCCTACAGTTCCGCCTCCCCACCTGGGCCGAACTTGCGACGATCCCGGAGAAGGACCTGCGCGGCTGCCTGCTGGGATTTCGGGCCCGCTTCATTCACGAGACCGCCCTCTTCCTGGCTGCCCGACCGGGTTGGTTGGACGAGACCGAAGGCCTGCCCTACCCGGCGGCGAAGGCGCGGATGCTCGAACTTCCCGGCGTCGGGGAAAAGGTCGCCGACTGCGTGCTGCTCTTCGGCGCCGGCCGGCTCGAGGCCTTTCCCGTCGACACCTGGGTGCTGAAATCCCTGGCCCGCCGCTATGGCCTCGACGGCTGGCGACCCGCCCAGGTCGCCCATTTCGGCCGGACCCACTTCGGCCCGCTCGCCGGCCTGGCCCAGCAGTACCTTTTCGCGTGGGAGCGACGCCACGGGCGGGGACAGGTTTGAGGTGTGGGGTATGAGACGTGAGGTGCGAGGTATGAGGTACGAGGTACGAGGTATGAGGTATGAGGTATGAGGCCTGGGGACGAAACTCACTTTCGCCTCCTCTTCCCTCCCGCCTCCCACCTCCCGCCTCCCACCTCCCGCCTCCCACCTCCTACCTCACACCTCATACCTCACACCTTCTTCAGCATGCGCCACGGGAAGAAATAAACGGCGTAGACGATCGCGTAGACCAGGAAGTTGTCGAGCTTCGCGAAATGGGCGAACGCGAAGAAGAAGATCAGCATGTGCAGGCGAACGACGTTCCGATACGGCGCCATCACGCCGCCGAAACCTTCCCGGCCCGCCGCGAGCCGCCGGTTGACGTCCGCCGCCTTCACTGAGGTGTCGGCCGGCGCCGCGTCATCCGCCCGCGGCAGGCGAAACGCCTGGCGTTCCGCCACTGCGGCCACGAGGACAAACGGCCAATACGTGCTCAATACCGACCAGTAGAGCGCCGGACCGGGCCAGCTCTTCAGCCCGGGTTGGGCCGGAAAGAAGGAGTTCAGGAACACCGAGTGGACGAAATGAAACATCCCGAAGTGAACGGTGAAAAATGCGAGCAGGAACAACCCGCCCACCAGCATGACCGCGCTGCCCGCAAGATCCCTGGCCGCCGCGCCGTTCGAGGAGTCGCGTTCCCCCCAGGCCTGCATGGCGACACGGATTCCCGGGCCAAAAATCGACCAGACAATCATCGCGTAGCCCACGAGCAGGCTGGAGAGCCAGAGGCTCCACACGAGGTCGCGCGTTTCCCAGTGGCCAAACCACGCGAGCGCCAACCCCCCGCTGAACGCGAGCAAGTCGGGCCACGCCGCGGTCCAACTAGTCCCCCCGGAACCTTGGATGCGGTTTGCCTCGGTCATGTTGGCGCGTGGAGGGCTGGCCTCCCGGCCAGCCGCGGCCGGTCAGGAGTCCGGCCCTCAGTTGGCAAGCCAGGTCATTTCCCCTTCTGGATCAACTCCACCTCGTAGCCTTCGGGCGCGTCGATGAACGCGATCACCGAGCCGCTGCCCGTCTTCGTCGGGCCGTCGCTTAGCGCGAAGCCTTTCTTTTTGAGGCCGGCCGCGAACGCCTCCAGGTCATCGACCTCGAACGCGAGGTGCATCAGGTCGGGCTGCACCTTGACCGGTTCCGCTCCGGGCGGCATCTGGCACAGCTCGATCTCCTCGTCGCTGTTGGGCGTGGTCAGGAACACGAGCTGCGCGCCGCGCGGCGAGGTGTGCCGGCGCGAGGCCTTCAGCCCCAAGGCCTGTTCGTAGAATTTCACGGAACGCTCGATGTCGTTTACCCGCATGCGGGTGTGGAGAAGCTTTTTGACGGTCATGCGCGCAAGCTATGCGCCAACGAAAGGAAGGCCAGCCTCGAACCTGTCACTTGGCATCCCTGCACTTCCCGCCCTGCCGGGCACCCCTCTTCCTGGAGGGGAACGCCGCCAGCCAGGTCAGGATCCCCTCTAGCAAGAGGGGTGGCGCTTGCCGCGCCGAAGTCTGACGACGGCGGGCAAAGCGACGGGGTGTGTCGGGTTGTCGGGCAATGGACCACAATAACGTGCTGGATTCTTCGCTGCGCTCAGAATGACATGCCAAGGATGCCCGAGCCCCTGACCATCGAGACCATCCGCGCCGCGCACGAGCGCATCCGCCCGTTCATCAAGCGCACGCCGGTGCTGACCAGCGAAGCCCTCGATGCCGCGGCCGGCGCCCAGCTCTTCTTCAAGTGCGAGAACCTGCAGGCCGCCGGGGCCTTCAAGTCGCGCGGCGCCTGCAACGCCGTGTTCTCCCTGACTGATGCCGAGGCGGCGCACGGCGTCGTCACCCATTCGTCGGGCAACCACGCCGCCGCCCTCGCCCGCGCCGCGCAATTGCGCGGCATCACCGCCCACATCGTGATGCCGGCGGGCGCTCCGGCGTCCAAGGTCCACAATGTCGGCAGCTACGGCGGCTGGATCACGTTTTGCGAACCGAACCTCACCGCCCGCGAGAAGGCCTGCGCCGAGGTCGCAGCCCGCACCGGCGCGACGATCGTGCATCCGTTCGACGATCTCCGCGTCGCCGCCGGCCAGGGCACCGCCGCCCTCGAACTGCTCGAGGACCAGCCCGAACTCGACCTCATCCTTTGCCCGGTGGGCGGCGGCGGCTTGCTCAGTGGCACCGCCGTGGCGGCGAAGGCCGTGCGGCCCGGCATCCGCGTGGTCGGCGTCGAGCCGGCGCTGGCGGACGACGTCGCGCAGTCCTTCCGGGCCGGCCGGCGCATCTCGATCCCGACGCCCGCCACCATCGCCGACGGCCTGCGGACCAACTGCACCGGCGAGAAGAACTTCCCGATCATCCGCGAGTATGTCGACGACATCGTCACCGTCTCGGAAGAGGCCATCGTCGCCGCCATGCGCGAGCTCTGGGAAAAGCTGCGCATGGTCATCGAGCCGTCAGCCGCCGTGCCCTTCGCCGCCGTCCGCGAACGCAAGGTCGACGCCACCCGCCGGCGGATCGGCGTCATTCTCACCGGCGGCAACGTCGACCTAGAGAAGCTTCCCTGGCTCGAGCCGTAGGGCGCGGACTCCGTTTTGTCCGGCCATAGCCTTGGCGACGGCGGATCCGCGCCGGGTCCGATGTGCGTCGGTCGGGCTTTAGCCCTGGCCGAAGTCCTAATTGCAGGGCGGGATCGCTGATCCCGCCTCATCCCCGCCGCGGCTCGAGATCCGGCAGGAAGGCCGTGAGCAGCCCGAGCAGCGGGAAGAACGCGCACAACTCGAACACGTAGCGGATGCTCGTGTGGTCGGCCAGCCGGCCCAGCAGCGCCGACGCGATGCCCGCCGTGCCGAACGCCAGCCCGAAGAACAGGCCGGCGATCAGGCCGACATTCCCGGGCACCAGCTCCTGCGCATAGACGATGATGGCCGAGAACGCCGAGGCGAGGATCGTCCCGATGAACACCGTCAGCACGACGGTGCCGGCCAGGCCGACGTGTGGCAGGAGCAGCGAAAACGGCGCCACGCCGAGGATGGAGACCCAGATGACGCGCTTGCGCCCGATGCGGTCGCCCACCGGCCCGCCGATGAACGTGCCCGCCGCCACGGCGAATAGAAACACAAAGAGGCCGTATTGCGCGCCCTGGACCGTGAGGTGAAAACGGTCGATCAGGTAAAAGGTGTAATAGTTGCCGAGGCTGACGAGATAGATGTACTTCGAAAAAACCAGCACCACGAGCACGGCCATCGCCAGCGCGATCCGCCCGCGTGACAACTGCACCCGCGGCGCGACGCGCTTCACCGGGCTCCGCTTCTGCTCATGCAGGTGACTCCGGTACCAAGCGCCGACACGCGCGAGCACGTAAATGCCGAGCAGGGCGATGCCCGAGAACCACAGGATAGAGTGTTGTCCGTGCGGCACCACGACCAGCGCCGCGAGCAACGGCCCGAACGAGGAGCCGAGGTTGCCGCCGACCTGGAACAGCGACTGGGCAAACCCGTGCTGGCCGCCCGACGCCAGCCGCGCCACCCGCGAGGCTTCCGGGTGAAACACGGACGATCCGATGCCGACCAGCGCGGCGGCCACGAGGATGAGGTGGAAACTCGGCGCCTGGGAAAGCATCACCAGTCCGACAAGCGTCGCGCCCATCCCGATCGCGAGCGAGAACGGCTGGGGTTTGCGGTCGGTGTAGAAGCCCACGATGGGCTGCAGCAGCGACGCCGTACATTGGAAGACAAACGTGATCGTGCCGATCTGGGCGAAACTCAGCAGGTACTTGTCCTTGAGGACCGGATAGATCGCCGGCAGCAGCGATTGGATCGTGTCGTTGAGCAGGTGCGACAGGCTGAGCGACCAGAGGATCGTCATCACGGTCGTCTCCGTCGCGTGCTTGGTGTCGGTGGCGTGGTCCTCGGCCTGGCTCATGCGCCGCCTAAGGTCGCCGCCGGCCAATTCGAGTCAAGGACCGCCGAGGTTCGAGCCGCCCTTCGACCGGCACAGTTCCCCCGTTTCGCAGGCAGGCGGCTTCCTGATTGTAGGGCGGGGTCGCCGAACCCCGCCGACGAACGGCCGTCATCGCGTCAAACGAATTTGCTCGGGGTGGGACTCGAACCCACACGCCTTGCGGCACGGGCTTCTAAGACCCGCATGTCTGCCATTCCATCACCCGAGCGTGTCGATTGCGGAGTGCAGATTGCGGAGTTCGGATGGGGCGGCAAGAGCGGTTTCAGCGGCATCGCGAGCAAGCTCGCGCCCACGCTTCTACAAATCAGCCCGCGATCCCGAGTTGCTCGCCCATCTTCGCGTAGACCTCCACCCCTTCGGCGCTGTACTCAAGGAGGTCCGCATCGAATCGGATCGATCCCGGCCGGAAGAGCGTCACGACGCACGAGCCGCCAAACTTGAACAGGCCCTTCTCCTCGCCCTTCGCCACCGCGCGGCCCGGCACGTACGTCTGCACTATGCTGCCGACCATCGTGGCACCAATCTCGACCATGAGGACCTTCCCGAACCGCGGTGAATCGATGGTCGTGATCATCCGCTTGTTCTCCCAGAGATAGCCGAGTTTGCGGCGCAGCGCGATCGGGGAAACCGAATAAAGCCAGCCGTTGACGAGCCGCGCCTCACCGGGCGTGCCGGCGACGGGAAAATGAAACCGGTGGTAATCGACCGGGCACAGCCGCGAGATCACCATCGCGCCGCCGGCGAACTCGTGGGCGAGCGCTTCGTCGCCAAGGAAGGAATTGAGGTCGAAGCGTTGGCCCTTCGCATAGAACCCGGCCGCCGCGTCGATCGCCGGGATCGCGAGATGCCGCCCGTCGGCCGGCAGCACCGCCGCGTGCTCGGTCGCGACGATCGGCCGCGCGCCGGGCTTCAACGCGCGGTAAAAGAACTCGTTGAAGGTTTTGAACGAAAATGGATTCTTGGCGAACTCGTCGACGTCGAGGTCGTAGTCGACAATGAACGGCAGGATCTTGTTGGCGCTCGCCCGCCAGTTCATCCGCCAGCCGTAATAGCGCGATACGATCGCCCGCTTGACCAGCAGGCCAAGCGCCAGTCGCCCCGGCGCGGTCCCATAGGTCCAGCGCAGCCAGTCGCCACCATAGACGTTCTCGGTTTCGAGCGCCTGCTTCTTCCGGTGAAAGTAACGGATCGGTTCGGCGGACATGGAACGCTAATCTCGCGCATCCCCGCGCCGGTGCAACGGAAGAAATGGCCCCGGCGCGAGCCCGCCGTCTCACGTCGCCGGCGAGGCCGCCTCCGCGCCGGGCGCCGGCTGCTGCATCGATTGCCGGGAGCGTTCACGCAGCGCCTCGTAGATGGGCCGGTTGCCCAGCCACTCCGCGACGCCGTAGGCCGCCATGCAACTCACCAGCAGCGGGAGCATGAAATCGTAGCTGCCGGTCAGCTCGATCATCAGCACGATCCCGGTCAAGGGGGCGCGCACGATCGCCGTGAACATGGCGCCCATGCCCAGCACGGCGAACACCTGCGGCGTCAGCGATTGCGAGGCCGCGAACAGCCGGTGCACGCCGCTGCCGAGCCACACGCCGCCGAGCGCGCCCAGCACCAGCAGCGGCGCGAAGATGCCGCCCGCAGCGCCGGAGCCGTAGCTCACCATCGTGAGCGAGAACCGCGCCACAATGAACAGCGGCAGCAGCGTCAGCGCGATCCGGCCGGACAGGGCCAGCTGCACCAGCGGCCCGCCGGAACCGGCCAGCCCCGGCACCACCCAGCCGATGAACCCGACGAACGCGCCCACGACGGCCCCCACGGCGAAGGCCGGCCAGCGCAGCAGCCGCTCGCGCAGGTCGAGCGTGGCCAGCAGGCAGCGGTTGAAGAGCACGCCAAAGATGCCCGCGCCGACGCCGAGCAACGCCGCCCACGGCAGGGTGGTCACCCCCGGCGACGACATGCCGGTGAAGTGGAACACGGGCAGCTCGCCCATCAGCAGCCGGCTGACGACGTCACCGGACACCGACGCCAGGAACGCCGCGATGAACATCACCGGCGTGAAATTGCCGTGCAGTTCCTCGAGCACAAAGATCAGGCCCGACAACGGCGCGTTGAAGGCCGCGGCCAGGCCTGCGCCCGCGCCCGCGCTGATGAGCGCCCGGCGCTCGCCCTCACCGGCCCGCACGTGAAACCATTCCGAGACCATGTGGCCGGCGGCGCTGCCCATCTGCACCGTCGGGCCTTCGCGCCCAAGTGCATAGCCGCCGCTCGTGCTGAGCACCCCGCCGGCGAATTTGATCGGGATCAGCCGCTTCCACTCCGGCTCGGCCTCGCGCAGCAGCACGGCCTTGAGATGCGGAATGCCGCTGCCGGCCGCGTGCGGGGCGAATCGCCGGACCAGCCACACGCCCACCCCGCCTCCCACCGCGCCGACGACGAGGGCGACGGGCAGGCCCCACCACCCGGGTGCGATCGCGATGACGTGGTCCCGCAGGTACTCGCCCTTCTCCAAGGCCAGGCGGAAAATCGAGCCGAGCGCCCCGGCCAGGATGCCGACCAGCACCGCCTTCAGGACGATGTGGCGGCGCTTGACCTCATTGCCGCCGAGGCCGGCGGTGTTTTCCGTGGACTGCACGGCGCCACTAAACCGGCCCGCGCGCAGTCACTTCAAGAGGAAACGGATCGTAGGGCTGCACCTTGGTGCAGCCGAACTGTTATCGCATGATTTGCCGCGAGCGCGGCAGGACCAAGGTCCAGCCCTACGAAAACAAACCCTGCTCACCGCCGCTGCGGTCGCAATGCCTCCGGCAGATGGCTCGTCGGCGTCGCAACCAGCTCGTCGAGGTGATCCAGGACCGAGACCACCGGCCCCGGCGTGCCGTCGTCATTCCACGCCTCGCGTTCGGGCGCCCAGTACATGACAGCGATGCCGTGCGGATCGCGGCGGACGGTGTTGACGACATCGGCCATGAACTGCCGCCGGCCTTCCGGGGTTTCCGGCCAGAGCATCGAGGGATTGTCCTTCACGTGGGACCAACCGTAGCCTGTCTCGACCACCGCGAAGTCCTTGTGATACCGCGCGGAGCACTGCTGCATGTTCTCCCACAGTTGCTCCAAGGTCCCGTGATTCCATTCGGGATAAAAACTCTGCGCGATGATGTCGTAGTCGACATGCGCCGCCTCGAGATGGTCGAAGAACCACTGCGTCACTTTCCAGCTCCCGCCCTTGTCGATGTGGATCGCGATCCGTGGCGGCTTGTCGCCGGCGGCCGCCTTGACCCCGCGGATCCCGGCCTTCAGCACCCGCACCAGGTGGTCCCACTGCACCGCCTCATCGGTGCCGCCCGGCGGGTTGTACTGTTCCGAGCCGGGCACCTTGAGCTGCGCCAGCGGCCATAGTGTGCCGCGCGTGATCTCGTTGCCCACCTGCACCCAATCGGGCATCGCGCCGGCCTCCTTGAAGGCCTTGATCGTGGCGAAACAGTGGCTTTCGACCTGCTTCTCCAAGCCGTCGAAGTCGAGCCCGCGCCAGGCCACGGGGATCTCCTGGTGCTGCGGATCCGCCCAGGTGTCGGACAGGTGCAGGTCGAGGAGAAACGTCGCGCCGGCCGCCTTGATGCGCCTGGCCAGCGGAATCGCGGCTTCGAGGGTGTTGTTCGGCGCATCGTGCACCGGCGACACAAACACGCGCAAACGGAACACGGACCAGCCGTGCTTCACGAGAATTGCCAGCTCATCGCTCGCCACGCCGTTCTCCTGGTAGACCGGCAGCGGCGCCCAGTGGCCGCGCTCCGGTGCATCCAGCGCGGAAATGTCCGCCCCGAGGTCGAGACGCGACACCTTCACGCCGGTCGGCACACCCGGCGCCAGGGCGGCCTTCGCCCCGGACGGCTTCGCCCCGGTCGCTGGCGTCCCATTGGTATCGGCACAACCGGCCAGAAACTGGATCATCACCGCCAGCAGGACGGTGGCGAGGGGATGTCGGCGCCAGCCCCGGAAGGAATCGCAAGCATGGGTTGTCATGGCGACGCCATGGTACAACCAGCGCCCTGTCGCCTCAAGGTCGGAGCGGTGGGCGGGCCGCGCCGCCACGGCCGGTCAGTCCCGGATCAGGCCGCAGCCTGGCGCCGGCGGCGGAACTCGCGGACGCCCGCCGCACCGAGGGCCAGCAGCCCGAGGCCGGCAACGGCACTCGAAGGCTCGGGAATGGCCGCCACGTCGCCCACGTTGATCGCTCCATCCTTGGCGGAGTTGTAGGCGCCAAAGACACCATTGGCATCCGCCACGAACATGATGCCATTGAGGCGGCCATTGCCATCGGCCGTCACCTTGACCCGCAGCCACCCGTAATAGTAATGCGAGCCCGGGTGGCCCGAATCCGAGGTCGAGACAAACGACGCCCGGCGGAATCCGACATAGCCCGTGGCACCGGCGTTGAAAGATCCGGCTCTCTTGACGCCAACCTTGAAATTCTGTTCGAGCGCCCCGGTGCTTTGAGTCTTCAAGAGCACGCTAGCACTGCCAAAGGCACGACCCTTCACGGAAGCATGCAGCGCAAGATTGCCGACGTTGGCGTTGGAATGCGCCAGCTGCAGACTAGACCCCCCTACAATCAACGCCCGACCCCACGCTTCTTTCGAGTTGGTGAAAGTGTGATTGTTCAAGGTGCCCTTGAAAATCGCGCTGGCGCCGAGCGAATTGACGTGAAAAGCGATATGCGCGGAGACAAAGGGGCTGCCCACCTGGCCGGGGTTCACGTTATCGAGCGTGAAGGACAACGACGGCGCCGGGGAAAACGAACTCGCGGTCAGGTTGACGATCTGGCCGTGGCCGGCGGCCGTGGCGCCCAGCGCGGCGCCGGCGGCCATGGCGGCCTTGCCCGCGGTCGAGTAAGCATGGAGGCTGGACTCGAATTCCTGACGACGGTGCTTGGGAGCACGTGAAGCTTGGGCCGGGTGACCTTTTTTCATGGACGTGGACGTGGGCGTGGGCCACGCAGCGTGGACGCAGTTATTGGGGCGGCGATTTGATAGCGGCCGTCCCGGGCACGCGTCAAGCCGTTCGTGCGCCGTGATCCCCACTGGCGCGAACCGTGAGGGCTTGGGAGCGCGCGGCACCCGGGCAACGCCATCATCCCTTCTTCTGCCGGTGCAGTTTCGAATCGATCGCCGCCGCCATCGCCGCGTGATCCAGCGGCAGGCCGAGGAACTCCGCCACGCGGGCCGCCACGCCCGCCGGGTCACGGATCGCCTCGCGGTGCTGGATCCGCAGGACGGCCAGCTGGCGCTGCGCGACGATCTCCGCCACGCGCGCGAGCTGCTGCTCGTAGATTGCCCGCAGTTTCTCCGGTGCGAGCGCGGCGCCCTCGCGGCCGTGCCGGTCGAGCATGACCTTCTGCGAGGCGAGCACCTCCTCGAGCGCGCGCTCCATCCATACGATGCGGTAGTGGGCGACGAAGAGCTTCCGGCTCGCCTTGTCCCCGCCCTTGTCGCCCGCACCCGCGACTTTCCCGGCCGGACCGAGCGGAATCGAGGCGGGCAGGAACGGCAGCAGCTGCGCGACGAGCTTGACCACCCGGCCCTGCGCCAGCGGCAGCCAGGCCGCGTCGGCGCGAAGATTCTTGGCCCGCGCAAACTCATAATAGCCGCGCGGGTTGTCGGCGTCGGCCGGCCGGTGTCCGTCGTGCAGGGGCGGCAGCCCGCCTGCGGCGAGCATCTGCATCATGAGGGAGGTGCCCGAGCGCGGCAGGCCGGACACGACGGTGATGAACGGCGCGTCCGGGCGCGGCGGATCGAGCGGAACCTCGCTCGCAGCGGGAACCGGCGCGGGCGAAGCGGCGGGCGGCACAACCGGCGGAGCGACCCCGTCGCCGGCAACCACAACCGGCGCGGCCGGTTGGCCGCTCGCATCAGCCGGGCGTCCGCCAGGTTGCGCGCGGCGTCGCGCCAGCACCGCTTTGATCTGTTCCCGGTGCGCCGCCGCCTTCTGCGGGTCCTGCAGCCGGCCCTCGTAGATCAGCGCCAGCCGCCGGTGCGCCGGCAGGAAGTTGGGATTCTGCGCCAGGCAGACCTTGAAGGCGTCGACCGCGGGCGCGATGCGGCCGAGCCGGTGCAGCGCGACTCCGAGCAGGAAGTGACCGGTCGGGTTGTGATAGAGCAGGCCGACGCTGGCGAGTGCATCGCTCGCCGCCTCGAAGTTGTGGCGCGTGCCGAGGCCGACCCGGGCGAGGCCGAGGAACGCCTGGGCATTGTCGGGATCGAGCTCCAGCGCCCGCTTGAACCGGCGTTCCGCGTCCTCAAAACGGCGCAAGGCCAGGTAACCTTGGCCGAGTTGCAGGTGGAAACCGGGATCCCGGCGGTTGAGCTTCTCCAGGTCCTGGAGCATCGCCACCGCCTCATCATGCCTGCCCTCGGCCATCAGCAGGGTCGCTTCCATCTGGCGCATTGGCGCGGTGGCCGGACGCGCCTTGGCCGCAAGGCGGCGCAGCTCGATCTGCTCCCCGGGCTTCAGGTCGTCGGGTTTCCGGTCCTTCAGCTCCTCCTGCCTCTTCTTCAACTGCGCGGCCGCCTCGGCGGCGTATTTCCTCCGGTTGGCGCGAAGCTGCTCCAGGGTGCCACGGGCCACCTGGAACCGCCCGAGCGCGAGCTGGCACGCCAGCAACTTTGTTCCGTAACGGTGCTCTTCCGGCCGCGCGGCCCAGAGCCGGGCGAAGATCGTCGCGGCATCGACATGGCGGTTCGCATCGGTGTAGGCGCATGCGAGGTTGTACTCGAGCTCCTGCTGCGTCTCCACCACCGCTTTGGCGGCATCCTCGGGCAGCGGCTGGATGTAGCCCAGCGCCTCGAGCTGCTTGATCGCCTCCCGGGCGTCGCCGGCATCAAGCCGCGTGTCGGGCGGATGCGAGCCGTCCGGGCCGGGAATGGCGTCCCACGAGTCCACCGTCTTGATCTCCGGCTCCTCGGCGAAAACATTGACCAGCGGCTTGCCGTCCATGTCGCGGCCAACCGGCAGGCCGAAGAGCGTCAACAGCGTGGGCGTGATGTCGAGCACGCCCGCGCCGTAAACGCGCTCGTCCTTCCGGATGCCCTGGCCCTTGAGCACGAAGATGCCGTAGTGGCGGTGCTCGACGGCCGGGCCGGCGGGTTCCATCGGGATGGTGCTCGGCCGCAGGTTGTCGGGGTGGAAGCCGTGGTCCGACATCAGCAGCACGGTCGTGTCCGGTCCCGCCATCGCCATGAGCACGCCGAGCATCATGTCGTGATAGCGATAGGCGGCCTCGATCACGCCGTGGTAGAGCTCGAAATCCTTTTCGGGAATCCACTTCTGGCGCGGCGGGTGGTAGCGCATGAAGCCGTGGCCAAAGTGGTCGATGGCGTCGAAATAGACGGCCATGAAGTCCCAGGGCTCGGTGTTGATCAGGTGCGTGGCCGCGGCGTGGATGCTCGTGCAGTCCGCAATCGTCTTCGCGAGAGCCTCGAGGCGGCGGTCCTTCTGCTGGTCGATCTCCGCGGCCTTCGGCACAAAGGGCAGGATGTGCTCGCCGCCGAGCTCGCCCGGATGCACGCGGAGCTCGGCCAGCGCGTCGGCCAGCCGCGCCGGATGCACGGTGCCGGGCGGCAGCGGCCACGGCTGCGCCGGATCGTGGTGCGGCGCCCGCTGGTAGTGGTTGGAAACCGTCACGCCGTCCGGCAGCGGCTCGGCGGGGTGCGACGGCCACCAGCCGATGACTATGCTCTTCTTCCCGGATTGGCTGAGGATGTTCCAGACCGCCTTGGTCTTCCGCGAGAGGTTGGTGATCGGGCGCACGCCGCCGGTGTGCGGGTCGGGCTCGGCAAAACCGTGGATGCCGTGCTTGAAGGGCCGTTTGCCCGTGCCGATGCTGGTCCACAACATCGGCGAGAGCACGGGATAGAGCGTCGCGAGGTTGCCGATCACGCCGCCATTCACGAGCTGTTCAAGGTGCGGCAGCTTGCCGGCATCGAGCAGGGGGTTGATGACCTTCCAGTCGGCGGAATCCCAACCGACGAGGAGAACTTTGCGCTTGGGGGCTGCTGCCGTCGTCACGGCCAAGAGAAAGAGCGGCGGACCGGCCGCGGCTCAATCCGCAATTTGCGGAAACGTCAGCCGCAACGCCGCCAGCCCTCAGCGAACGAGGTTACGAATGCTTCGACCCGAGCACGAGGTCGCCGTCCTTCACCCTGAAGGTGACCGTCGAGTCCTCGGCGACGTCACCGGCGATGAGCGCGCGGGCGAGCTGCGTCTCGAGGTGCCGTTGCAGGAAACGCTTGAGCGGGCGGGCGCCGAAGACCGGGTCGTAGCCCTTCTCGGCCGCCCATGCCTTCGCCTTGGCGTCGAGGACCACCGTGACGCGCTTCTCCGCGAGCCGGCGGTTGATGTCCGCGACCAGCAGGTCGACGATCCGCTCAATTTCCTCGAGCGCGAGCGGCTTGAAGAGCACGGTCTCGTCAATGCGGTTGAGAAATTCCGGCCGGAACGCCGAGCGCAGGTCGGCCATGACCGCCTCGCGCACGCCCTCGGGAATCTCCGCGCCGGTCACGCCCTCGAGCAGGTGGCGGCTGCCGATGTTCGAGGTCATGATGATGACCGTGTTCTTGAAATCCACGGTGCGGCCCTGCGAGTCGGTGATGCGGCCGTCGTCGAGGACCTGCAACAGGACGTTGAACACGTCCGGGTGCGCCTTCTCGACCTCGTCGAAAAGGACGACCGCGTACGGCTTCCGCCGCACCGCCTCGGTGAGCTGACCGCCCTCGTCGTAGCCGATGTAGCCGGGCGGCGCGCCGATCATGCGCGCGACGGAGTGCTTCTCCATGTACTCGGACATGTCGAGGCGGATGAGATTGGCTTCGCTGTCGAACAGCTGCTCGGCGAGCGTCTTGGCCAGCTCGGTCTTGCCGACGCCGGTCGGGCCCAGGAACAGGAAGCTGCCGATCGGCCGGCGCGGGTCCTTGATGCCGGCGCGGGCGCGGAGGATGGCCTCGCTGACGAGGCGCACGCCCTCGTCCTGGCCGATGACGCGCCGGTGGAGCTCGTCCTCGAGCTTCAGCAGCTTCTCCTTCTCGCCCTCGAGGAGTTTCGACAGCGGGATGTGCGTCCACTTCGAGATGATCTCGGCAATCTCCTCGGAAGAAACCTCCTCTTTCACCAGCGTCGTCTTGGCCGTGCCGGCCTTCTCGACCCGGTTCAGCTCCTTTTCCAGTTGCGGGATCCGGCCGTGCTTCAGCTCGGCGATCTTGTTGAGGTCGTAGTTGCGCTCGGCCTTCGCCATCTCGAGGCGGGCCGCCTCCAGTTCCTCGCGGACCTTCTGCACGCGGCCGATCGCGTCCTTCTCCTTCTGCCAGGTCGTGCGCAGCGCGGTGGCCTGCTCCTTGGCGTTGGCCAGTTCCTTGCGCAGCTCGACCAGCCGGCGCTTCGAGGCGTCGTCCTTTTCCTTCTGCAGCGCGGTTTCCTCGATCTCGAGCTGCATCACGCGGCGCTGGAGCTCGTCCAGCTCGGTCGGGAGCGAGTCGATCTCGGTGCGGATCATGGCGCAGGCCTCGTCGACGAGGTCGATGGCCTTGTCCGGCAGGAAGCGGTCGGAGATGTAGCGGTGCGACAGCACGGCCGCCGCCACGAGGGCGTTGTCCTGGATGCGCACGCCGTGGTGCAGCTCGTAGCGTTCGCGCAGCCCGCGCAGGATCGAGATGGCGTCCTCGACCGTCGGCTCCTCCACCAGCACGGGCTGGAAGCGGCGCTCGAGCGCCGGGTCCTTCTCGATGTGCTTCCGGTACTCGTCGAGCGTGGTCGCGCCGATGCAGTGCAGCTCGCCGCGCGCGAGCATCGGCTTGAGCAGGTTGCCGGCGTCCATGGCGCCCTCGGTCTTGCCGGCGCCGACGATGTTGTGCAGCTCGTCGATGAACAGGATCAGCCGCCCCTCGGCCTGCTTGACCTCGTTGAGCACGGCCTTGAGCCGCTCCTCGAATTCGCCGCGGTACTTCGCGCCGGCGACGAGCGCGCCCAGGTCGAGCGCGAAGATGGTCTTGTCCTTCAGCCCCTCGGGCACGTCGCCGCGCAGGATGCGCTGCGCCAGGCCCTCGACGATCGCGGTCTTGCCCACGCCCGGCTCGCCGATGAGCACGGGGTTGTTCTTGGTCTTGCGGGAGAGGATGCGGATGGCGCGGCGGATCTCGGCGTCGCGGCCGATGACGGGATCGAGGCGGCCCTTGCGCGCCTGCGCCACGAGGTCGACGCCGTATTTCTCCAGGGCGTTGTAGGTGGCCTCCGGGTTGTCGGACGTGACACGCTGGCTGCCGCGCATCTGCTTCAGCTCGGCCAGCACGCGGGCCCGGTCGAGCCCGAAGCTCCCGAAGTACTTCTTCAGCGCCGGCGGCTGGGCGACCTGGAGCAGTCCGAGCAGCAGGTGCTCGACGCTGACGTATTCGTCCTTGAGCGCCTCCGCCTCGGCCTCGGCCTGGGTGAGCACCTCGTGCAGCGCCTGCGTGACGTAGATCTTCGACACGTCGACCGCGCCGGTGACCTTGGGGATCCGCTCCAGCTCGCGCTCGGCCGCCAGCTGCATCGCGCTGACGGTCAGGCCGAGCTTTTCGACCAGCGCGGGCACGATGCCGCCTTCCTGCGCCAGCAACGCGACCAGCAGGTGCCAGGTCTCCACCTCGTTGTGCGAACGACGACGGGCCTCGTTTTGCGCCTCCTGCACGGCCTGGCGCGACATGACGGTGAATTTCTGCTGGTCCATGATGGTTGGTAAACTGGCTTGCATGGACCGTTCCAGTCCGCATCCCGCGGTCTGCCCCGGGGATCAGCCGGCCCGGCGACCCGGCCGGGTCAGACTGCGCACCGGTTGGCACACCCGGGTGCCATTCTGGCGTGCGGGGTTGCCGCAAGGTAAGCCGCGCCCTTCCTTCGGCTGTAGGGGCATGGCTTGACCGCGCCCGGGCGCGCGCGAGGCGCGCCCCTACGTTAACTCCCGCCTCCCTGCCGCGTTTCGGATCGGCCGTAGAAAAAAGCCCGCGGAAGCGAACGCGGAAAAAGCGAGTTACATCCCCTATGCAGCTACTTTTCCAGCGTGCCACCTCCGCGGGCAAATGGGCGAACCGAAAGCAAGGAACGATTCGGGCGGAAGCTTGCGCCGGGCCCCTTGGCCTGTCCAGCCCGCAACCGGCGGCGGCGGCGGCTTATCATGACATAAGTTGACTCGCCCCGCGCGCCGGGTACTGACTCGACCTTCATGGCGGATTTCCTGACCGACGAAAAACCCGTGCAGCGCGCCTTCCTCGTGGGCCTGCAGACGCCCGGCATGGCCCCGGGCGAAGGCGAGGAGCTGCTCGGTGAGCTGGCCGAACTGGTCGGCAACCTCGGCCTCACGATCACCCGGACGGCTTTCGTCAACCTGCGCACCACCGCGGTCAAGTTCCTCGTCGGCAGCGGCAAGGCGGCGGAGTTGATCGCCCAGGCCAAGGCCGATGGCGCCGACCTGATCGTCGTCGATGGCGAGCTCTCGCCCAGCCAGCAGCGCAATTGGGAGGAGGAGTCGGGCCTGGCGGTGATCGACCGGCAGGAGGTGATCCTCGAGATCTTCGCCGACCGGGCCCAGACGCGCGAGGCGGTGCTCCAGGTGGCCCTGGCCCGGATGGAATATTCCCTGCCCCGCCTCACGCGCGCGTGGACCCACCTCTCGCGCCAGCGCGGCAAGGGCGCCCTCGGCGGCGAGGGCGAGACGCAGCTTGAGCAGGACCGCCGCATCGTGCGCGAGCGCATCGCGCACCTGAAGCGCGAGCTGGCCGCCGTCATCTCCCAGCGGGCGACGCAGCGCCGCAAACGCCAGCGCACGCCGGTGCCCGGCGCCGCGATCGTCGGCTACACGAACGCCGGCAAGTCCTCCCTGCTCAACCGCCTTACCGGCGCGCAGGTGCTCGCCGCCGACAAGCTCTTTGCCACGCTCGATCCCACCACGCGCCAGCTGACGCTGCCGGACGGCCGCACGCTGCTCGTCACCGACACCGTCGGTTTCATCCGCCGCCTGCCCCACCGCCTGGTCGAGGCCTTCAAGGCCACGCTGGAGGAAGTCGTCGTGTCGGACTTCCTGATCCACGTCGTCGACGTCACCAACCCGAATTTCGAACAGCACATCGTCACCACGCTGGCCGTGCTCGCCGAGCTCGGCGCCGGCGCGAAGCCCGCGATCACCGTGTTCAACAAGGTCGATGTCGCGCCCGAGCTGGCCCTGGCCCGCGCCCGCGCGCAACACCCGGAGGCGTTTTTCGTCAGCGCGCACACGGGCGCCGGCATCGACCGGCTCCTGCACCGCTGCGAGGAGCTGGCGGTGGACGACCAGGTCGCCGCCGAACTGCTCGTGCCGCACCAGCGCTACGACGTGGTCGCCCGGCTGCACGAGGGTGGCCAGGTGCGCCGGCAGGAGTCGCGCGACGAGGGCGTCTATCTCGCCGGCCGTTTCCCGCGGAAGCTGGCCTCCACGTTCACGCCGTTCATCCTCGCGAAGCCCGCCGCCGCGGCTCAGCGGAAGAGACGGTAGAACACATTGCCGTAGCATTCGCGCAGCGTCGTCTCGGTCAACAGGAGCGCGTCGGCCTCCGGCAGGAAATCCAGCAACGTGAGCGGGCGCCGGCGGTCGCGTCGGAAATCGACCGGGAAGGCGACAAAATCGATCCCGCTTTCCCGGAACAGCCACGCGGCCCGCGGCAGGTGCCACGCCGTCGTGACAAGGATGATCTTGCGCCACTGGCGCTCCCGGGCCATCGCGACCACCGCCCGTGCCTCATCGGCGGTGTTCCCCACCTCCGGCGTCAGCAGGATGCGCTCGGGCGCCACGCCGCGCGCCAGCGCCGCGACGCGCGCATCCTCGCCCTCGAGCCGGGTGCGTCCGCGCCAGGGGATGCGTCCGCCCGTGAACACGAGCCACGGCGCCTTGTCCGCCTGGACCAGCCGGATGCCGGCTTCGAGCCGCTCCGCCGACTCGGAGAAATTCGGCACGTAGCCGGGCTCGACCGGCGGACCGAAGATCCCGCCGAGCACGACGATCGCATCCGCCACCGGCACCGCGGCCACCGGCATGGCCGGATAGAATGACTCCAGCCAGCCGATCAGCCGCTGGCCGACGAAGGGCGTGCTGGACGCATAGAGCAGCACCAGCCCGGCGACGATCGGCCAGCGCTTCTTCCGCCAGAGCCCGAGAACGACGAGCCCGACCGTGGCGCCGAGCGGCAGCACGAAAAGGGGCAGCAGTTTGTTCAGGAACAGCATCGGGTCAGCGGGGCCGGGGCCGGGACAATCGTCCCGCGATCAGCGCCTGCTTTTGCGCGCGCGTCAACCGCTTCACCTCGCACTCCCGCCGGAGCGCGCGCGACCGGCTCATCGGGCCCTCGCGGTAGACGACCGCCACCGGCGCGCGCGAGCGCGTGTACTTGGCGCCCCGGCCGCGGTTGTGGAGATCCACGCGCTGCTCCACGTCCGCGGCGATGCCGGTGTACAGGGTTCCGTCGGCACATCGCAGGATATAAAGGTGCGCGCGTTTCATCGGGCTTGGGTCGCGGCATCCTGGCGATCACTCCGGCCGGCGGAAAGCGAAACCTTGCCGGCGGGCCCGCGCGATCGCCGGGAAAGGCAATCCCTGCGCGGTCGCGAGGTTCCCATGACGCGCGCGAGATTTCTCATTACTTGCCATCGGTCGTTCCTATCGCATGACTCCTTGGCCGCGGCCGCCGGGCCGAACCCCCTCACCCATGCCATTCCCCCGAAACTTTGTCTGGGGCGCCGCTGCGGCCGCCTACCAAATCGAAGGTGCCTGGAACGCCGATGGTCGCGGACCGTCCGTCTGGGACGTTTTCTCGCACCAACCGGGCAAGGTCTTCGAGAACCACAATGGCGACGTCGCGTGCGACCATTATCACCGGTGGCGCGAGGACATCGGCATCATGCGCCAGATCGGGCTGCAGGCCTACCGCATGTCAGTCGCCTGGCCCCGCCTCCAGCCGACCGGCACCGGCCGGCCGAACGCCAAGGGCCTCGCCTTCTATGACCGGTTGATCGACGGCCTGCTCGAGGCCGGCATCACGCCGTGGGTGACGCTCTTCCATTGGGACCTGCCGTACGCCCTCCAGCAACGCGGCGGCTTCCTCAATCGCGACTTCGTGGAGTGGTTCGGCGACTACGCCGGAATCGTCGCCGGCAAGCTCGGCGATCGCGTGAAACACTGGATGACGTTCAACGAGCCGCCGGTGATCATGGGCCTCGGCCACCACGAGGGACGATTCGCGCCGGGCCTTGTCCTGCCTTTCTCCGACTGCCTGCTCGGGGCGCACCACCTGCTCATGGCGCACGGCCGGGCGGTGCAGGCGCTGCGCGCCGGCTGCCGCGGCCGGGTGAAGATCTCCATCGCCCACACCGCCCGCGAACGCATCCCGGTGAAGGAAGACCGCCGCACGATCGAGGCGGCGCGCCGCGATTACTTCGCCAGCACCGCGCCCAACCTGTGGAACCTCGCCTGGTGGGCCGATCCGATCGTCTTCGGCCGTTACCCGGCCGATGGCGTCAAGGCCTACGGCAAGGACATGCCCAAGGTCACCGCCGCGGACCTGCGCCTCATCGCGCAGAAGATCGATTTCCTCGCCTACAACTGCTACACGGGCTGGCTGGTCCGCGCCGACGCGCAGGGCCGCCCCGAGCGGGTGCCCGGCGGCTTCGGGGCCGGCAATCCGCGCGGGACCCTGTCGTGGCTCGAGATTGCGCCGCCGGCCCTCTACTGGGCGGCGCGCTTCCAGACCGAGCGCTACGGGCTGCCGGTGGTCTTCTCGGAAAACGGCCTCTGCAACACGGATTTCGTCCACCTCGACGGCCGCGTGCACGACCCGCAGCGCATCGACTTCCTCGCGCGCTACCTGGCCGGCATCAAGCGCGCCGTCAACGAGGGCATCCCCGTCGCCGGCTATTTCCACTGGTCCATCATGGACAACTTCGAGTGGATCGAGGGCTACAAGGACCGGTTCGGCCTCGTGCACGTCGACTACCAGACCCAGAAGCGCACCCTGAAGGACTCCGCCTACTGGTACCGCGAGGTCATTCGCCAGAACGGCGCCAACCTGTGAAACCCATGAAACGCCTCCTGCCGCTGTTGCTCGCGCTGGCCGTGCCGGCCTTCGCGCAGAAGTTCCCCGGCCTCGCCCA
The DNA here is from genome assembly GCA_035545835.1 of Lacunisphaera sp. GTDB lineage: Bacteria > Verrucomicrobiota > Verrucomicrobiia > Opitutales > Opitutaceae > Lacunisphaera. Next base: position 71,578 of record DASZXO010000074.1, read on the forward strand.
GACGCCGCCGATGGGCTGGAACACCTGGAATACCTTCGCCGCCAACATCAACGAGGACCTCGTCAAGGAAACCGCCGATGCCATGGTCGCGAACGGCATGCGCGACGCCGGGTACGTCTACATCGTCCTCGACGACACCTGGTCCGCGAGGGAGCGCGACGCCGGCGGCCGCCTCGTCGCCGACCCGAAGAAGTTCCCGAGCGGCATGAAGGCGCTCGGCGATTATCTCCACGCCAAGGGCTTCAAGTTCGGCATCTACAATTGCGCCGGCACGCAGACCTGCGCCGGCTACCCCGGCGGCCGCGGGCACGAATTTGTGGACGCCCTGACCTATGCCTCGTGGGGCGTCGACTATCTCAAATACGACTGGTGCAACCACGGGACCGCCGATGCGCGCGAGACCTACAAGACCATGCGCGATGCGCTGTACGCGGCCGGCCGGCCGGTCGTGTTCAGCCTCTGCGAATGGGGCCAGAACAAGCCCTGGGAGTGGGCCGGTGACGTCGGCCACCTGTGGCGCACGACGGGTGACATCTACGCGTCCTACGACGGGCGGAAGGGCTGGGCCTACGGCTGGAAACGCATCCTCGACCTGCAGTATTCCCTCGTCGACGGTTCCGGTCCCGATGGCATCGCGAAGTACGCCGGCCCCGGCCATTGGAACGATCCCGACATGCTCGAAGTCGGCAACGAGGGCCTGACGGTGGCCGAATCCCGCGCGCATTTCAGCCTCTGGTGCCTGCTCGCGGCGCCGCTCATGGCCGGCAACGATGTCCGCCACATGACGCCCGAGACGCGCGCCATCCTCACCGACCGCGAGGTCATCGCCATCGACCAGGATGCGCTCGGCAAGGAAGGCTATCGCGCCCTGGCCGAGCCGGCCAAAAACATCGAGCTCTGGGTCAAGCCGCTCGAGCACGGCGAGTGGGCCGTGTGCGCCCTCAACACCAGCCCGTCCGCCGCCGACCTCACCATCGAGTGGCCGACGCTCTGGACGATCCACGGCGAGTATACGCTGCGCGACCTGTGGGCGAAGAAGACTGTCGGCGACAACTCGAAGCCCTACACCGCCCGCGTCGAGTCGCACGATGTCATCCTGCTGCGGCTCACGCCGCGCCAGCCCTAGCCCGCAGGGCTGGTCCCATAACCCGGTACGTCCCATGAAGCTGAAAATCAAGGGCCCCGCCCTGCCCAACATTCCCTGGCAGCCCCGGCCGGCCGGCAACTCCGACCTGCTCTGGCGCCATGACGCCAATCCCGTGATCGGCCGCCGCCCGCTCCCGCACGTCACCGGCATCTACAACAGCGCGGTCGTGCCCTGGCAGGGCGGCTTCATCGGCGTCTTCCGCACCGAGGGCATGGATCGCGTGCCGCACCTTCACGTCGGCCGCAGCCCCGACGGCCTGAAGTTCACCTTCGAGCCCACGCCGATCAACTTCCAGTGCGACGACCCCGAGGTCCGCCGCCACGAGTACGCCTACGACCCGCGCGTGACCGAGATCGAGGGCGTGCACTACATCACCTGGTGCAACGGGTACCATGGCCCGACGATCGGCGTGGCGCGCACGACGGACTTCGTGAATTTCGAGCAGCTCGAGAACGCGTTCCTGCCCTACAACCGCAACGGGGTGCTGTTCCCGCGGCGGCTCAACGGGAAATTCCTCATGCTCAGCCGGCCGTCCGACACCGGCCACACGCCGTTCGGTGACATCTTCATCAGCGAAAGCCCCGACCTCGTCCATTGGGGCCGGCACCGCCACGTGATCGGCAAGGGCTGGCCGTGGTTCCAAGGCGTGAAGATCGGCGCGGGTCCGTCGCCGGTCGAGACCAGCGAGGGCTGGCTGCTCATCTACCATGCGGTGACGAGCACCTGCAATGGCTTCGTTTACTCGATCAGCGCCATGCTGCTCGACCTCGACACGCCCTGGAAGGTCATCGCCTCCGCGAAGCAGGCTTTGCTTTGCCCCGAGGCCCCGTACGAGTTGAGCGGCTTCGTGCCGGGCGTGTGTTTCCCCGTGGGCTGCCTGTGCGACAGCGCCACCGGCCGGCTCGCGATCTATTATGGCGCCGCCGACACCGTTTCCGCCCTGTGCTACGGCGACGCCGCCGAAATCGTCCGGTTTGTGAAGGAACACCCGCTCAAGGCCTGACGCCACGCCGTCGGGCCGCCCACCCGGTCCCCTACCCCCATGACCCAGAAAGAATCCAAGCTCCCGTTCCGGGAGATGCTCGCCTTCGGCTGCGGCGACTTCGCGTCGTGCCTCTATTGGCAGACGTTCATGATCTACCTGACGTATTTCTACACCGATGTCTTCGGCATCGCCGCCGCGGCCGCCGCGACCATGCTCGGCCTCAGCCGCAGCCTCGACGCCTTCTTCGACCCGGTGATGGGCATGATCGGCGATCGCACCAACACGCGCTGGGGCAAGTTCCGCCCCTTCCTCATCTGGCTGTGCGTGCCGTTCGCGGTCGCAGGCGTGTTGACGTTCACGGTGCCGGGCTTCGCGGGGACGGGGAAGATCGTGTGGGCGTGGGTGACCTACAACCTGCTCATGTTCCTCTATACGGCCATCAACATCCCGTACACGGCGATGCTCGGCGTGCTCACGCCCAATCCCACCGAGCGCACGGCGCTGTCGTCGGTGAAGTTCGTCGGCGCGTTTCTCGGCGGCATCCTGATCTCCTTCTTCCTCCTACCGGGCGTCAAGAAGCTCAGCGCCGGCATGGGCAGCGAGGCGCACGGCTGGCAGGTGGCGTTCATCATCATCGGCATCGCGGCCGTCGCGCTGTTCCTCACCACCTTTTTCGGCACCCGGGAACGCGTGCAGCCGCCGCCGGCGCAGAAGACCTCGGTCGGGCGGGACCTGGCGGACCTCGTCACCAACGGGCCCTGGCTCATCCTGCTGGCGGTCACCATCACCTTCATCCTGTTCGTCGCCGCCCGCGGCAGCGTGACCGTCCACTATTTCAAGTATTTCGTCGGCACGCAGACCGTGACGCTGCCGGGCTGGCTGCCGAAGATCGGCGGGACGCAGGAGTGGCACTTCGAGGAGGTCGCCTCGTGGTTCAACGGCACGGGCCAGCTGGCCTCGCTCATCGGGGTCGTGCTGCTGCCGTTCTACGCCGCGCGGGTCGGCAAGAAAGTCGCGTTCGTCAGCCTGTTCATCATCGCGATCGCCTGCACCGGCTCGTTCTACGTGCTCAAGCCGGAGCAGGTCGTGCTCATGGTCGGCATCAACATCCTCGGTTCGATGACCGGCGGACCGCTCAGCGCGCTGATCTGGGCGATGTATGCGGACTCCGCCGACTACTCGGAATGGAGGAAGGGCCGCCGCGCCACCGGCCTGGTGTTCTCCGCCTCCATCTTCTCGCAGAAGCAGGGCTGGGCCATCGGCGCCGCCGTGGCCCTGGGCCTGATGTCGAGCGTCGGCTTCCAGGCCAACACCGCCCAGACCGCCGAGTCGCTCAAGGGCCTGGTCGCGCTGATGAGCGTCATCCCGGCCGCGCTCGGCGTCGTCTCGATCGTGATCCTGTTGTTCTACCCGCTCAACGAGGCCCGCGTCGCCCAGATCTCGGTGGAATTGAAGGCGCGCCGCGAGGCGGCCGGCAACGCGCCGGCCTGAGCGGCCGGCGGCATTTCGTGGTGGGGTGCGTCGGGCCGCGGCCGCCGGTTCCCGGCAACTCCCGGCCCGGCCCTCCGACAAGTGTTTGCCAAGGCCGGGCGCGTCGTGCTGAGTGACGTTTCCCTTGTGACGACTGCCGCCGAGCTTTCCGCCGCCATCGAACGCATCGAAACCGACCTGCGCCGGAACATCCTGCCTTTCTGGCGGGATCACGTGGTCGACCGCGCCACCGGCGCCTTCCTTGGCTCGTTGACCAACGACCTCGTCGCCGACCGGACGGTCGAACGCGGCGCGCTGCTCACCTCGCGCATCCTGTGGACGTTCGCGGCCGCGAGCCGCACCGAGCCCGCCTGGCTCGAGGTCGCCGACCTGGCGCAGGCTGACCTGATGACGCGGTTCCACGACGGCCGGCATGGCGGGTTCTTCTGGTCGGTCGCGGCGGACAGCGTCGTCCGCCAGGACCGGAAGCAAGTCTACGGCCAGGCGTTCGCGATCTATGCGCTCGCCGAATACCATGCCGCGACCGGCCGGCGCGCGCCGCTCGACCATGCGATCGCGACCTTTCGCCTCCTCGAGCGCCATGCGCGCGACCGCCGGCACGGCGGCTACCTCGAGGCGTTCGCGCGCGACTGGTCGCCGATTGCCGACGTACGCCTCAGCGACATCGACCAGAACGACCCGAAGTCGCAGAACACGATGCTGCATGTGATGGAGGCGTACACCAACCTGCGGCGCGTGTGGCCCGACCCCGGGCTGCACGCGGCGCTTGCGGAACTGGTCGGCGTCATGCTCGACCGGGTCGTCGATCCCGCGACCGCGCACCTCCGCCTGTTCTTTTCCGCGGATTGGACCCCGCGATCCGACCGGATCTCGTATGGCCACGACATCGAGGCGGCGTGGCTCCTGACGGAAGCCGCCGCCGCGCTGGGCGACCCGGCCCTGGCGGCGCGCGTGCGCGCGCTCGCCGTGCGAATCGCGGACGTGACCCTGGCCGAGGGCGTCGATGCCGACGGGGGCGTGTTCAACCTCGGTTCGCCCGCGGGGCCGGTCGACACGAACAAGGAATGGTGGCCGCAGGCGGAGGCGGTCGTGGGTTTTCTCAACGCCTTCGCGATCTCCGGCGACGAGCGCCACCTCGCGGCGGCGTTGCGCACCTGGGAGTTCATCGCGCGCCATCTCATCGATCGGGACCACGGCGAGTGGTTTCGCGGCGTGACCCGCGACGGGCGGGTCATCGGGAGCCTGGCCAAGGTGAGTTTCTGGAAATGCCCCTACCACAACGGCCGGATGGAGCTCGAAGCCGCGCGCCGGCTTCGTTCGATTCGTGCCCCCCGCGAACTTTCTCCCGCATCATGAAAAAGAAGACCCTTCGCCCTTCCCGCACCGCCCCGGCCGCCTGGACCCGGCGCCTGCAGCAGCTGCGCGCCCGCCACGAACGCTTCCTCCGCCGCCCGAACCCGGTGAACCGGGAGTGGGACAACGGCGTCTTCGAGCGATTCACGCACCCGGTGATCACGTACCGGCACGCGCCGATCGAGTGGCGCTATGACCTCAACCCGCAGACCAATCCGTTCCTGATGGAGCGCCTCGGCGTCAATGCGACCTTCAATCCCGGCGCCTTCTTCTGGCGGGGCAAGGTGCACCTCGTCGTCCGCTTCGAGGGCTATGACCGCAAGAGCATCTTCGCCATCGCCGAAAGCCCGAATGGCATCGACCGCTGGCGGTTCTGGGACGAGCCCGTCGACCTGCCGGAGATCGCGCCCGAGACGAACGTCTACGACATGCGGATCGTCTTCCATGAGGACGGCCACATCTACGGCCAGTTCTGCGCGGAGGCGAAGGACCCGAACGCGAAGCCCGGCGACCTGTCGAGCGCCGTGGCGCAGGCCGGCCTCGTGCGCACGCAGGACTTCAAGACCTGGGAGCGCCTGCCCAACCTCCGGACGCCCGCCTCGCAGCAGCGCAACGTCGTGTTGCACCCCGAATTCGTGGACGGCCAGTACGCGTTCTACACCCGGCCGATGGACGGGTTCATCGACGTCGGCTCCGGCGGGGGCATCGGCTGGGCGCTGTGCCGCGATCTCACGCAGCCGGACACGGGCCCGGAAAGGATCTTCGAAGGCCGCGCCTACCACACCATCAAGGAGGTGAAGAACGGCCAGGGCCCCGCGCCCCTGAAAACCGAGCACGGCTGGCTCCATCTCGCCCACGGCGTCCGCGCCTGCGCCGCCGGCCTGCGGTACGTGCTCTACCTGTTCATGACCGCCCTCGACGATCCCTCGCGCGTGATCGCCCGGCCGGGCGGACACTTCCTCGCACCCTATGGCGACGAGGGGTTTGGCGATGTGTCGAACGTCACCTTCAGCAACGGCTGGGTGCAGTTGCCGGACAAGCAACGGACCGTCCTGATCTACTACGCCGGTTCGGACACCCGCTGCTACGTGGCCCGCACCACCATCGACCGGCTGGTCGACTGGTGCCAGCACACGCCGGAGGACGCCCTGACCACGCGCCGGGCCCTCGAGCAGCGCCTCGCCCTGATCCGCGCCAACCGCCGCCTGGGGGCGCGCTGACGCCGGAATCGCTGTTGCCAGCCCGCGCCGGGAGAGTAAAACCTCCGGACGCGACCTGGACTGCCGCCCGCCATGAAGCCTCCGCTGCCCAAGACCGTGTTGATTATCGAGGACGATCCCGGCCTGAGTTCCGCCATGGCGGAAATGGCGCGGCAGGAGGGCTTTCAGGTCTGCGTCTGCGAGACCGCCGATGAAGGCCTGGCCCGGGCCGCAGCCGACAAGCCCGCCGTGATCTTCAGCGACGTCCACCTCGCCAAGGGGGACGGGCGCAACGTGCTGGCGCGGCTGCGCGCCGATCCCAAGCTCAGCGACTGCCAGTTCGTCCTGATGACCGGCGACTGGGTCGGCGCGCCGCAACGCGTGAGCGAGGAACTCGAGGCCGACGCTTACCTCGCGAAGCCATTCACGGCTGAGGAATTCCTGTCCATGTTGGGCGAACGCTACCGCCAGGCCAATCTCTAGCCTCCAGTCGCCGGAGTGGCCGGCGCGTCGGCCAGGCGGTCATTCTCGCGCCGGCGACACCAGCGCCCCTGGGTCGGTTTATTTCGCCGCCCCGCCAGCGGCTGGATCCGTGATGGCCAGGACGTGCGTTCCGCCCGGCACCCCCTGCTCGGTGCTCCGACCGGAGGGCCAGCGCACGCGAACCCGCGCCGGCGGGTTGCCATCGGGATAGCCGAAGCTGCAAGCTGGCGACGACTGGCTGTAATACCCCGCGCCCGCCTCGATCCCGCCAGTTTGGGTCGAACCATCGGCCAGCACCAGCGTGACGACGGCGCCGACCGCGGTCGGGTTTCCCGCCGGGCCGCGCAGCGTGACCCGCAGGAAATTCCCGCCGGGTTGGCCGCGATTGCGGAAGGCCAGGAGCGTGTCGTTGTTCCGGCTCACGATGAAATCCGGCCGGCCGTCGCCGTCGAGGTCGGCCACCACCAGCGCCTTGGCGTCGCCCGGCACCACGAGGCCGCTCTCCGGCAGCGGCACGACGCTGAAGTTTCCCTGGCCGTCGCCGTGCAGCAAAGCGCCCAGGCCGCCGTCAAATCTCCCAACCACCGGCGGCGGCGCGTAGCTGTTCTGCACGACGCACAGGTCGGTGTGACCGTCGCCGTCAAAATCGCCGGCGACGATGCCCTGCACGGGGGCGACCTGGGCGAGTCGCGGCAGCGGGGCGTACCGGTAGGTTCCGTCCGGCTGGCTCAACAGCACCCCGCTCCGCAGCTCGGTGGCCGTGAACTTCCGGGCTGCGGCGAGCCGCTCCGCGCCGAGAATTTCCGCGAGCGTTGCGCGGGCATAAATGTCGTTGCGCGGGAACCGCCGGCGGATCGACGGCAGCGCCGCGGCGAGTTCCTTCCGACTGCGCCAGGGATAGAGTTGCCCGTCCTCAAAATAGCCCTCGACGGCCAGCGGCGGCACGCCCGCCTCGAACTCGCCGTAGAACAGCACCGCCGGGTGATCCGCGTCGGCATGGTACTGGGTGTTGAGCCCGGCGTTGCCCACCGCGAAGTCGGGACGGCCGTCGCCATTGAAATCGGCCACGGCGATTCCGGTCCACCAGCCGGTGCCCGCCGCGGCAAAGCCCGACCGATCGGTCCAGTCGCTCAGGCGGCCGCCGTCGTTGTGGAAATATTTCACCGTCCCCCACTCGAGGGCGAGCACGAGGTCCGGCCGGCCGTCGCCGTCGACATCGCACCAGACAGCCGAGGTCACCATGCCCACCTCGCGCAGGCCCGGGGCCACGGCGTCGGTCACATCCTCAAACCGCCCGCCGCGGTTCGCCAGCAGCGCGCTGCGCGGCGCGAGCGGGTACCGGCCGGGGCGCACGCGCCCGCCCAGGAAGACATCGAGCCCGCCGTCGCCGTCGAAATCCGCCGCCGCGACGGCGCCGACGTTCAGTGCCAGCGGCGGCAGCGCCCCGGCAGGCGCCGGCGTGAAGCCGCGGCCCGTGCCCAGCAACAGCACCGGCTGCATTTCCGGCGCCCCGTCCGGCAGGCTGTTCCCGCCGCGGGTCACCAGCAGGTCGTTTCGTCCGTCGCCGTCCGCGTCGAACAGCAGCACGGGCCCGTCGTCGGCCGCGCCGCGTCCGGCGAGGGCGTCGCGGCCCGCCTCGAACCGGCTGCCGGCGACGGCCCGGATGAGGCGGACGCCATCGAGCGTCGTGCCGCCCACGACGAGATCGTCGCGCTGGTCGCCGTCGGCGTCACCCACGGCCAGCGCCGGTCCGCGCCGGTTCAGGCGCACCGGCAGCAGGTGTTGCTGCGCCTCCTCATCGATCGTCTCCTCGTGCACCGTCGCCGCGAGGCCGGTCGCGGCGCTCACCTCCTCGAACTGGGACGGCGGCGGCGGCTCCGGCGGCTCCAGGTGCGGCGGGCCCGCCGGCTCGGTGATGGTGTAGCGCCGGTCGGCGGCGAGATGGGTGAACCTCTGGACCAGGCCGCTCGGCCAGCGCACCTCGAGCGACCGGACCGTCGTGTCGTCACCCAGGCCGAAGTGCAGCATGGGCTCGCTGCTCGACATTGAGCCACGCGTCACGACGAGCTGCCGGACCTGCACCCCGGCGGCGGTCTCGATCCGCACCGTGGCACCGACGCCGAACCGGTTCGAGACCGTGCCCCGCAGGTCAACGTTGATCTGGTGCCCGGTCAGGCCGTCGTTCCGCAGGATCGTGACCCCGCCGAGGTAGTTCGCAAACACCAGGTCAAGGTCGCCGTCGCCATCGAGGTCGGCGAAGGCGGCGCCAAAGCTCACGCCTTTCTGGTCGAGGCCCCAGGCCGCGCCGACGCTCTCAAAGCGGAGGTCGCCGAGGTTTCGGAATGCGAGGTTCGGCTCCGCGAGAACCGGGCTGCTGCGTGCGATCCGCACCCGCTCGGCGGCGCTTTCGGCGACCATCATCCGCTGCATCAGGTCAACGTTGTGGATCTCGCGATGCATGCCGTTCGTGACGTGCAGGTCCAGCCGGCCGTCGTTGTCGAGGTCCTCGAACCGCACCGACCAGGTCCAGTCCGTGGCGGCCAGTCCCGCCAGGAAGGCGGCTTCGAGCACGCGATCCGTGCCGGTGTTGAGAAAGACGGTGTTGCGCAGGTAATTGGGGACGGCCGGTGAGCCGTCGTCGGGGTCCTTCCCGCGGCTGCGCGTTTCCGCCATGGTGCGCTGGTCCTTCTGGTGCGTGGTGGCGGCCATGTCCGCCACCATGAGGTCGACCAGGCCGTCGTTGTTGAGGTCGCCGGTGTCCGCGCCCATGGACGAGTAGCTCGTGTGGGGCACGGTCCGGTCGATGACGTTCGTGAACGTGCCGTCGCGGTTGTTGCGATAGAGGTAATCGGGGGCCGCGAAATCGTTCGCCACGTACAGGTCGGGCCACCCGTCGTTGTTGTAGTCCCACCAGGTGGCCGAGTTGCCCTGCGTGTCGCCGGTGGCGAGTCCGGCGCGCACCGTCACGTCCGTGAAGGTGTCATTCCGGTTGTTGTGAAAGAGGCGGTCGGGCTGCCCGCCGGGGTGCGCCGCATTGTCGAGCAGGTTCGTGAGCAGGTAGAGGTCGAGCCAGCCGTCGCGGTCGTAATCGCAAAAGGCCGCGGTCGAGGAGGCGTCGCTGACGTCGAGCCCGTACGCCCGGGCCATCTCCTTGAAGGTGCCGTCGCCCTGGTTGATATAGAGGAGATTCGGGGCGCCAAACCGGCAGACGTACAGGTCGAGCTTTCCGTCGTTGTTCACGTCGGCGAAGGCCGCCCCCTGCTTCCAGATCATCGCCGCGTCGCCGGTGTCGCCCACGCCGGCCTTGTCCGTCACGTCCTCGAACTTGCAGCCGCCGAGGTTGCGGAAAAGCCGGCAGCTCTCCGTCTTGCTCACGACAAAGATGTCCGGGCGGCCGTCGCCGTCGTAGTCGCCGATTGCGATGCCGGTGCCGATGGCCCCGAGCTCGAATTCATGATAGCGGTCGCCCCACATCCGGGGATCGCGGTAGTCGTTGGTCGTCCGCACCCCGGTCTCATCGGGTGCCAGCAGCGTGAACATCGTCGTCCCACGCGGGGTCGAACGCGGTGCGAGCGGCTGGCTGGTGATCCCGTCCTCGGGGTTGGCGGCCAGCGCCGCGGCGCCGGCCAGCAGGAGCAACCAGGCGGGGTGCACAAGGCGGGACATGGTCGGGCGGCGGCGGGCCGGCGGTCAGTCGGTCGCGCCGCCGGCGAGGGTGTCGAGACGTTCCATCAGTTCCAGGCAGCACCGGCTGTTGTGGTACGGACATTTCCACAGGCTGACCTTGGCCATCGGATAGGAGCCGCCGCCGGAGGTTTTCATCACGAAGATTGGCGTGCCGTCGCGCTCGAGCGTGTTGTGCCAGTCGCCATGCACGCGGTCGACGACCTTGTCCTGGATGAACCGCCAGCTGCGCCGCGACGCGGCCAGGTCCCGCGGGTCGCCCGAGAGCTGGTAGGCATTGAGAAAACCGACGGCCGCCTCGGCCTGCTCCCACCATTCCTTGTGCGGGTTGGTGAGGCCGTGCGGGCTGCCCTCGTTGAACACACCGCCGTCCGTGTCGATCCCCTCCGGCGTGACGCGCGCGATGGCCAGCGCCTCGGCCTTGGCCCGCGCGAGCAGGTCGGGCTCGCCGAGCACGCCGGCGGCCTCGACCAGCAGCCAGCTCAATTCGATGTCGTGGCCGTAGGAGATCGCGTCGCCGATCGGCGTCCAGTCGTCGCGCATGAAGAGCACGAGGTGGTGCGTGCGGGGATCGATGATCCTCGTCAGCATCAGTTCCACCAGCTCGCGCTGCCGGCGGCGCAGGCCCGCGTCGGGCCACGAACGGAGGAGGCCGGTGAAGCCCTCGAGAATGTGGATGTGGGAATTTTGCGACTTCGGCGCCGCGCCGAGGAGATTCGTCGCATCGCCGGCCGGCCGGCGCCAGTCCCGGTCGAGCGAGTCGAAGTAGCCGCCGTGCACCGGGTCGCTCGCATGCTTCTCGACCAGCCGGTAGATGGCCACCGCGTCGTCCAGGGCGGCCTGCTCGCCCGTGGCGCGGTAGAATTCGCTGAGGCCGTAGATGCCGAATACCTGGACGTAGATCTGCTTGTGCGCATCCACCGGCTTCCCGTCCGGCATTACCGTCCAGAACAGGCCGCCGTGCTCGTGGTCGAGGAAATGCCCGCGCAGGTCGCGCAGGGCCCAGCGGGCCATCTCGAGGTAGGCCGGATCGTGGTAGCGCCGGTAGGCGGCGGAAAAGGTCCACAGAATCCGCGCCGTGAGCAGCGCGCCGCGCGGCTGGTCGTCCCGCACCGTCATGTCCTCGCCGATGAAGGAGTGGAAGCCGCCGCGCTCAGGATCGCGCGCGTGGTTGAGCCAGAACGGCAGGATGTTCTCGCGCAGCTCGCGCTCGGCGTCGGCCCGGTAGGCGCGCAGTTCGGCAACGGGCCCGGGCGGCGCGTTGTCCCCGGCGAGCGCCCGGGCCGCCAGCGCGAGGATCAAGGACACGAGCGCCGGTTTCATGACAGGCGCACCCGGCTCAGCCGGCCAGGATCCGCTCGACGCGGTCGAGCTCGGCCGCGGCCAGCGGCGGGCTCCGCAGGGCGCCGTGGATGTCCTCGATCTGGGTCACCTTGCTGGCGCCAATGAGCACGGTGGTGATCTCGGGGCGGCGCAGCAGCCAGAGCACGGCGAACTGCGCCAGCGTGTTGCCGCGGGCCTGCGCGAGCGCGTTGAGGGCGCGGACCTTCGCCAGGACGGCCGGGGTGATCTGCTCCTCCTTGAGGAAGCCGCTCGGCTTGTGCGCCCGCGAATCGGCGGGGATGCCCTGCAGGTAGCGGTTGGTGAGCAGGCCCTGCGCCAGCGGCGAGAACGGGATGCAGCCCGCGCCGACCTCGGTCAACGCCGGCAGCAGCGCCGGCTCCACCCAGCGGTTGAACAGGTTGTAGACCGGTTGGTGGATCAGCAGCGGCACGCCGAGGCCCTGCAGGATCGCGGCCGCCTCGCGGGTCTTGTCCGCCGGGTAGTTCGAGATGCCGGCGTAGAGCGCGCGCCCCGAGCGCACGGCGTCGGCCAGCGCGGTCATCGACTCCTCGAGCGGCGTGTCGGGATCGGGGCGGTGATGGTAGAAGATGTCGACGTAGTCCAGGCCCAGGCGCCGGAGGCTCTGGTCGAGCGACGACAGCAGGTATTTGCGCGAGCCCCATTCGCCGTAGGGACCGGGCCACATGTAGTAACCCGCCTTGGTCGAGATGACCAGCTCGTCGCGATGCGCCGCGAAATCCTCGCGGAGGATCCGCCCGAAGTTCGTCTCGGCCGAGCCCGGCGGCGGTCCGTAGTTGTTGGCGAGATCGAGGTGCGTGATGCCGAGATCGAAGGCGCGCCGCAGCATCGCGCGCTGGTTGTCGAGGGGATCGATGCCGCCAAAATTGTGCCAGAGACCCAGCGAGATGCGGGGCAGGCGCAGTCCGCTGCGCCCGCAGCGGGCATAGGGGATCATCTCATATCGCTGCGGGTTCGGCGTGTAGGCGCTCATGCCAGAAGGCTTGCCGGCGGCGTCCTAATGGGAAGGTAAAAACGCCAGCGCCAGCAGGGCATCGCCGGGCGGCATGGCGGCCTCGTCGAGCGAGGCCGTCAGGCCCGCCGCGAGGGATTTTGCCGGCGCCGCCGGCAATCCGGCCAGGACCGCCAGCGCCTCGGCGGACGGCGCGTCGCCCGCGGCCGGCGGCCGGACAAAGAAGCCCGGCGGCAGCTCGGCGGGCGTGGCGGCCAACCGGCCTTCCGGCGCGAGGAACAATTCCGTGGCGCGCGCGAGGAGCTGGTCGGCCAGCGCGCCGGCCCCGGCGTTTTTCGCCGTGCGCCCGAATTCGCGGCACCCCAAGGCCACGGCCGCGAAATCCTGCGGTGAGGCCGGGGCGTCGCCGCCGGCGAACCGGTGCAGTGCGCCCGGGGCCGCGGCAAATTTCACCTGGATGGTCGCGAACAGCTTCGCCGCCGCCGCGGCAAAACGCTCGCCGCCGGGCTGCGCGCCCGCTTGGGCCAACGCGGCGAGCACCAGCCCGTGGGCGCCGGCGGAAGCGCGCTCGTCGAGCGGTGGCGCCGGGCGCTTCTGTCGCTCGGCCAGCAGCCGCGCCGCGGCGGCGCCCAGCTTGGAGTCGGCCGCCATGATTCCGCGCAGCAGGTTCAAGCCCTTGAATCTGGCCGAGGGATCGTCGTCCGGGCCGACATTCCCGTCGGGCTGGACGCCGCACGCGGCCTTGAACGCGGCCGCATCGGGGCCGAGCACCGCGTCGATCTGCGCCGCGCTCCACGCATAGTAGCCGGCCAGGGCGTCGCCGGTGGCGTCCTCCGCCGCAGCCAGGGTGCCATCGGGCCGGGCCAGGCGGGCCAGCGCGTAATCCAACGCGCCGAAGGCCGCGGCGCGAAACGACGCCGCGTCGTCGCCGTCCGCCGCCGCGAGGAAGGCCAGCGCGATCCGCGCCTGGTCGGCCAGGGTCTTCTGCTGGTACGGCACGTGCCAGGCGGCGTCGGCGGCGTAGCGGAAAAAACCGCCGTCGAGCGGATCGCGCAGCGCGCTGCCGGCGATCGCCCGCAGGGTTTTGCGCGCCGCGGCCTGGTCCTCCGGCGAGCGCCGGAGCAGGAAGCGAAGCAGTTCCGGCTCGGGCTTCTTCGGCGGATCGCCGAAACCGCCGCGTTCGGCATCGAAGGTCCCGCGCCATGCCTCGGCGGCCTGCGCCAGCCGCGCGTCATTCTTCGCCGGGTCGAACGCCGCCGGCGCGCCCCCGCTGCGCAGGGTCGCGATGGCGTCGGCCGCGCGGGCGCGGCTGCCCCCCGCATCGGTGGTCCACCCGCTGAGCACCTGGCCGGTGAACTTCATGAAGCTCGGCTTCCCCCACTCTTCCGTCGGCGGCAGGTAGCCGGTGCCCTCAAACGGCTGGAGCTCCGGCGTGAGCCAGACATGCGCCGGCCAGGTGGTCACCTGCTTGACGTTGCGCAGGTAGTCCTCGAGCAGCGCGGATACGTCCGGCTGCTCCTCGCGGTCGACGAGCACGCAGACGAAGTTCTGGTTCAGGTAGGTGGCGGTGTCGGCGAGCTTGAAGGTCTGGGTCACGGTGGCCCGGCTCAGCTCGTTCAGGCTCGCCCCGACGAAGACATACACCGGCTTGCCGGCCGCCTTCGCCTTCGCCGGCAATTCGGCATCCCAGCGCTGCCACGCGACGCCGGTTTCTCCGGCGGCGCGGAGCAGCGCCGAGGACGCAGCCGGCAGCGGGCGGCTGGCGGGCGCCGCGAAAGCCGCGCACGCGATGGACAGAAGACCGCCCAGCGCCAGGCGCCAGCGGGGTGAAAATCCGGATACAAACATCATGCGGAGTGACGGTGCCCGGCGAAGGTAGGGCTCGATGCTGAGTCGAGACCAGCCCAAAGCGGGCACCGTCACGGCACACCCGGGGCCCCGCTACCTCCAGGGCCCCGGAACCGCATGGTCAAAGCCCGACCGTCAGCTGCACGTAGGCGTAGGTGGCGTCCTTCGACCCGACGGCGCGCAGCGACTCCTTGACGTAATCGCCGCGATAATAGTGGCAGACGGCCGCATCGAGCGACGCTCCGCGCATGAAAGCCCAGCTCGCGAGCAGGTCGATCTCATGGCCCAGGTCCCGATCATAGCCCGGGTTGATGCGGAAGCCGCCGCCGCTGCCGGCGGCCGCGCCGGTGAAGTTGCGCGGGGCTCCGGCCGCGTTGTACCAAAAGTCGTTCGCGTTCTCGAGCCACTGGTAGTTGACCTCGAGGCCGAGCGTGACCTTGGGCAGCGGCTTGCTTGACACCGACAGCCGGAGGTCGCGCGCGTTCTGCAGGCCCGTCAGGTCAAACGCGCCGTAAAGCAGGTGGTTCGAGGGAAAGAGATTCTGGAACGTCCCGCTCTTGCCGTCGGTGGGGTTGTTGTCCCCCGACGCCTGGCTCAGCGTGGCCGCGAATCGCGGCGACCAAGCCATGTCGGCGGGAGTGTAGCCGAGCTGCGCGATGACGGTGTAGGCGTTCTGGTTGAGGCGCGGGGCGGCGAGCGCGGCGGCCACGGCCGTGCCGGGGAAGACCGCGGTGCGGTTGCCGCCCTGCCAGGCGCCCTCGAGCGTGTAGTCCCACGGGCCGCGCGCATTGGGCTTGGATTTGATCCGGACGCCGAGCGTATACAAATCCTGCGGCGCCGGCAGGCGCGCGGGCGCGGCGACGTCGGACCACGTGTCCGTGAGGATGCCGCGGGCGACGTTGCGCGAGTAGAAGTAAAGTTCGACCAGTTCCTTGGCGGAGACCTTGGGCAGCGTGAGATAGGCGCCCGAGAACATGTCCTGCTGGTTGGAGGTGTTCAGCTTGTGGTCGCGCACATAGACGACCGCACTGGTGAAGAGGTCCAGCGAGGCTTCCGGCTGTTCGAAATGCAGTTTCGCGGCGTCGAAGGTGCGCGGGACGTTCAGCCAGCGCGCGTGTCCGACCAGGCGCTGGTCGCCGTAGGTCAGCTCCTGGCGCCCGATCTTGAATGACACCGGGTCCTTGGCGGTGCCGAACTGCGCGTAGGCCTGGTAGACGTCCAGCACGCCGTCATCCTCCGGCAGGTTGTGTCCCGGCGCCGTCGGGCTGTAGCGCTCGTCACCGAAGGTGTAGCTGGTGCGGCCCTCGACGACGAACGACACCCGCTGACCGGTGTAGGCGATCTTCGGCATGAGGCGCAGCAGCTCGTAGGCGTTCTGGTTGTCGTCGACGGGACGCCGCGAGAAATCCCAGTTCGAGCCGGCGTCGGTCGTGCCGGCGCCGTCCTTGTCGTCGTAGCGCAGCCGGACGTTGACGCTGACGTCCCAAGCCTTGAGTGCGGGGTCGCTCGCGCGGAGCTGGCTGTTGATGTAACCGGGAAACGGCGGCGGCGCGGGCTTGGGCGCCGGCACGGCGGTTTGGGCGGACAACGCACCGGCCAGGGAGATGGCCAGCGCGGCGTGGAGGAGGGTTTTCATGGTTTGGTGTTAGGGAGAGACTGCAGGCCGCTCGGGTGGAAACCGGCCCGAGGTGCCGGTTCCACCCGCCCGAAGGGGAATTTGCCGTCAGGGCTGGTTGGGCGTGAACAGCAGCACCGGGGCGTCGCTGCGGGCGACCACGATGGCCGGGCGCTTGGCGCCGGGCAAAGACACCGGCACGGCCGAGCGGGCGTCGCCGGTGACGAGGAGCCCCGATTGCGCCGGGGGCAGCGGCGTGAAGCCGCCGCGCCCGTCGCCCCGAAGCACGACGCCGATGCCGCCGTCGAACCGGCCGGTGTTGGGTTCTGGCCCAAAATTGTTGCCGACGCACACGAGGTCGAGATGGCCGTCGCCGTCGACATCGGCCGTCACGATGGCGTTGATCGGCGCGATCTGCGCGTACCGGGGAAGCGGCTGGAAGGTGAAGGTGTGGTCGGCATTCTGCACGAACACGCCGCTCTGCAATTCATTCGCCTCGAGGCGGTGCACCCGCGCGAGCTTGTCGGCGCCGAAGATGTCTTCCACGGTCGCGGTGGCGTAGGCCTTGTAAGTCGGGAATTTCCGCGGCAGCCAGGGGAAGGAATAGGCCAGCTTGCTGCGGCCGCGCACGGGGTAGAGCTTGCCGTCCTCGTACTGCGCCTCGATGAGGTTGTCCTTGCCGTTGCCGTCGAAATCGCCGGCCAAAAGCACCGTGGGCTCCTTCACGCTGGCATGGTACTTGGTGTTCAGGCCCACGTTGCCGGCGATGAGGTCGATGCGCCCGTCGCCATTGACATCGGCCGCCGCCAGGGCGCTCCACCAGCCGGTGCGGCCGGCGAGGCCCGCCTTGGCGGTGAGGTTCTCGAAGCCCTTCCCGGTGTTGTGCCAGTAGGTCACCGGGCCCCACTCGGTCGCGACGATGAGGTCGGGTCGCTTGTCGCCGTCGACATCGGCCCACACCGCGGCGGTCACCAGGCCCACCGTCCGCAGGCCGGGGGCGAGCTGGTCGGTCACGTCGGTGAATTTGCCGCCTTCGTTGCGATACAGGAAGCTGCGCGGCGTCTCCGGGTATTTGCCGGGCACGACGCGCCCGCCGATGAAGAGGTCGGGCTTGCCGTCGCCGTTGAAATCGGCCGCGGCCACCGCCGCGCCGCTTTCGCCATCGGCCGGCAGCGTGCCTTCCGGCGCGAGCGTGAACCGGCCGTGGCCGTCATTCAGGTAGATGCGGTCGTTGAGGAGCGCGTCGCCGCGATCGTGCTGCACGCCGCCGGAGACGATGACGAGGTCGGGGGCATGGTCGCCATTGACGTCAACGAAGAGGGCGCCGGTCCCGTCCGTCGCGGCCGCGGCGGCCCAGGGCTGGTCGGGCGCCGGCTTGAAGGTGCCGTCGGCCTGGCCGAGGAAGAGCTCGCCGGCCTGGCCGGACGAGCCGCTGACGAAGATGTCGGCCAATCCGTCGCCGTTGACGTCGGCCGTGGCGAGGGCGGGCGCGAGGCCGTTGAGGCGGCGCGGGAGGAGACGCTGGCGCACGAGCTCGTCGAACGGCTGCAGCACGTCCGTGTGCTTCAGGCCGCGTGCGTCAGCGGACTCGGCCAGCAGCGCGTGGGGATTGGCGGGCGTGTGCATGACCGCCGGCGCCGGCTTGAAGCCCTCGGGCAGCGGCGGCTCGGCGATGGTGAGCAGCCGGTCGGCCGGGAGATTCTCCAGCTCCTGCACCTGGCCGCGCGGCCAGCGGATCGTGAGTTTCTTTATCACCGTGTCGTTGCCGAGGCCGAAGTGCGCGACCGGCGGCTCGCTGGCCACGATGCCGCGCTCGGTGAAGAGCTGGCGAACCTGGGTGCCGGTGCCGGCGGACTCGAGACGCAACTCGGCGCCGATGCCGTCGAGGTTGGGCGCGCGGCCGGCGAGCTTGATGGCGACGCGGTGGCCGGTGGCCGTGTTGTTGCGGACGATCGTCGGGGGCTCGTTGCAGTTGGCGTAGATGAGGTCGAGGTTGCCGGTGTTGAACAGGTCGGCGACGGCGCAGCCGAAAGCCACGCCCTTCTGGTCGAGGCCCCAGGCCTTCGACACGTCCTCGAACTTCAGGTCGCCCAGGTTGCGGTAGGCGATGGTGGTCTCGGCGCGCGGCGGCGTGTCCTTCCACACGGCGGCGCGGGCGGCCAGGGTCGGCGCGCGGTTCTGCCGGTCGACGATGTCGGCGTCGATGAAGTTGCGGATCATGCCCGTGGTGAAAAAGGCGTCGAGCCGGCCGTCGTTGTCGAGGTCGGCCAGGCGCGTGCCAAAGGTCCACCCGGTCGCCTGCATGCCGAAGAGCGACGCCGCCTCCTCGAAGCGGTCGCGCCCGGTGTTCAGATAGACCGAATTCCACATGTATTGCGGGATGAGCTCGCGCACGCGTTCCATTTCCCAGAGTCCGCGGCCGATCTCCTCCATGCCGGTCATGTACTCGGCGTGCGTGCGGTCGCGCATGTCCGTCACCAGGAAATCGATCAAGCCGTCGTTGTTGAGGTCGCCGGAGTCGGCGCTCATCGAGAAATAGGTCACGTGCGGCAGCCGCTCGTCGACGACGTCCACGAAGGTGCCGTCGCCCTTGTTCAGGTAGAAGCGGTCGGGGGTCTCGAAATCGTTGGCCACATAGAGGTCGGGCCAGCCGTCGCCGTTGGCGTCGAACCACACGGCGCAGTGGCCCTGGGTCAGGCCCCAGATGCCGGCCTTCGTCGTGACGTCCGTGAAGTGGCCCTTGCCGTCGTTGTGCAGCAGGTAGTCGCGGCGGCCCTGCGGGCCCTTGGAATAATCGAGGATGTTGGTGACCAGGTAGCAATCGAGCGCGCCATCGCGATCGTAGTCGGCGAAGGAGGCCATGACCGAGGCGTCCTTGATGTCGAGGCCGTACTCCTTGGCGCGTTCCGTGAAGGTGCCGTCCCCGTTGTTGATGAAGAGCAGGTTCGGGGCGTCGTAGCGGCAGACGTAGATGTCGGGCCAGCCGTCCTGGTTGATGTCGACCGCGGTCGCGCCGATCTTGCCGATCTTCTCGTCCTGGGCGACACAGTCGACCCCGGCCACGGCCGCGACGTTCTCGAAGTGCCCGGGGGTGCGCTGCAGGTAGAGGGCGCAGGGGCCGTTCTTGGAGACCTCGAAGATGTCCGGGTGGCCGTCCTTGTCGAAATCCGCCACGGCGATGCCGGTCTCAAGGGCGCCCAGCGTGAACTCGCGGAAACGGTCGCCCCACATGCGCGGGTCGTTGTAGACGTTGGGCACGTTGACGCCTGATTCGGCCGGGGACAGCCGTTGGAACGGCGTGGCGCCGGCGGCCAGGGGCGGGCGGTTCGCCAGGGGCGCGGAGGTGTAGGCCGGCGCGTCCGCGAGGGCCAGCGGCGCCGCGCCAACGAGCAGGGAGGCGATCAGGATGGTGTTTTTCATGGGGCGAAGATCAGGGGGTGGCGGTTTGCGCGAAGGGAGCCGTGACGCGGGAGCGTGATACCAGGAAGGCCAGGCCAAGCGGGGCGGCGTAGCTGCCGCCGTGTTCGATGAAAACCCAGAAGGGCGAACCGGCCATGGGGCTCAGCAGCTCGGTGGCCATCTTCCAAAGGGCCACGCCCCACAGCAGCCGGGGTTCGGGCTTGTACAGGACGGCCAGCGCGAGCAGGCATTCGAGACCGCCGACCACGCGCTCGGTGGCCAGGGCTGGCAGCCCGAGCAGGCTGTAGTGCTGCTCGAAAAGCGGCTTCATCACGACCCAGTTCAGCATGCCGTGTCCGAACAACAGCAGCGCGGTCGTCAGCCGGAGGGTCCAGTGGACGATCCTCGCGCGAGCCTGGGGGCCAAACACTCCCTGGAACCACGCGCGCAGGCTGCCGACCGGCGCCATCAGGACGAAGAGCGCCAACGGCACGCCGTAGTTCCCGGCGCGTTCCACCGCCTCCCAGAATGATTCCCCGGCCAGCGGCCGCAGCAACGACGTCCAGACCGTCCAGAACACCATGTACAACACCACTCCCCGGATCGGAAAGACCAGGACCGAGCAGGCCAAGGCCACGTCGAACCAGCCGACCCAGGGCATCAGCGCCAGCGCCCGCTCCGGCCCGATGCCAACGACGGCAAAGTACGACGTCCAGGCCGCCACCCTGGACACACCGAGCATGCCATGTCCGAGGAAACAGCAGAAGAGCCCCCCGCGCAGGATCCAGTCCAATACGGGATCGTCGCGGAAACTGTCAGCGGTCCGGGGCGTGGAAAGGAGCATGGCAGTCAGGGTACGGGAAAAGCGGGCGGAGCGGGGCGCGCCTAGGATTTTCCCGGCGGCGCCGCGGGCAGCAGCGCGTGCGCGAACACCCAATCGGCAATCTGGATTCCCATCTTCTGGGCCTCGAGGTTGTCGGACATCGTGTGGATGCCGCCCCACACGCGGCTCATGCCGGCCTCCTTCTGCGCGTCCGAGAGCTTCTTGAAGTTTCGCACCGAGCCCGGCAGGGCGTCGGAGGTGACCGAGAACTCGATGTCGTCGCTGCCAAAGTAGAGCGCCAGCGTGCGCGCACCGGCCGCGGAAAACGTGCTGTGACCGGACGTGTAGGACGGGAACGGGGGCGCCGCCATGTTCGGGATGAAGTCGGGATCGTTGACCAGGTTCGGGTTCGACTTCGGGTCCTGCTCGCGCAGCGCCGTCTCGGGCCGCCACACGTTGTAGTAGAACTTCGTCTCCCAGCAGCCGATGCCGGCGTCCGCCTCGGCGAAATTGAGCAGCGCGAACATGCGCGCCGTCTCGAGCGTGGAGAGGTGATTGCGGCGGGCGAGATCCTGCGCGACCATGTTCCAGTGCCCCGGGGGCGTCGAGGTGCCGAGGTCATCGTTCCAGAACGGCGTGCTCAGGGTCTCGTATTCCGTGCGGTCGGCATCGTCGCGCCGGCCCTTCTTCGCGACGAACGCGAGTTCCTCGGCGTATTCCTTCGAGCCGAGATTCTCCGGCGCGATCGCCCGGAACTGCGACGGGCTGGTCATCACGAACGGGGTCACGTGGCCCCAGAAGGGCAGCAGCGCGGGACGGAAAGCCGACGGGGTTTCCCGCCACTTGCCCGGCTCGGTGCTCGAGTACTTGCCGGGAATCGGCTTGTTGTAACCCGTCTTCGCCAGCCATTCGAGCACGCGCGCGGCGACCTGCTCGCCCCAGGCGATGCCCGCGGTTTTGGCCGGGCTGTCCGGGATGCCGGCGAGCGCCTTGTCGTAGGCGGTCTGGAGATTGCGCGGGTTCGTGAAATCGCTCCACACCTTGACCTGAACGGCATGGGCGGCAGCCGCGATGGCGGCATCGGCGTCGATCCCCGCCGGCGCCGGCTCGTCGACCAGCCAGCCGTGGTATTTATGCTCGATGCCGTTCACCGTGTCGAAGATCGCGGCGTGGTACGCCGCGAAGAGCATCGCCGCCAGCGGCGGCGGGTTGCGCGCCAGCCGCGTGGTGTCGAGCGCCTGCTGGTTCCAATAGAGCACGGCGTTGTCGGCGGCGGAGGCCGAGCCGGCCGCAGCGGCGAGCGCAACGGCGAGAAGGAGCGAACGGGTTGGGCGCATGCGGAAAAGGGAATCGCGGGCAGGATCGCCGTCGGACATCACCGCGGGTTCAGGGCGTGCGCGTAGACCCAGTCGCCGATCTTGGCGCCGACATCCTTGCCGGCCTTGACGTCGAACATCGTGTGGATGCCGCCGTAGATGCGGCTCATCCCGACCTCGTCCGCCGCCGCGGAGAGCTTCTGGTAGCTCCGCACCGCTCCGGGCAGCCCGTCGGAGGTGGTGGAGAAGGCGACGTCGTCGGTCCCGAAATAATGCGCCAGCACGCGGGTGGCCGCGGCGGTGAAGGTCATGTGCGCGGACGGATACGAGGGGAAGGGCAGCGAGGCCATGTTCGGGATCCAGTCGGCGCGCTGCTGGATGTAGGGGTTGACCTTGTTGTCGAGCTCGCGGATGGCGGTCTCGGGCCGGGCCGTGTTGTAGAAGAACTTCGTGTCCCAGGCGGCGATGAAGGCGTCGGCGGCGGCGAAGTTCAGCAAGGCGAACAAGCGCGCCGAATCGACCGTCGACAACCCGCGACTGCGGGCGAGCTCCTGGGCGATCATGTTCCAGTGGCCCGCCGGGCCGCTGGTGCCGAGCCCATCCGACCAGAACGGCACGCTCAGGTTTTGCTCCTCCGTGCGGGTGGAATTGTCCCGGGCGCCGAGCTCCGCGACCTTGTTCAGGTCATCGGCGTATTCCTTCGACTCGACCGCCGGCGGCGGCGGGCCGCGGAACTGTTCGGGCGACTCCAGCACGAACGGCTTGGTGTTGCCGAGCTGCGGCGTGGCGGCCGCCCGGAAGTCCGGCGCGGTCTCATGCCACTCGCCGGGCTTGGTGCCGGGCGCGTACTTCACCGGCGTCGTGAAGCCGCTCTTGGCACGGTTCTCGAGCACGGCTTGGGCGACGTGCTCGCCCCAGGCGATGCCGTTCGCCTTGGCCGGGCCGTCGGCGACGGCGGCGAGCCGGCTCTGGTAGGCGACGTCGAAGTTGCGCGGGTTGGCCGCCTGGCCCCAGATCGCCACCAGCACCTTGTGCGCCGCAGCCGCGATGGCGGCGTCGAGATCGGCGGGCGCCGGCGCCGTTTCCTTCACGAGCCACGGCTCCCATTTGTGGGCAATGCCATCCACGGTGTCGGCGATGGCGGCATGGAACGTGCCCAGATGCAGGGCGATGACCGGGGGCGGCTGGCGGGCCAGCCGGGTGGCGTTGAGGGCCTGCTCGTTCCAGAACACAACGGCGTTGTCCTCGGCCGCGTTCGCGGCGATGGCCGCGGCAATGGCCAGGATGGCCGTCACGAAAATGCGTGGTGGTTTCATGCGTGGAGTAATAGCCAGCGGGGTCGTTTTGCTTGCGTGGGGGGGCAAAAGGGCGCGGCCAAACTGGGAAAAGGTGCCCCGGCGTGAAAACCCCTCTGGGACGAACTGCCCGTATTTTGGGACGAACCGCCGGCGGCGGGCGGGCCGCCGGCGGGCTGCCCGGCCTTACTCGGCCCGGGCCAGCGCGTGGTCGAAGACCCAGTCGCCGACGCGGTGCCCGAGGTTCGTGCCCTCGAGGTTGTCGGCCATGACGTGGATGCCGCCAAACAGCCGGCTCATCCCGATCTCCCGCTGGCACTCCGACAGCTTCTTGAACGTACGCACGGCGCCGGGCAGGCCTTCGGACGTCACCGTGAACTCGATGTCATCCGTCCCGAAATACCGCTGGAGGATCCGTTCCGCCGCGCCGGAGAAGGTGCTGTGCCCGGAAACGTACGACGGGAATGCCGGGCTCGGCATCAGCGGGATGAAGTCAGGCTGCGGCACGAGGTGCGGATTGAGGGCCGGGGTCAGCTCGCGCAGCGCCGTCTCCGGCCGCCACGTGCGGTAATGGAATTTCGTGTCCCAGCAGGCGATGCCCGCGTCAGCGCACGCCAGGTTGAGCAGCGCGAACAGCCGCGCCGTCTCGAGGGTCGAGAGCCGGTGGCGCCGCGCGAGGTCCTGGGCGATGACGTTCCAATGCCCGGGCGGCGTCGCCGTCCCGAGGTCGTCAGCCCAGAACGCCGTGCCCAGCGTTTCGTATTCCGTGCGCTCGGCCCCGTCGCGCCGGCCGACCCGTCCGATCTGGGCAAGTTCGGCGGCCGCTTGTTCCGAGTCAAACGCCGGGGGCGGCGGCGCGCGGAACTGGTCGGGCGACGTCAACACGTACGGCGTGACTCCGGCCCATTGCGGCAGCACCGGCGGCCGGAATCCCGGCGGCGTCTCGCGCCAGCGTCCCGGCTCCGTGCTGGCGAACGGTCCGGTCGCGACGCGATCGGTGCCGCTCGTGGCGCGACGGGCGAGCACCAGCTCCGCGACATGGCGGCCCCAGGCGATGCCGGAGTCGCGAGCCGGGCCGGGGGGCACGGCCGCGAGCGCCTGCGCATAGGCCAGCTCGACGTTGCGGGGATTGGCCGCCTGGCCCCAGAGTTTGTGCAAGACCGTCGACGCGGCCGCGGCGACCGCGGCGTCGGGATCGACGCCGGCCGGGGCGGCCTCGTCACAGGCCCAGCCGTGATGGGTGCGCGTGATGCCGTTGAGCGCATCGAAGATCGCGGCGTGCATCGCGGCGTAATTCACCGACGCCACCGGCGGCGGGTTGCGCGCCAGGCGCGTGGCATTCAAGGCCTGCTCGTTCCAGAACAGGACGGAGTTGTCGACGGTACCGGCGGCGGCCGGGACGCGGAGGAGGGAGGCAACGGCCAGGGCCGCCGCCATCACGCAGGTGAGTTTCATGCTTCGGGGATTTAGGGTTGAACTGGACTCGCCTGCGTGGGGGCGAACCGGGAGCCGGGAAGCTGCGCCATGCCCGCGAAGCTGGAAACGTCGATGGGACCAACCGCCGGGGCTCAGGGACGAATCGCCGCTCCCGGGCCCGGCCCTCCCCTTCAATCCCGCCAAAATATCAGCCCCGGAAGTGGTAACCACTCTCCGGGGCCAGAACCCTAAATAACTGCTACTACGGACGGGAAGCTATGGCCGCCTGCCCGGCCGAGTAAACGCGTCTGGGGTCAAGGGCGGGCGCATTGTGGCGAACTGCCGGAAAAGGCCGCCCAAGGCAGGCTGCCCGGGGCGAAGCCCCCGCCAAAGGCCTCTCCCGCCGGCCCGGCCGCCCCGGCCTAGCCGCCGGCGATCCGGTCGAGCTGGCTGCGCAGGTGGCGGCTGAGCGGCAGCCGGGTGCCATCGCGCAGCAGGAGGACGAAGTCGCCCTCGAAGGTGGGCTTCATTTCCTTGATCTGGTCGACGTTCACCAGGTCCGAAGTATTGATGCGGGCAAAGCCGGCGCGCGCGAGGCGCGACTCCAGGGCTGCGATGGACTCGCGCACGGCCAGCGTGGATGCGGCGAGGTGCACGATCGCGCCCGGGCCGGCCGCCGCGACCCGGATGATCTCCCTGCGCCGCACCAACACCATCCGCCCGTCGCCCTTCACGGTGAAGCACTCCCGGTCCGCCGGCTCCGGCTCCGCGCCGGCCCGCCGGCCCGGACGTCGCGAAAGGATCGCGTCCCGCGCCCGCTGCACCGCGACCTGGAGGCGATGCAGGTCGAATGGCTTCAAGAGAAAGTCGACGACCTCCGCTTCAAATGCGCGCACCGCGTAATGCGCGTGGGCGGTCACCACGATGACGGCCGGCCGGTTGGCCACCGGCAGGGCTTCCAGGAGGTTGAGCCCGTCGGCTCCGGGCAGCTGCAGGTCGAGAAACACCAGGTCGGGCGCCAGGCTGCGGATGGCCGCCACCGCCTCCGTCCCGTTTTCGCATTCGCCCGCAATCCGCACGGCGGGCTCGGCGCACAGGAGGGCGCCCAGACGCTCCCGGGCCAGGGCGTCGTCGTCGACGATCAAGGCGCGCAAGGCACTCATCGGCTCACGGCTTGGCCGCGTTGCTGAGCACCTCGTGCAGCGTGAGCTTGAACACCAGCGGCGCGCGATCGACGCCGTCCGGCCAGGCCCCTTGGCCGAACGACAGGGCGGGCGGAAGCACCAGCAGAGCCTGGCCGCCGACCGCCATCATCTGGATGCCTTCGGCGAGGCCGGGCACCAGGTCCGAAACCTTGATCCGGAGGTGATCCGCGCCGAGTTGCGGCAGGTCGGTTTTGAGGTCCGATGCCCGCACGACAAAGCTGACCACCACGGTGTCGGCCGGGTCGGGCCGGTTGCCGCCGCCCGGGGCGATGATGCCGAAGGCGAGCCCGCTGTCCGCACGCATCAGGTGCAGCCGCCTGGCCGTCTCCTTCATGTACTGCTCCAGCCGCTCGGGGGTCGCGAACGCCTCCTCGTGCTCGCGGGCGACGCGCGCCTCGATCTCGCGCAGGCGCCGGCCCATCTCGGCGCTCACCCTCTGGGCAGTATCATCGAAGGGATATCCCTGCCCGCGGAATTCCGCGCGGATGCCATCGACGAACGCCGCGATCTGGGCCTCGCTCCACCCAAGTTCGCCGAGCCGGTTCGTCCGGGCGAACGAGCTGCCGATTGCGGCAAAGGCCGCCAAGGGCAGCTCCGGTTCGGGCGGGTTGGCGGGCGCGGCGGGCGCCGGGCCCGGCGCGGGCGCGCCGGCGGCCGACGGTCCGGCGGCGAGCCCGAGGGTGGCGGCCCACGGCAGGGAAAGCGAAACGGCGATTCGGACCAGGCGCGGCGTGATCATCGCGGAGAGGCGGGCGCGGAAACCCGGGCTGAGCTGGCGTGCGGCCAGGGAAAACTCCTCAACGCCACCGGGACGGCCTGGGCGTCGCCTTCGCGCACGTGGTAGAAATGATCCAGCTCCAGGCCGGTCAGAACCTGGGTGAGTCCCGTGACCGGCCAGAAGATCTCGACCCGGAGAATGCGCCGCGCTTGGCCGAGCCCGATCTCGCGCCGCAAGGGTGCCGAGCCGAACGTGGCACCGGTACCCACCGTGCTGTAGATGGCGCGCTCTCCGTCCGCCGTCTCGACGACGATCTTCAGCCGCGCGCCGATGGCCGAGCGGTTGGTGCGCACCCCCTCGAGCTTCAACTTGACCCAGTGGTTGCCATGCCCCGGGTTGGCGAAAAGCTGGTTCGGGTAGTGATCCGCCTCCACCGCGCCGCCGACTGATTCATAGATGTCCTGGTCGCCGTCGTTGTTGATGTCGCCGAAGGCGATCGCGTGGCCCTTCTGCAGCTGGCCGAAGCCGCCCGAGGACGTGACCTCCTGGAAGTGTCCGTGGCCGTCGTTCCGGAACATCCGGTTCGGAATGAGCGTGGCGAAACTCGGGTCGCCCGTGCCCGCGTAGAAATCGAGCCAGCCGTCGTTGTCGAGGTCGCCGAAATTCGCGCCCATGGCGTGGATCACCTTGTCGAGGCCGGCCTCGCGGCTCACGTCGGTGAAGGTGCCGTCGTGGTTGTTGTGATAGAGATGGGCGCGGTTCCCGGCGTGCGGCCGGCCGAGATAGTCCGCGGCCACGTCACCCACGTCCTGGATCCCGTAGCCGGTCACCATGATGTCGGGCCAGCCGTCGTTGTCGTAGTCAAAGAACCAGCAGGGAAAACTCCAGGGCGGCTCGGTCACGCCGGCCGCTTCGGCCACGTCGGTGAATTTCCAGCGGGCCCGCGGCGAGTGATCGTCGCCCGCGGGGCCGTCGTTGCGCAGCAGGATCTTTGGCCCGTCCTGGCGCGACAGGTACAGGTCCGGCCGGCCGTCGTTGTTGAAATCACCGCTGGCCACGCCCTTGAAATATCCGATGAAATCCACGCCGTTCTCCGCCGCGCACTCGGTGAAGGTGCCGTCGCCGTTGTTGCGGAACAGCTCGCAGGGATTCTCCTCGCGCCCCGACGATTCGTTGGCCACGAACAGGTCCAGCCAGCCGTCGCCGTTGTAGTCGAACCAGACGGCGGTCTGCGTGGGCTTGAAATGCGCCAGGAGGCCCGACGCCTCGGTGACATCGGTGAAGGTGCCGTCGCCATTGTTGCGGAGCAGCGAAAGCGGATAGTGTCCCTCGGTGCGGAGCCAGCCGCCGCGCAGCACGAGCACGTCGTCGTACCCGTCGTTGTTGTAGTCGGCGTGGATCAGGTTGAGCCCCCCCACCTCGCCGACGAGCCCGGCGGCCATGGTGCGGTCGGTGAAGGTGCCGTCGCCGTTGTTGTGGAAGAACCACATCCGGTCGTTCAGGCCCCACGCCGACGTCATCAGGTCGAGGAACCCGTCGTGGTCGAAATCCTCGAGCACCACCCCGCCGGCGAGGTCGTCGATGTCGAGCCCGACCTCGTGCGCCACGTCGGGAAAGCGCTTGATGTCGTAGTCGGACGCGAAGCAGGCCGGGCCGATCAGCCATTTCGCTGGCACTTCGGACGGGTATTCACCCAGCGTCATGTACGCGATGTTGAGCAGCCAGCGCGCGCGCAGGTCGCCGGGAAATTTGTCGAGCATCCCGGTCAGCACGCCGACGGCGGCGCGCGAGCCGCGCTGGACCAGGTGCACGCCGCCGCCCGCGATGGGGAACAGGCACGAATCGGCGTTGTGGTTGTAGAGGCAGTTGTCCTCCTCGCCCTCGCGGAGATGGCAGAGGGCCCGAAGGAGCAGGAGCTGCGCCTCGGCTTGTGCGTCCAGCGGCTGGCCGCCACTGCGCCGCAGGCGTTCGATCACGCCGGTTTCCTGCAAGGCGTCCGGGTAGGCGCCGCTGTTCAACAACTGCTGGGCGAGCAGCGTCCGCGCCTCGAGCTGCTGGCTCGTGGTCAGGGAGGACTGCGCCAGCACCGCGCGAATGATCTGCACCTGCTCGGTCGAACGGTTGGGATTGCGCATCGGATCCGCTTCCTCCCGGATCCTGCGCAGCAGCGCGGCCATTCTCTGCGTGCTGGCCGGCTCCCGCTGCAACGTGGCCTCCCATTGCGCCTGCTGCTCGGGCGTCATCGCCGCGCCCGGCGCGCAGAATTCAGGGCTCGCCGGGGGCTCGGCCCGGCCGGCGGCGATGGCCAGCACCAGGGCCAGCGCCCGGGTGGCGCGGTGACGCATGTTCACCGAACGGACCGAGTCGCCAGGGTACGAATGGCCAGCGTGGATGGTCATTGCGGCGGCAAGCTACGCACGCCGCCAGCCCTGCAAACCGTCCGGTGGTCAAACGCCGCCCGGGCGTGGCAACCCGCCATCTTCGCGTGGCGAAGTCTTCCCGCCTCGGTCGGGCCCGCCCGGCCGCTGCGGCCTAGCCGCCGGCGATCCGGTCGAGCTGGCTGCGCAGGTGGCGGCTGAGCGGCAGCCGGGTGCCGTCGCGCAGCAGCACGGTGTAATCGCCGTGCGCGCCGGGCTGCAGCTCCTTGATCTGGTCCCGGTGCACGAGCGCGGAACGGTTGACCCGTTGGAAATTGCGCGCGCCGAGCCGCGCCTCGAGCGCGGTCATGGTCTCGCGGACCATCAGGCGGCTGTTCTCGAGGTGCAGCACCACGTAGTTGTCCGCCGCCTCGGCCCAGATGATCTCGTTGGCGTGGAGGAACACCAGGCGGCCGTCCGCCTTGACCGTCAGCCGCTCGTTGTGCTCGCCGGCCGGCGGCTCGGCCGGGCTGTCCGGCGCCCGGCCCTCCTCCGCGGCGCGCCGCAGCGCGAGGTGTTCGCGGGCGCGGCGCACGGCGGTCTGGAGGCGCTCGCGGTCGAAGGGCTTGAGAAGGTAGTCGACGGCGGCCACGTCGAAGGCATCGACCGCGAAGCGCTCGTGCGCCGTCGCGAAGATCACGGCCGGGCGCTTCGCCTCCGGCAGCTCCGCCAGCACCTGCAGGCCATCGCAGCCGGGCATCTGCATGTCGAGGAACACCAGGTCGGGCGGCGCCGCCTTGATCGCGGCGATCGCCTCGCGGCCGCTGGCACACTCGCCGACGATCTCGACGGCCGGCTCGGCGCGCAGCAGGGCGCGCAGGCGCTCGCGCGCCAGCGGTTCATCATCGACGAGGAGGACACGGAGCTTGTTCATGGGGGAAGCTGGTCGGGCAGAAGCACCCGGACGACGAGGCCGCCGTCGGGATGGTTCGCCAGTTCGAAGCGCTGCCGGCCGCCGTAGAGTTCGTCCAGCCGCGCGCGGGTGTTGCCGAGGCCGATGCCGGTGCGCGTGAAGCCACCCGGCGGTTCGCCGCCGCCGTTGTCGCGCACGGCCAGCTCCAGGCCGGCCGGCGTGCGCCGCGCAGACAGCTCGATGCGGCCGGGCCGCGGGTGCGGCTCGATGCCGTGGCGGATGGCGTTCTCGACCAGGGGCTGGAGGAGCAGGCTCGGCACCGGCGTGTCGAGGGCCGCCGCGTCGATGGCGTAATCGACCGTCAGGCGGTCGCGGAAGCGGATGCGCTCGATCTCGAGGTACTTCTCGATAAAGGCGATCTCCTCGCGCAGCGGGCTGAGCGGCTGGCCTGGATGGCTCATCGTGAGGCGCAGGAGCTCGCCCAGGCGCACCAGCATCCGGTCGGCGGCGTCGACGTCGGAGTGCATGAGCGAGGCGATGCCATTGAGCGTGTTGAAGAGGAAGTGCGGCTTGAGCTGGCGCAACAGCGCCTGCAGGCGGGCCTCGGCCAGGTGCTTCTCCAACTCGAGCGTGTGCACGGTGCGCTCATGGTACTTGCGGTAGTAGTCGACGGCATGGCTCGCCGAGATGATCACGCCGTAGATGAGCAGGTTGAACGGGAACGTCTTGAAGAGCAGCGGGCGAAAGACCTCGCCGAAGGCCACCGGCTCGTCGATGAGCAGGCCGTGCACCTGGCCGACGAGCGCGCGCACGACCACATAGACGAGCGAGACGACGATCGCTGCGAGCAGGTGGATGCCGGCGGTGCGCCAGGGCGCCCCCGCCTCGGGGGGAAAGCGGCGCGCGATCACCAGGATCGGCAGCGACAGCACCGCCCAGACGTACCAGTCCCCGAGCGAGTAGCTGATCGCCTGGCCCCAGGTGACCGTCCGCCCCAGCAGCGTGCTCGAGAGGTAGAACTGGCTGGCGAACGCCAGCCCCACCAGCGTCCAGAACACCAGCGCGCCGCCGAGGCGGGGCAGGAAGCGGACGAACGAGGGGCCGGCAGGCATCACGCAAAATGGTTTGCGGTGTATCTAGGATGGACAACCAATGGTGTCCAAGCCCCTTTCGCGCCCATCGCATGACACCCGCCGCACCACCGTTGCGTGCCCGCCCCGGCTCCGGGCCCGGCGGCCAGCCGGCCGGCGGCGGGGCGCCCGGCCGGCGCACCGACCTTTCGCCGCTGCTGCCGGTGGTCCTGACCCTCGTCGTCGCCGCGATCGCCTTCAGCCTGCTGTTCGCCTGGCTGTTCCCCTCGCCCGGGCCGGCGCAGGCGCTGCCCGCCGCGCGGTTCACGGACATCACCGCCGCGTCCGGCATCCGCTTCGTGCAGCACCATGGTGCCCAGGAGTCGCCCACAACTCTCGGCGGCGGTGTCGTGGTCTTCGACTACGACGGCGACGGCCGGCCCGACCTTCTCTTCGTCAATGGCGCGCCGTGGCCGTGGGAGGAGGACCTGGCCAAGCACATCAGCCAGAGCAGCCTCGTCCTCTACCACAATGACGGCGGCGGCCGGTTCACCGACGTGACTGCCAGCGCCGGCCTCAACGTCGAGCTGCAGGGCATGACCGCCGCCGCGGGCGACTACGACAACGACGGCCGGCCCGACCTGTTCGTCACCTGCATCGGCCCAAACCACCTGTTCCACAACCTCGGCCACGGGCAGTTCGAGGACGTCACCGAATCGGCCGGGGTCGGCGGCGACGAGCACACCTGGAGCACCGGCGCCACCTGGATCGACATCGACAACGACGGCCGGCTCGACCTCGTGGTCGCCCATTACGCGCGCTGGCCCGAGGAGGTGCCGCTGGCCATGGCCTTCAGCATCGCCGACCTCGGTCGCTCCTATGGCGCGCCGGCCGGTTTCATCGCCGCGCTCCCCAGCGTGTATCGCAATCTCGGCCACGGCCGGTTTGTCCCCGTGCCCGGCGCCGCCGGGCTGCGCACCATCGACCCGGCCACCGGCCTGCCCGCGGCCAAGGCGCTGGCCGTGACGCCGCTCGACGCCAACGGCGACGGCCGGCTCGATCTCCTCTTCACCTACCACACCGCCGAGAACACGCTCTTTCTCAACCAGGGCGACGGCACTTTCCGCAAGTGGATGCCGCCCGCCAATGCCCGCAACGAGGGTGCCTCCGCCGGGCTCGCGTCGGCCAGCCTGCTCGTGCTGGCCGAGACCCCGGATGCGGACGAGCGCCTCTCCGCCTGGCAGGCGGCCGCGCCGGGCCGGCGCGACGGCTTTCTCCAGTTGCGCGGCAAGCTTGGCGGCGCGCTGCTGGACTACGAGTTCAACGGCCACCTGGCGCTCTTCACCGGCAACGGCCGCGCCGAGCCGGACACCAACAAATTCGAGGGCGGGCGCGACTTTGCGGCCGAGCCGCAGCTGCTGTTGCGCCGCTCCGGCTGGCTGCCGGCCCCGGCGATCGGAAATTGGAACCAGCCGGCGGCAACCCGCGGCATCGCCGCGGTCGACCTCGACGGCGATGGCGATGACGACGTCGTCATGGTCCGGTACGGCGGGCCGGCGATCGTGCTGCGCAACGACCAGCACAGCGGCCTGCCCTGGCTGCGCGTCCGGCTCGTCGCCACCCGCAGCCAGCCCGAGGCCGGCGGCGCCCGCGTCGAGGTGCACACGCCGCGGCGCATCCAGGTGCAGACGGTCGCGCCCGCGATGGGCTTCATGGCGCAGTCGGACTCCGTGCTGACGTTCGGCCTGGGCGAGGACGCCCGCGTGCGGAAGATCGTCATTCGCTGGCCTTCCGGCCAGCGCCAGGAGCTGCGTCCCGACGGGCTCAATCGCACCCTCGTGATCCGCGAGCCGTGAGATCAGCCGCTGCCTAGAGAGTGCGGCGCTGGCGGTCCGTCCCCGTTGGACGGCATCTTGTCCCAGCCGGATTGCGGCCGGCTCCCGGGTCCTGCTGCCTGCGCGGCCGTCAGGCGCTCCACGACCGCCTGGCGCCCCCGGCATTCCTCGGTCGTGGCACCACGCCCCATGACACCAATCACCCCTGTGTTGTTCGAACCCGGCCATCGCCCCGCCCGTCGACTGGTTTCGTCAGCGGCTGCGCTGGTCCTCGCCCTCCTGGCCGGCCCGGCCGGCCGGGCCGAGGTTGCGCCTCTGTCCACCCATCCGGATTTCACCCTCTCCGGCGACCTGCGCCTCCGCCAGGAATGGGATTGGGACTCCCAGACCGCCGCCGGCGTGCCCCGCGCCGATCGCGATCGCGCCCGGATCCGGGCCCGGCTCGTCGCCGCTTACAAGCTGCCCGACGGCTGGTCGCTCGGCGTCCGCGCCCGGACCGGCAACCGGTTGAGCCAGCAGTCGCCGCACCTCACCTACTCGTCCAACGACCGCGTCACGGACGATTTCGCGGCCCAGCTGGACAAGTATTTCGTACAGTACAAGGAGGGACCGTTCACCGTCTGGGGCGGCCGGAACGCCCCGCCGTTCTGGCAACAAGACGAGATGGTCCTCGATGAGGATGTCACCCCGACCGGCATCGGCGGCACTTACGATACCAAACTCGATGAAGGCAATCTCACCACCGCGGCCGGGGCCTTCTACCTGCCCGATGGCGCGGTCTACCTCAACGGCACGCTCGTCGGCGGCCAGTTGAAGTACAGCCAGCCGGTCAAGCCGGCGCAGTTCACGGTCGCCGCGTCGCTCTACGCCTTCAACGGCAAGAACGGCGCGAGGAATTTGCGCAACCGCAACGGCGCGCGCGACTACCTCGTCGGGGTCCTGAGCGCCCAATGGAGCGAGCCCCTCGGCGGCCGGCCGCTGGTTGTCGGCGGCGATCTCATCCGGAACTTCGAGAACTACAGCGCGGCGGACGTCGCCCCGTTCGCCGCCAGCCAGGCCGACCAGACCGACGGCTATGTCGGCTTTCTCCTCTGGGGCCAGCTGAAGGACGCCCGGGACTGGCAGCTCGGCTACTACTACGCCCACGTCGAGACGCTGGCCGTCAACGCCTCCTACTCGCAGGACGACTGGGCGCGCTTCGGCAGCGCCACCCAAGCCGACGTGACTGACTACAAGGGCCACGAATTCCGCGCCACCTACCTGCTCGGCAAGAACGTTAACGTGCAGGCCCGCCTCTTTCTCGTCAAAGCCATCACCAGCATCCAGGACGGCAAGCGCCTGCGCCTCGACTTCAACTGGAAATTCTGAACCCCCAACGACCCCTCCATGCATCCCCGCGCCACCCTCCTCGCCCTGGCCGCCCTGGCCCTGGCGTCCGGCCTCCGCGCCGGCACCACGTTCGCCCCCGTCACCACCACCTACCGTGTCGAACAAAACGTCACGCTCTCGGACATCCCCGCGGGGGCGAAGAACATCAAGTGGTGGATCGCCATCCCCAACGACAACCACGACCAGAAGGTCCTCGATTTTTCCGTCGTCTCCGCCCCCGGGGCCTGGAGCACCGTGGTCGAGCCCGATCACGCCAACCGCTTCATGCTGGTTGAGGTGACCAACCCGCCGGCGGGTTCGCTGACCACCAAGGTCGCGTTCACGCTCCGGCGCTCCTCCGTCTTCATCGACATCGATCCGGCCGCCGTCGGCCCGATCACGGATTCGCACCGGCGCATGTTCACCGATGAGTTGCGGCCGGATGCGCCGCACATGACCATCACGTCCCGGATCGCCAAGATGGCCGCCGACGCCTGCGGCGCGGAGACCAACGTTGCGCTCCAAGCCAAACTGCTGCTGGGGGCGGTCTGCGATTTCGCCGACCACTATTCCAGGGATCCCAGCAAGCCGAGCTCCAGCACCGGCGACGCCGAGTCCTGCCTGGCGCACGCCGGCGGGACCTGCACGGATATGCACTCGCTGTTCATCGCGATGGCCCGCTCCCGCGGCATCCCGGCCCGGCTGCAGATGGGTTACCGGCTGCGCGAGCCCAATGCCGGCAAGGAAGTGGATCCCAGCTACCGTTGCTGGGTGGAATATTTCGTGCCCGGCTACGGCTGGGTGCCGGCAGACATCCCGGAGGCGGATGATCCCAAGGGCCTCGGCCGCGCCCGCTGGTTCAGCGGGCTGACGGAGCGCCGCCTCTGGTTGAGCACCGGCCGCGAATTCAACCTCGCCGGACGCGCGGTCACCGATCATCGCGTCAATGCGATGTTTGTCGGCTACGCCGAGATCGATGGCGTCGAGGCGCGCGCGATCACGGCGGATGGCAAGAAGGCCCAGCTCACGCGCACGGTGCGTTACACCGAGGTCGCCACCGACGCCGCCCCGGTCACGGTCGCGTCGACGCCGTAGCCGGCAGCCAGTTTTTTTGGTTGGCCCCCGGGGCGGTCGTCCGGTCACGCTCCGGCATGCCCCTCGCTCCCCACCAGAAAGCCCGGCTGCAAGCCACGGCGGCATGCGCGGGCGGACTCCTGCTCTGGTGGCGGGCCGGCGGGGTCGTGGCCGCGGGCATCGCCGGCCTGACCGCCGCCCTCGCGTTTGTCGCGTGGACAAGCCCGGCGCGCTACGCGCCCGTGCAGCGCGCCCTCGACCGGGTCCTCCACGGGGTGCTCGCCGCGCTCACGTGGGTGCTCCTCGGCGTCATCTATTTCGCGGTCTTCGCGCCGCTCCGCTTGTGGCGGCACCTGCGCGGCATCGATCCGCTTCACCGCCGGCCCGATCCGGCGGCCGCCTCCTATCTGTCGCCGCTGCCGCTGCCCGCGCCGGATCGCTTCGACCGGCAGTTCTGATGCGCCTGCTCGGGCTCAGCGCGTATTACCATGACTCCGCCGCCGTCCTGCTGGAGGATGGCGTCATCGCCGCTGCGGCCCAGGAGGAACGATTCAGCCGGGTGAAGCACGACAACCGCTTCCCGCATGGCGCCGCGGCCTGGTGCCTCGCCCAGGCGCGCGGGCCGCTCGATGCCGTCGTCTATTACGAGAAGCCGCTGCTTAAGTTCGAGCGCATCCTCGCCACCGCCGCGGCCGTGGCGCCGCGGGGCTTCCGGGCCTTCGCCGCGGCGCTGCCCGGCTGGCTGAACGAGAAGCTCTGGCTGCCCGGCGTGATCGAGGACGAACTCGCCCGGCTCGGGTGCGCCAACGCTCCCGTGCATTTCACCGGGCACCACGAGGCGCATGCGGCCAGCGCCTTTTTCCCGTCGCCGTTTGCGCGGGCGGCGATCCTGACGCTCGATGGCGTCGGCGAGTGGACCACGACCGCCCTCGGCCGCGGCGAGGGCAACAACGTCGAGCTCCTCCGCGAGCTCCGTTTCCCCCACTCGCTCGGCCTGCTCTACTCCGCCTTCACTTACCACTGCGGCTTCCGGGTGAATTCCGGCGAATACAAGCTCATGGGCCTCGCGCCGTACGGTGAGCCGCGCCACGCCGCCGCGATCCTCGAGCACCTCGTCGACCTCAAGCCCGACGGCTCCTTCCGCCTGCACCTCGACTACTTTGGCTACCTCCTCGGTGAAACGATGACCAACGACCGCTTCACCGCGCTGTTCGGCGTCCCGCCGCGCCGGCCGGACGAGCCGATCACGCAGGCCCAGTGCGATCTGGCCCGCTCGGTGCAGCAGGTCACGGAGGAGATCGTGCTCCGCCTGGCGCGCACGCTCCAGCAGATGACCGGCGAGGAAAATCTCTGCCTCGCCGGCGGCGTCGCGCTCAATTGCGTCGCCAACGCCCGCCTGCTGCGCGACGGGCCGTTTCGGCAGATCTGGATCCAGCCGGCCGCTGGCGATGCCGGCGGCGCGCTCGGCGCCGCCCTGGCGTTTCACCATGCGCACACCGGCACGCCGCGCGCGGCCGACGGCCGCACCGACGCGATGCGCGGCGCCTTTCTTGGCCCGGCGTACGGCGAGGAGGAAACGCGCGCCGTGCTCGCGGCCCGCGGCGTGCCGTTCGAGCGACTCGAACCGGCGGCCATGCTGGCCCGGCTGGCGGAGCGGCTTGAGGCCGGCGAGGTGGTCGGATTCTGCCAGGGACGCGCCGAGTTCGGGCCGCGTGCGCTCGGCGCCCGCTCGATCCTGGCCGATGCCCGCTCGCCCGGGATGCAGCGGCGGCTGAACCTCAAGATCAAGTTCCGCGAGTCGTTCCGCCCGTTCGCCCCCATCGTCCTCGCCGAGCGCGCCGGCGAGTTCTTCGACCTCGCGGTTCCCTCCCCTTACATGCTGCTCACCGCGCCGGTCGCGGCCGCCCACCGCCGGTCGGCGCCGGCCGGCGGCACCTGGGACGAGCGCCTCCGGGCCGTGCGTTCGACGCTCCCGGCCATCACGCACGTCGACGACTCCGCGCGCCTGCAGACGGTCGATCGCGCCGTCAACCCGGCGCTGCACGCGGTGCTCTCCGCCTTCGCCGCCCGCACCGGCTGCCCCGTCCTCGTGAACACCTCGTTCAACGTCCGGGGCGAACCGCCCGTCTGCCACCCGCGCGAGGCGCTCGAGGGTTTCCTCGCCACCGAGATGGATGCGCTCGCCCTTGGCCCGTTTTTCGTGGAGAAGAAACGCCTGCCCGCCGGCTTCGCCCGGCCGGCCCCCCGCACCTTCGCCCCTGACTGATCCCATGCGCGCTCTCCGCAACCTCGGCCGCCTCCTGCGCGAACTCTGGGCCTTCGCCCGCCAGCACAAGGCGTGGTGGATCGTCCCGATTGTCGTCATCCTGCTGCTCGTCGCGCTGCTGGTCGTGAGCGTGTCGTCCATCTCCCCCTTCATCTACTCGCTCTTCTGAGCCCCGCATGGCCGCATCGCATCCCACCGTTCTCGAGCTGGCGAAGATGATCGACCACTCGCTGCTGCACCCGACGATGACCGACGCCCACGTGCGGGCCGGCTGCGACCTCGCCCGGCGCTGCGAGTGCGCCACCGCCTGCGTGAAGCCCCACGCCGTGCCGCTGGCCGCCGCGGCCCTCGCCGGCTCGGGCGTCGGCGTGTGCGCGGTCGCCGGTTTCCCCCATGGCCACAGCCAGCCCGAAATCAAGGTCGCCGAGGCGGTCCGCGCCGTCGCCGAGGGCGCCACGGAAATCGACGTCGTGGCGAACGTCGGAAAGGTCCTCGGCGGCGACTGGGATTACGTCACCGCCGAGCTCCGCGCGGTGCACGAGGCCTGCGTCGCGCGCGGCGCCCGCCTCAAGGTGATCTTCGAAAACGACTATCTGGCCGACGAGCACATCATCCGCCTCTGCGAGATCTGCACCGCGCTCGGCGTCGCCTTCGTGAAGACGTCGACCGGGTATGGCTTCGTGAAACAGGCGAATGGCGACTACAATTACCGCGGGGCCACCGACCACCACCTCCGCCTCATGCGCCAGCACAGCGGGCCCGCCGTGCAGATCAAGGCGGCGGGCGGCGTGCGAACCCTGGACGACCTCCTGCGCGTGCGCGCGCTTGGCGTCAGCCGCATCGGGGCGACGGCCACCGAGACCATCCTGGCCGAGGCGATCCGCCGCGGGCTGCCCGGGCCGGTGCCGCGCGGCCTGGCGCAGGCCGCCGCCAAGCCCCCGGGGGCGACGCCCGGCTACTGATTTCCCGCCATGAAGACCACCCTCCGTGCCCTTGCGCTCCTGCTCCTGCTTCCGTGGCTGGCCGTGGCCGCGACCCGCCGGCCGGTCGTCTTCGACACCGACATTGGCGGCGACATCGATGACACCTGGGCCCTCGCGCTGCTCCTGCGCTCGCCCGAGCTCGACCTCAAGCTGGTGTTGACCGAGACCGGCGAGGCGCGTTACCGCGCGGCCGTCGCCGCCAAGATCCTCGAGGTCGCGCACCGCACCGACGTCGACGTCGGCCTCGGGCGCGATTATGGCATCATGCCGCCCGACACGCGCAACCTTGAGCCCTGGATCAAGGACTACGATCTCGGCCGGTATCCCGGCCGGGTGCACGCGGACGGCGTGCAGGCGTTGATCGACCTGGCGATGCATTCGCCCGAACCCGTCACGATCATTGCCGTCGGGCCGACGCCCACGCTCGCCGCCGCCCTGCAGCGCGAACCCGGCCTCGCCGCCCGCTGCCGCTTCGTCGGCATGCATGGCAGCTTCAAGGTCGGTTACGGCGGCGGCGCCACGCCCGAGGCGGAATACAACGTCAAGGCCGACCCCGCCGCGCTGCGCGCCGTGCTCGCGGCCCCGTGGCAGGATATCCTGCTGACACCGCTCGACACCTGCGGCACGGTCGACCTGCAGGGTGCGAACTACCGCCGGGTGTGGAATGCCGTCGACGACCCGATCGCGCGCGCGGTGATCGAAAGCTACTGCCTGTTCGCGCCGCGCGTGAACTGGATGAAGTGCGATTTCTTCACCCAGCGCTCGACCACCCTCTTCGACTGCGTGGCGGTCTACCTGGCGGGCGCCGAGGATTTCGTCGCGACGGACGTGGTGCGCTTCCAGGTGACGGACGACGGGTTCACGAAGATCGACCCGGCCGGGCCGTTCCACGCGCGCGTCGCGCTGCGCTGGAAGGACAAGGCCGGCTTCGAGGACTACCTTTCGCAGCGGGTGGCGGGGCGGAAATAGTGCGAGGCCGCCAGGTAGGTCGGGCTTCATGCTCGACGTGTCGGGGGTGAACCCCGACCGACAGGAGAACCGAACCGCCGCGCCTACCAGCCCAGCGCCGCCTTGAACAGCGGCGCGAGTTCCGCCGCCATCGCGACGTGCTCCGCCGCGGTCGGGTGGCCGTTGTGCGGCACGCCGGGATAATGCGGCAGCGGCGCGAGCCGCACGCGCGGGTCGTGCACCCGGGCCACGATCTCCTCGAGGTAGGCGTGCAGCACGGTGCGGCGCGGTTGGCCGGGCTCATCGTTCACGATGGGTGAATCCATGAGGAAGATGAACGCCTGCGGCGCGTCGCGCCGGACCTTGGCCAGGAACTCGACATAGGCGTCGACGAACTCGACCTCGTCGGGAATGCCGGAACTGAAATCGTTTGTTCCGAGCTGGATTCCGATGGCATCGGGCACGTACCGCGCGTGGTCCCATCGCGCCGCGGGATCGTCGGGCAGCGCCAGCTCGTAGAACTGCGGGGCGTTGTTCGTCTTCCGGATGCCCTGCCAGTCGCGGATGATGCCGCGGCCGCCATAGCTGACGAGGTGGCATTGGGCGCCGAGCTGCCGCGCCAGCACCATGCCGTAGCTGAGCCGCCCATTGCTGTTCACGGGCGCGTCCCGGTTCTCGTGGTCCGGGGTCCAGGCCGTCATCGCGCCCGCGGTGACCGAGTCGCCGATGAACATGAGCTTGCGCCCGGGCAGCGCCGGGGCCGGGCGCAGCGCCCCGCCCTCGCCCGGGTCGAAGCCGACCAGCGTGACGATGCCCTGCCAGCTTTCGTTGCGGCGCGTGAGCGCCACGGTGTGTTCAGTGGCCGCGCCGGCCGGGACGAGCACGTAATCGTCCTCGCCCGCGTGCAGCCGGAGCACGGCCGGGGCCGCGCCATCCACCGAGACGTCGAAATACAGGTCGTCTTTCGCCGCGTTGGCGCGAAGCACCAGGCGCGGTCCCTCAAATCGGAGGTGCGCCGTCACACCCGGAAAGCCGAGGCGGA
The DNA here is from genome assembly GCA_035545835.1 of Lacunisphaera sp. Lineage (GTDB taxonomy): Bacteria > Verrucomicrobiota > Verrucomicrobiia > Opitutales > Opitutaceae > Lacunisphaera. The sequence continues at coordinate 111,725 of DASZXO010000074.1, forward strand.
CGGCGCCGGCGGCTTCCGCGGCATATCGGCCTTCGTATCGGATGTCGGCGCTGTCGGCCGGCATCATGCCGGCCGGGCTGGCGACCGCCGCGGCCATGGTCGCTCCCGCCAGCACACCGTGCCACGCGCCGGACCGCCGGCCACCCGGAATCGCTCTAGGTTTCATCCGCCCAACGTCGTCCGCCACCGCCGTGCCCGGCAACCTTTTTCCCGGGCGGCGAAGGAAGTCGACGCCGCCCGCGGTTCTGCTACCGAGGAACCATGCCAGCCGCCCCTGTGTCCACGCCGTCGCGGGCCGCCCGTGCCATCCTTTGGGGCGGCGCGCTCGCCGGCACCGGCGACCTTACGTTCGCCTTCGTCTACTATGGCTTTCGCCTGGCGGTTTTCCAAAACGTCGCCGGCGGCCTGGTCGGCCGCGAGGCCGCGCGGGCGGGCGGGGTGCCGACCTTCGTGCTGGGCGTGCTCCTGCACTACGTCATCGCGACGATCTGGTCGGCGCTCTTCTGGTTCGCGAGCCGGCGTTTCCCGGCGCTGGTCCGGCGGGCGGTGCCGGCGGGCCTGCTCCACGGCTTGGTCGTGTTCTACGGGATGAACTGCGTGGTGCTGCCGCTGTCGGCGCTGCACACCCGCGGCTGGCCGCCGCCGTTCGCCGCGTGGCCGGTGGCCATGCACATGCTGGTCGTCGGCCTGCCGATTGCGCTCGCGGCGCGGCGCTGGTCGCGTTGAGCGGTACGCCCGCTTACGGCCCGTCTTTTTTCTTCTCCAGCAGCGGCGCCGGCGCGCGGTGCATCGCCTCCTTCGCGAACTGGCCGAAGCCCGTGAGCTCGAACCCATCGAAGCTTTTCAGCATGCGCGGGCCCCACTCGGGGTCGAAGGCCCAGGCCACCCAGCTGATGCCGCGCTCCTCGAGGAAGCGCGTGAGCCGGCTGGCATAGTGATTCGCGTCGATGGTCTCGCCGTCCTTCAGGTTGAAACCCCATTCGGTCGCGATCACCGGATAGCGATCGGCGGCGAAGGCGAAGTTCTCCTCCCATTTCGGCTCCCACGGCGGGGTGCGCTTGTTCGCGTAGGGATGGGTGACGTAGCCGATGCCCTCGGCGCGCACCGGGTCGTAGTGCAGCGGGTCCAGGTCGTAGGCCCAGTCGAAACCGGCCACGAGCGGGATGGCCTCCTTGTCCGAATACCGGATCACGCGGATCATTTCCTCGTTCAACTCGCGCCACTCGGTCCAGCTCATCGAGCCCAGCATGCCGCCGAAATGGGTCGGCTCGTTGAAGAGCTCGTAGAAGGCCACCGTGTGATGGCCGCGGAAATGCTGCGCGATGGTCCGCCAGAAGCCGAGGGTCTCGGGGATCGATGTGTCGTACATCGGCGACTGGAACAGCCCGCTCTTCAGGTTGCCGATCGAGTGCCAGTCGATGATGACGTAGAGCCCGAGATCGGTGCACCAGTCGACGGCCTCGTCCAGCAGTTGCAGGTAACCCTCGGGCGTCCGCTCCCGCCATGCGACCGGGTGGACCGGCAGCCGCACGAGATTGGCGCCGAGGTCCTTCACCGCGACGAACAGCTCGCGGTTCCAGCGGCCCTGCCCCGCCAGTTTGTCCGGGTCGGCCACCGAGACGCCGCGGAACAGCAGCGGCGTTCCCGCTGCGTCGACGAAGCGATTGCCCTTCACAGCGACGCGTGGCAGCAACGCCGCCTTCGGATTCGGCTCCGGGCGGTGCCAGCGGCGGCCTTGCCACCAGCGGGCCGGGGCTGGCGCCGGGGCGTCGGCGGCGAACGCGGCCGCGGACAGCAGGCCCAGCAGGAGGTAGCGCGGGATTCGATTCATCGGGTGCGGGGGTTCGGGGTGGCCACGCCGCGATGCGGATGGCGGCCGGAAGCTGCCGGCCGGGTTCCCCGTCCGCAAGGCCGCGCCGGTTCTAACAAAAGGCCGCGGCGGTCATTTGCCCGTCCGCGCCTGGGCCTCGCGGCGATGCAGGTTCTCGACCGCATCGCCCCCCTTCACCATGACATGTTCCTCCTCCACCGAATTCGCCCCCATGTAGTCGACGCTCACCGAGGCCAGCACCGGCAGGTACGGCGCCAGGTCCTTCTTCTCATCCTCGATCGACACGCGGAGGTTCCAGACCTCGTCGCCCTTCTTGGTCGCGTGGCCGCGGCCGCCGGCCGTCTCCCCCGGCACCGGTTCGCGCGCCGACAGCGAGATGAATTTCTCGAACACGATGATCGGCTTGTCGCCGTAGTCGACGTCCTGGATGCCGATGCCGCCGCTGTTCATGATGGCCGGCGGCGCGCGCACGATCTTGATTTCGCCCGGGCCGATCCCGAACTGGTAGTCGATCACCACATCCGGCTGGAGGCCGGCCGGCGCCTCGTACAGCCCGCGGGCCGCCAGGGCGTCCTTGATGTTGGCGACCGCGGTGGCGGCGAGTTCCTTGTCCACGCCGCCGGTCGGGTCGTGCACCACCAGGCGATAGGACGAGCCCATCGGCTTCGCCTGGTTGCTGATGGCATCGATCGTCACGTCATGCACGGTCTGGCAGCCCGCCAACAGCCCGAGCATCGCCGCAAGCCCGGCGCAAACCCACATCCGGCGGAGATCGGAGACCTCGTGCATCGCGACCATCAGGCAAGCCAGTGGAATCGAAATCGCAATACCGGAGCGGCCGGCGCCAGCCGGCCCGCGGCGAGCCGCGGAGCCCCCGCGACTTTTTGGTAACAGGGCCGTTACATTCCCTTCTTGATGAACGCCACCGCGTCGTCGTCCGCCTTGAGCTTGACCGGCTTTTCCTGGTTGGTGTTGGTGCCGATGTAGTCGGTCGTGGCCGAGGCGAGGATCGGGAGGTACTTCCGCAGTTCCTTGCTCTCGTCCTCGGCGGAAACGTTGACGCTCCACACCTCGGGCGGGGCGCGGCCCTCGACGGCCTCCGTGTTGCTCCGCGCGGAGATCTTGAGGTATTTCTCGTAGACGATCACCGGGCGCACGACGTCCTCAAAGCCCAGGATCCTGGTTTGCACCGGATTCGGTATGGCCATCGTTTCGTGGACAATGAATCGCTGCCCGGTCTTCGGATCGATTACGGGTACGGCTACGTCTTGCATGCGCACGCCACCGCCGGTCTCCGCATAGATCGGCTGGCTCTGCGTATCAAATTTCACCCGCGGGGCGTCGATGCCGTAGTCAATGTCGATGATCATGTCCGCCTTCTCCGGCCGCGGGGCCTCGTACATGCCCTTCCCGGAAAGCGCGGTCCGCACATAATCGGCAACCTCCTTGTAGCGCAGGCTGCCCTCGTCGAGCTTGGGGTTCGTGCTGCGGATCTGGTAGGACAGCGGCTGGGGCTCGCCGGCGGGCCCGGCCGCGCCCGCAGTCGCCGCGGGCTTGGCAATGGCGTCGACCTGGACGACATAGGTGTTGGTGGTGCAGCCGGCGAGCAGGAGGGCAAAGGCCATGCCGCAGCACGCCTCGAGTGGGGAAAGGGCAGGCAGGGGTTTCATCACCGGGGGTTCTCCGGTTGGCGGGTGACGTGGACGGGGATGTAGCAGCGAAAAGGGTCGACGAACTCGCTCAGGATTTCGGCGGGGCCGCGCCCGGATCCGCCTGCTGGGCGGCGACCGGCGTGGCGGTGGCGGGCTTGCCCGCCTCCCCGCGCAGCCGCGCCAGCTCCTCTTCCAGCCGGGCGATCTCGGCTTCCGTCGAGAGCAGTTTCTCCTGGGCATCATCCAAGGCTTTCTTCTTGGCGAGGGCGGCGTTGCGCTCGTCCCGCAGCTTGGCCAGCCGCGACGACGCGTCGGCGACCTTCTTCTGCGCCTCGTTGAGCTCGAGGTCGGAAATCCGGAAACCCTGGGCGACCGCCAGCTCCTCCTCCATCTCCGCCTTCGCCTTCGCGTCGGCGGCGCGCTTCTTCGCGAGCTCCTGCTGGTAGGCGCGCTCCTGCGCGAGCCGGTCCTGCTCGCGATGCTCCTTCATTTCCTGCGTGAGGCCCACGATGCCGCCGATGATCGCGCCGGCGGCGCCGCCCGCCAGCACGCCCTGCGTCGTGTTGCCATTGGCGCCGCCCACCACGCCGCCCACCACCGCGCCCGCCGCGGCGCCCGTCCCCGCGCCCTGCACCGTCTTGGAGGGAGCCACCTGGCAGCCCGCGGTCCACCCGAGGAGGCAGACGATGGTGGCGGGTGCGACCAGGGAACGTAACCGAATTGAAAGCGACATGGGGAGGAAGGTGGGGTAACGAAATTGACTCGGGAAGCTAGTCAGGTTGGCTTTTTTCGCAATCGTGCTTATAGATTCTCGCGATGATTTCGGGCCTGTCGTCGGGTCGGCCGGCCGCCCGGGATTTGCATCGGAACCCCAGACTGCTTCAACCCCAAACTGACCATGGCCTCTCGAAACAAGGGGATCTTCTCGCTCGAATTTCTCGTCCCCAACGTATTCCTCCTCATCGTCGTCGTCTTTGCCGTGGAAGCGTTCTACCGCGTGATCGTGCGGCCCCGGGCCGCCGAATTGATGCTCGAACGGCAGGTCATGCTGAGCCAGGCGGCGAACAAGCCGCATGGCTCCAGCGGCATCCAGGAGCGGCCGGTGCTGCTCATCATCAAGGACCGCGAGCCCGAGACGGAGGTCATGTTCTTCCTGTGGGGCACCCTGTTCCTCGCCTACAAATTCATCATGGTCGAGCGGGAGCGCAAGCTGCTCCAGCGCGACTTCGTGCCGGTGCAGCCGGGCGAGCGCATCATCCCGGAGGATGCCCTCGACCGGTACAAGGAGCTGAAGACCGCGGTCGAGCGCGAGCCCCGCTGGCGCGGGCGGCTGCTCCCGGAGTGCCTGCTCGCGGCGCTGCACCGGTTCCATGCGACCAATTCGATCCAGGACGCCTCCGCCGCGGTGCGCGAGCGCGCGGACCTCGCGGCCGACCACCTCGACTCGTCGCTGTCGCTCATCCGCTACATCGCCTGGTCCATCCCGGCCATCGGCTTCGTGGGCACCGTGCGCGGCATCGGCGACGCCCTGTCGTTCGCCGAGGAGGCCATCAAGGGCAACCTGTCCGCCGTCACCACCTGGCTGGGCCTGGCCTTCAACTCCACCCTGGTCGGCCTGATGCTCTGCATCGTGCTCATGTACATCCTGCACATCGTGCAATCGAGCCAGGAGGCGCTGATCATCGAGATCCAGAAATACGCCCGCGACAAGCTGGTCGACCTCATGAAGGTGCCGGCCAAGGATGAAACGCACGAGTTGTTCTCCTGAACCGCCAACCCGCCATGGCCACCTTCGGGATTGAATTGTGCAACGCCGGGTTCCAGGCCGCCGTCGCCGACGGCGGTGAACCCCGCCTGGTGGAAGCCGCCGGCGCCGCCCAATGGCCCGGCTTCGCCTACCATGACGGCCAGAAACTCTGGTTCGGCCGCGCCGCCGAGGACGTGTGGTTCGTCCACCCGCGGCAGGTCTGCCACGTCTTTTGGGACAAGCTCTCGCACGAGCCGTCCCCGTTGAGCGTCGCCGGCAAGCCGCAGTCGTTCTCCGAGCTGGCCTATTATTTTCTCCGCGACTACGCCGCCCGGCTCGCGAAGGCGGCCGGCCCCGCCGACCGGATCGTGCTGGCGGTGCCCGATGCCTTCCTGCGCGATGCCGCGGCCGAGGAACAGATGATCGGCCTGCTGCTGGGCATGGCGGGCGAGCTCCGGCTGCCCCTCGTGGGCCTCCTCGACCTCGCCAGCGCGGCCCTCTGCGACCCGACGGGGCCCGGCATCAACCCGGCCCTGCCGGTGGTCCAGGTCGATCTCCACCTGAGCGGCGCCGACCTTTCGCTGCACGTGGCGGAGGGCGGGCGGGTGGTGCGGCGCGAAACCGTCCACTTGATGACAATTGGCCAGGCGGCGCTCCTGAAACACCTGACGGCGGCGATGGGCAATCGTTTCCTGAAGCAGACCGCCTTTGACATCCTCGAGGACGGGCGCATCGAGCAGACGTTCTACCGCCAGACCAAGGACTTCATGCTGGGTGGTGCGGCCGAGTTTCGCTACCAGATCAACACGGCGCGCCGCACCTACGAGATGACCGGCACGCAGGAGCAGCTGGTGGTCGACGCGGCCGCCAGCGCCGCGACCCTGGTGCAGGGCGTGCAGGGGCTGGTGCAGAAACTTGCCGAGCGCAGCGGACCGGTCACGATCGCGCTGACCGACCGCGCCGCCGCCGTCCCGGGACTCGAGTCACGGCTCCGCGCCAGCGGCCTCACGCGGCTGGTCCGCCTGCCGGCCGGCGCCGCGGCCCGGGGCGCGGCTTTCCTTGGCACGCAACGCGCCCCGACCGCCGACCTGGCGGACGTCCCAGTCGAGACCGGCGCCGCGCTGGCCCAGGTCCGCCAGGCGACGGGCATGCCGTGGGAGGCCCACCTGCACAAGGTGAAGCTGACCGGACCGCGACCGTTGCCCACGCACGTGATCATCGACGGCCTCGGGCACGTGATCGGCGGCAACGGCAGGTTCACGATCGGCTCGGCCGGGGCCAGCCCCGACCTCCGGCTGCCCGAGCCGTTCAACGCCGCCGGCGATTGCCTCGTCAAGATCGTCCGCGAGGAGGGCCGCCTGTGGTTCGCCGACACCGCCGGCACCGGCGAGGACCGCCAGACGCGGATCGCGCTGGAGGCCGGCGACCGCATCGTCGTCCGCTGCGGCCCGGTTTCCGCCGACCTGCTCTTCGCCCATTGCCGCGACGGCGGCCGGGGTTCGTCCTGAGCCCCCGGCCCGCCCGGTCCATCCACGATGTCGATCGCCGCCAAACGCCGGGAGACGGAGGTCTTCAGCATGGCGTTCCTCGACTGCATCTGCTGCGGCTTCGGGGCGGTGCTGCTGATTTTCGTCCTGACCGTCGCCCAGCAGAAGAGCCAGGACTCGGAAAGCCTCGACCAGCTCCAGGAGCGCGTCAACCAGCTCTCGGGCAAGGTCAAGGCCAGCCAGGCGGATGTCGCCGCGCTCGAGCAGATGCTCGCGGCCGCGCAGACGCAGCTGCAATCGCTCAAGACCCGGAACTCGGGCGAACAGGTCAACCTGACCAACCGCCAGAAGGAACTGCTGCTGCTGCTGCAGGAGACCGGCGCGCTCAAGGATGCCCTCGACAAGCTGCTGGGCGAAAAAAAGGCGCTCCCGACCGAGGATGTGCAGCCGGTGCCGATCCCCAACGAGGCCCGGCGCCAGTACCTCACCGGCGTGCGCCTCGACGGCAAGCACGTGCTCTTCCTCGTGCGCGATTCCGGCAGCATGCTCGGCGAGACGCTCGAGGACGCCATGGCGCGGCTGCAGGACCCGGACTTCAAGAAGAAGGAGGCGCCCAAGTGGCAGCGGGTCATCAAGTCACTCGATTGGATGGTCGCCAACCTGGAGCCCGACGCACGTTTCCAGATCATGCTCTTCAACGAGGAGACCGTGCCGCTGCTGACCAACCGCGGCGACGAGTGGATCTCGCGCAGCGACCGGCAGGGCGTGCAGGAAGCGCTGGTGCGCCTGCGCGAGGTGGTGCCGCAGGGCTCGGCCAACATGGAGCGCGCGTTCAGCACCGTCCGGTACATGAACACCCTGCCCGACTCGATCGTGCTCGTGACCGACGGGCTGCCCACGACGAGCGACTCCGCGCCCAATCCGGGTGACGCCGACGACGATGCGCGCATCCGCTATTTCCGCTATGCCCAGCGGCAGCTGCCCGCCCGGATTCCCGTCAGCACGATCCTGTTCCCGTGGAGCGGCGACCCGGGCGCCCCGGCCCTCTTCTGGGAACTCGCCGGTTCCACCCATGGCGCGCTGGTCGGCCCCTCGGCCAGCTGGCCCGACACCTGAGATGATCCGCCGCCGCCCCACGACCATCTTCAGCCTGGCCTTCCTCGACTGCATCTGCTGCGGCTTCGGGGCCATCATCCTGCTGTTCGTGCTCTCCGTCGACCACGAGGACAAGAGCTCGCAGGCCGCCCGCGCCAAGCTGCGCGATGTCGCCGCCGCCTACGTGGCCCAGCTCGCGGCGCTCAACGAGCGCAAGGGCGACCTGGAAAAGGGCCACAATGACGCCGAGAAGCTGCTGCTCGAGGCCGAGCGCATCGACGACAACCTGAAGGGCCTGCTCGACGACATGGACCGGAAGCTGGCCTACGAGAAAAAGGGCCAGAAGGCGCTCCTCGTCGAGATGGACCAGTTGAAGCGGGACATCGCCGCCGGCCAGAAGAAGCCGGAGATGCTGCTCAATGAGAACATCAAGCCCACCCCGCTCGGCCTCCCGGCGACGAGCAATTACGTCGCGTTCGTCATCGACTCCTCCGGCAGCATGCGGGACCCGTCCACCGAACAGATCTGGCGGATCGTGCTGCGCAAATTCGAGGAGGTGCTCGATTCCTATCCCAAGGTCGACGGCGTCCAGTTCCTCGATGCCGACGGGCGCTTCATCATGGGCAACCGCGCGGACGACCGGTGGCTGCCGGACACGCCGGAGACGCGGGCCGCCATCAAGCAGGCCCTGCTCCGCTACCAGGAGTACAGCAACAGCAACCCGGTGCCCGGCATCGTCCGCGCCCTGCGCACGCTGCACGACAAGGAGAACGAGCAGATGAAGATGACGATCTTCGTCCTCGGCGACGAATTCACGGGCACCGCGGACGCCGTGGTCCGCCGGCTCGACGAGCTCAACCCCAAGGACAAGGACGGCAAGCGCTCCGTGGTCATCAACGCGATCCTCTTCCCGACCTCCATCAAGATGGGTTTCTCGATGGGCAACACGGGCGTGAAGTTATCCAACCTCATGCGCATCGTGACGTATGAGCACGGCGGGGCCTTCATCGCGCTCGAGGACATCGACTGAGGCGGAATCGAGCGGGTTGGGTTGCCTGGTAGGGGCCGTTGCCCCCAACGGCCCGGGCGCTTGAGGGCAAGCGCCCCTACCTTGGTTCAGCCCGCGCGCAGGACGGGCTCCACCTCAGGGGCCGAGGCCCAGCAGCATCTTCAGGAGCTTGACCAGGTTCAGGCTGGTGCCCGGCTGCTGGGGCCGCTGGGGACTGGGCGGACCACCCTGGCCGCCGCCCGCGGACCCGGGCTGGCCCTGGCCGCTCGCGCTGGACGAGGAACTGGAGCTGCTCGACGAACTCGAGCTGCTGCTCGACGAGGACGAACTGGAACTGCTCGACGAACTGCTGGAACTGCTGCTGCTCCCGGAAGACGATGACGACGAGGACTGCGAGGGGTCGGTCGGCGTCAGGCCGACCGGATCCTGGTTCGAGTCCATGCCGTTGGTCGGCGAGCCCGAGCCCGACGAGCCACGCTGGCCGGAACTGCCATTGCGGTTGGTGTTGGCGTTGGACATCTGGGCGAGCTGCTGCTGTGCCTCGCTCTCCGCGCCCTGGCTGTCGCCATTGCTGCCCTGGCCTTGGCTGCCGCCGCCCTGGCTGCCGTTTTGCCCGCCCGCCTGGCTGCCGCTGCCGCGTTGGTTGCTTCCCTTGGAACCGCCTTTGCTCTTCTGGCCGGACTTGCCCGAAGACTTGCCCTTGCCCTGGCCGCTTCCCGTTCCCCCCTGCTGGCCCTGATCGCTGCCCGCCACCTGCTCGCCCTGCGTGTCGCCACCATCCGCGCCGCTCTGGCCGGACTGGTCGACCGCCACGTCGCCCTGGCCCATCTTGTCCGAGTCGCCGCCCTCGCCGTCCTTGTCGCCCTGGCCGTTCTCGCTTCCGCCGGATCCATCGGCGCCGTCCATGTCTCCTTCCTTGCCCCCCTTGCCCTGGCCCTCGCCATCGCCCTGGTCACCCATGCCTTCGCCTTGGCCATCGCCCTGATCGCCGTCGCCCTCCGCCTCCGAAAGCCCGTTGCCACTGTCGGCGCCATCCTTCCCCAGCCCGTCCTTCCCCGAGCCATCCTTTCCGGTGCCGTCCTTGCCGCCATCCTTGTCCCCGTCGCCCTGGCCGGTGCCGTTGCCCTTGTCGCCCTCGCCCTGGCCGTCCGGCGCGGCGTTCTTCGCGCCGTTCTTTGCCTTGGGGATCTTGCCGCCCTTGTAGGGTGTCTTGCCCCGCTTGCCGTACAGGCCGGAAAACGTGAACTTGATCACGTCCACCCGGCTGGTCTCGAGCGCCGGCCGCTCGCGAATCGCGGCATCGCGCACGGCCTCAAGATCCCATTTCGCCTTGTCCGCCGCCGCGCGCTCCTTCAACGGGCCGAAGAGGTAGGTCAGGTTTTCGTGCCGGTAACGGACATACCAGCCCTCGTCCTCCACCCCAAGCCCGGTGATGTTGATGCCGGAATACCTGTCGCGATAACCGTCGTAATCGAGCTTCCAGAGGTCGAGGATCCCCTCGACCGGGAAGATGACGGTCAGGGCGTGGGCGACGGGCGCGAGCGCCACCAGGAGTCCGATGCAAAGCAGGCGTTTCATGGCCCCGGCCGGATCAAAGGCCCTTCGGCACAACCCGCCCTTTTTCCACGCCCACGTTGCCCGAGCTCGGCGAGGGGCTGCCGCCCGCCGGCGTCTTCCTGTCGTATTGCTGCGCCGTGCTCGCCTGTGTGCCGACCACGTCGGAGTTGTTTTGGGCCGCGGTCTGGATCTGCAGCGTGGCATCGCCGATCTGCATCTGCTGGGGCTTGGCCGTGGCCGCGCCCACGGCGCCGGCCGCACCCTCCGGCACGTTGAGGTTGGCCGCCTGCATTCCTTCCGCGGCCGCCGCGGGACCCGCGCCGCCTGGCGTGGCCTGGCCGCCGGGCGGGGGTTGTCCGTTTGCGCCGCCGCCGGCAGCCATCTGGCCCTCGGGAATCTGTTGTCCCGCGCCACCGCCGCCTTGGGCGCCATTCGGCGGCGTGGCCTCGGCAGCTCCGCCCGCGGCCGGCGTCTGCGCGACGTTTTGCGGTGAACTGGCCCCGCCGGTCTTGGGGTCGTCGGGCTTGGGCTGCTGCTGGTTTGCCCCGGCCGGACCCGATTCCGGCGAAACCTTGCTTTGCGGGCCACCGTCCGTCTCGCCGAGCTCGATCTCGGAAAGCATGCCGCGCAGCGGACGCTTCTCCTTTTCGAAGGACGAGCCGTCGAGGAGGTCGACATCCGGCAGCACGATCCGGCCGTACTTGCCCCGGTCGGGGTTGCGCTTGGCTTCGGGCAGGCGGCCATTGGGCACCACGCGCTTCTCCGGTGTGGCCGGCGTGGCCGCCGGGCTGGCCGCGCTG
>DASZXO010000075.1:0-43490 GCA_035545835.1 Lacunisphaera sp.
CTGGGCTTCACCCGATTCTTCGGACAGTGATTCGAGGATCGGTTAGTTCAGTTGGGATTCAAAGGTGATGGGGCTGACGTAGCCAAGACTCGAATGAAGTCTGGAGCGGTTGTAGAAGCCCTCGATGTAGTCGAAGAGCGCGGTGCGCGCCTCGGCGCGGCTCGCAAACTTGCGCGGCCAGACGACCTCGTACTTGAGGCTGCTCCAGAACGATTCGATGAAGGCGTTATCGTAGCAGTTGCCCTTGCGGCTCATCGAAGCGAGCGCGCCATGAGCGCTCAGCACCTCGCGATAGGCGCTGCTGGCAAACTGCCGACCGCGGTCGGAGTGCACGATCAGCCCCGGGGCTGGTCGCCGCCGGCTCAATGCCATCCGCAAGGCCGCAAGAGTCATCGCGGTATCGAGGATTGAGCCCATGGACCAACCCAAGACCCGGCGAGTGTAGGCGTCCAAAACCACGACGACATAGAGCCAGCCTTCGCCGGTGAGCACGCAGGTCGCATCCGTCACCCACAGCTGATCTGGGCGCTCGGTTTTCAACTCCAGGATTCGATTGGGCGCGATCGGCCCGCCATGCCGACTATCCGTCGTAGCCACCCGATACTTGGAGCGCTGACGCGCCCAGATGCGCTCCTCGCGCATGAGCCGGGCAACGCGGTTATGGCTGCCAGGACAGCCGAGCGCCTGGGACAGCCGGGGGCTGCCGTACGTATGCCGGCTCTCGGCAAACTGCTCGCGGATGCGCTGCCGCAACGCGAGGTTCGCGAGCTGCCGCGGCCCGGGCTGCTCCCGACGCTGGCGCCAGGCATAGAAGCCGCTGCGCGAGACCATCAGCGCCTCGCACAGCCACGCGATTTTGTACTCACCGCTCATCGCTTCGATCCGGGCATACTTCTCGGCGGCGTTTCGGAGAGGATGCCCAGCGATTTTTTTAGGACTTCACGCTGTTCCAGAAGCTTCGCGTTCTCCTCCCGCAACCGTCGGTTCTCGGCCTCCAACTCCTCCAGGCTGCGCGCTCCGCGCGCAGCCTGGCCTTGGCCCTTGTCGCGTTGCTGACTTGACCAGCGGAAGATCAAAGCGGGGCGGATACCCAGCTCCGCGGCGACCTTCGCTGCGCTCCGGCCGCTCGCACGCCATAACTCGAGCGCCTGTTGCTTGTACTCCTCACTGTAGCTGGCCTTGCCATGGGCAGGCTTGCTGATCTGGGTCTTCATGTGGACTCCTTGGGTTTTGATCCCCGGTCCACTGTCCGTCAAATCAGGTAAACCCTAGGCTGAACATTGTTCCCCTGGCCCGACCTAAAGCGGCGCCGAACGGAGTCCGCGCCCTACCCTCAGAGTTTGATGGCGTCCTCGACCTTGTCCCCGTTGCGCTGGCAGTCCTTCTGCAGGCCGCGGCCGCGGTTGGAAAAGGCAGAAACCTGAAGGCTGAAACCTGAGACCTGAAGGCAAGTCACGGGAGAAGTCGGAGTGAATGAAGGCCTGGGCCAATCCTCTGCTGCCTCTGCTGCCTCCTGTGAATCCATCCGTGCCAGGAAAGGCGGGAGGTTGGAGATAGGAGGTGGGAGGGTTGAATGCCAGCCCGCAGGGACGCGGACCCTCCATTCGTGTGCATTCGTGTCCATTCGTGGTTAAAAAGGTTCGGTCGTTTTGTGGCTCATCGTGCCTTTTCGTGGCCCAGCCCCAATCATCGCGGCGTAAAGCCGCTCCTACAGTCGGCGGGGTTGCCGCGTTACGTTGCTCCCCAAAATTGGATAATCGTGAGCGGAAACCTCGCTTGAAACCGATCCTGGGATCAGCACTCTGTCGGTCATGACGACTGAGCTCGCCGCCCAGCTCACCAAACTGACCAAACGCCAGAAACTCCAGCTGGCGGATCAGTTGCTGGCCGAGGCGGGCGCGCATCGCAAACCGTCCACTATCCGCAGCAGCGACGATCCGGCTCTCGAGCCGGAGTTGCGTCGCCGCCTATCGGATCGCAGCCCCGGGGCCTGGCTGTCGCTCGAGGATTTTCGAGCGCGAACCAGAACCCGGTAGTGCCGCAGTTACGGATTCATTGCCTGGTCGAATTCGAATTCCGGGAAGTCCGGGCGTGGTATGCCGGCCTGAGTCCTCTCGCCGCCGAGAATTTCGTCGCTCGGTTTCACGCCGCCCTCGACCGCGTGAGGCGACATCCGACGGCACAAGCGCCGTGGCTTCCGCCCTTCCGACGCGCCCGGCTCGCACGATTTCCTTATTTGCTGATGTTTCACGTCGACCGTCATTTCATCTCGGTGCTCGCCCTGGTACATGAGCGTCGTGAGTCCGAAGCCACCTTTGCAGCCCTGGCGCAACGAAGACGGGAGTTGCGGTGAAGAAAGGCGCGTTAGGGATAACGCGCCCTACCTGATTCGTGTGCCTTCGTGTCCATTCGTGGTTGAACCGGGTCGCGTCCTTTTGTGGCTCATCGTGCCTTTTCGTGCCCAAACCCAAGCCAGTGAATTTCACAGGAGATAGCGGAGGGAGCGGAGGCCAAAGCCTGGTGCTCGGTTTTGACCACGGATTTCACGGATCACACGGATGGATGTAGGGAGCTAGGGAGCAGTAGTTTCGTCCGTCATTCCGTGATATCCGCGTAATCCGTGGTAGAAAACGTTTCACGCAGAGCGGCCGGCGGGGACGCCGGCCCTCCATTCGTGTGTCTTCGTGTCCATTCGTGGTTGAATGGCTAGGGCGAAACGGCGGGATTCGGCGGTCCCGCCCTACAGCGGCGCGGAGCGGAGTCCGCGCCCTACCTTCGTGTCCTTCGTGGTTGTCTAAAGGTAAACGCGCACGGAGTGCGCGTTCCACCGGACGGCGGGCCCAGCGGTCCCGCCCTACCCGTCGGGCATTCCGCCGTCGCCAAGCCTATGGCGCGACAAGAAAGCCCGGCCTACGGAAGGTCTGTGCTACCCATCAGATACCGATCACACTCTCTGGCAGCACCACGTCCCTCGTTTATCGCCCACACCACGAGCGATTGTCCGCGGCGGCAGTCGCCGGCGGCGAAGACACCCTTCACGCTCGTCGAATACTTCTCGTGTTCGGCCTTAATATTTGAGCGGCCGTCCACTTCTAGATTCAGGTCCTTGACGAGCGGCTGCTCGGGTCCGAGGAAGCCCATCGCCAGCAGCACGAGCTGCGCAGGACGCGTCTTCTCCGTGCCGGGAACTTCCTTCGGGATGAACGCACCCTTCTCATTCTTCTCCCACTTGATCTCAACCGTCACGAGCTCCTTCACGGCGCCCTTGTCGTCGCCGACGAACTTCTTGACCGTCGTCAGATAGATGCGCGGGTCGGCGCCGAACTTCGCGGCGGCCTCCTCCTGGCCGTAGTCCATCTTGTACACCTTCGGCCACTCGGGCCAGGGATTGTCAGCCGCGCGCTCCAGCGGCGGCTTGGGGAGAATTTCAATCTGCAGCAGGCTCTTGCAGCCGTGGCGCATGGCGGTGCCGACGCAGTCGGTGCCGGTGTCGCCGCCGCCGATGACGACGACGTCCTTGCCCGTGCCGAGGATGGGGCTCTTGCCGTTCTTGCCGAGGACGGCCTTGGTGTTGGCCGTCAGGTACTCCATCGCGAAATGCACGCCCTTGAGGTTGCGGCCCTCGATCGGCAGGTCGCGCGGCAGCGTGGCGCCGGTGCAGACGACGGTGGCGTCGAATTCCTTCAACAGCAGCTCAGGCTCGACGTTGTCCTTGTCGCCGGAGCCGACGCTCGCGTTGCAGATGAACTTGATGCCCTCCTGCTCCATGAGCTTGATGCGGCGCAGGACGACCTCCTGCTTGTCGAGCTTCATGTTCGGGATGCCGTACATCAGCAGGCCGCCCGGGCGGTCGGCGCGCTCATAGACCGTGACGAGGTGGCCGGCGCGGTTGAGCTGCGCGGCGCAGGCCAGGCCGGCGGGGCCGGAGCCGATGACGGCGACCTTCTTGCCGCTGCGGACGGCGGGCGCCTCGGGGATGACCCAGCCCTCCTCCCAGCCGCGGTCGATGATCGAGGCCTCGATGTTCTTGATCGTGACCGGCGGGGCGTTGATCCCGAGGACGCACGAGCCCTCGCATGGCGCCGGGCAGACGCGGCCGGTGAACTCCGGGAAGTTGTTCGTCTTGTGCAGGCGGAGGAGCGCCTCCTGCCAGCGGTCGCGGTAGACGAGGTCGTTCCACTCCGGGATGAGGTTGTTGATCGGGCAGCCCGAGGCCATGCCGCTGATCAGCTTGCCGGTGTGGCAGAACGGGACGCCGCAATCCATGCACCGCGCACCCTGGTTGCGCAGCTTCTTCTCCTCCATGTGGTGGTGGAACTCCTTGTAGTCGCGCACGCGCTCGAGCGGCGCGCGGTCGACGGGAAGTTCGCGCAGGTATTCGATGAATCCGGTAGGCTTGCCCATTTTAGGAGAGTGATGAGTGACGGGTGACGAGTGACGAGCGGGATTCAGTTCTTAACATTAAACGCTAAGGCGCGAAGTCGCGAAGGTGGGGTTGATTTGATTGCGGTCGCTTGGCGTCGTTGCGTCTTCGCGTTTAATGCCTTGGCTCAATTCCCGCCAACGCGCGACGGATCGCGGGCGTTCTGCTCGAACGCGGCCATGATGGCCTCGTCGCCGCTGAGGCCCGAGGCCTCGGCGCGGCCGATGTAGTCGAGCATGCGCTTGTAGTCGTTGGGCATGACCTTGACGAACTTCGGGAAGGTAAGGTCCCACTCGTCGAGGAGATGCTTGGCGCGCGGGCTCTTCGTGTAGTTGAAGTGCTGCGTGATGAGCTTCTTCACCTCGGCGATCTCGATGCCGGCAGTGAGCTTCTCCACGCCGACCATCTGCGTGTTGACGCGCTTGGCGAAGTCACCGGTCTCGTCGAGCACGTAGGCGATGCCGCCCGACATGCCCGCGCCGAAGTTGCGGCCGGCGCGGCCGAGCACGACGACGCGGCCGCCGGTCATGTACTCGCAGCCGTTGTCGCCCACGCCCTCGACCACGGCATCGACGCCGGAGTTGCGGACGCCGAAGCGCTCGCCGGCCATGCCGCGGAGGTAAACCTCGCCGGCGGTGGCGCCGTAGAGCGCGACGTTGCCGATGATCATGTTCTCCTCGGCCTTGAACGTGGCCTGCGGCGACGGGTAGACGATGATCTTGCCGCCCGAGAGGCCCTTGCCGAGGTAATCGTTGGCGTCGCCCTCGATGGAAAAGGTCATGCCGCGCGTCATGAACGCGCCGAAGCTCTGGCCGGCGGAGCCCTTGAAGTGGATTCGGATGGTGTCCGGCGGCAGGCCCTTGGCGCCGTGCTTCTTCGTGACCTCGCCGCTGGTGATGGTGCCGGTGACGCGGTTGACGTTGCGGATCGGCAGCTCGGCGACGACCTTCTCGCCGCGCTCGATGGCGGGCTTGCAGATCTCGAGCAGCGTGGTGACGTCGAGCGACTTCTCGATGCCGTGGTCCTGCTTCATCGAGCAGAAGCGGCCGACCTCAGGCCCGACCTCGGGCGCGTAGAGGATGTTGGAGAAGTCGAGGCCCTTGGCCTTCCAGTGCGAGATGGCCGCGCGCGGCTCGAGGGCGCCGACCTGGCCGACCATTTCCTCGATCGTGCGGAAGCCGAGCGACGCCATGATCTCGCGGACCTCCTCGGCGATGAACTTCATGAAGTTCACGACGTGCTCCGGCTTGCCGGTGAAACGGGCGCGGAGCTTCGGGTCCTGCGTGGCGACGCCGGCCGGGCACGTGTTGAGGTGGCAGACGCGCATCATGATGCAGCCCGTGGCGACGAGCGGCGCGGTGGCGAAGCCGAATTCCTCGGCGCCGAGCAGCGCGGCGATGACGACGTCGCGGCCGGTCTTGAGCTGGCCGTCGGTCTCGACCGCGATGCGCGAGCGGAGGTTGTTGAGGACGAGCGTCTGGTGCGTCTCGGCAAGGCCGAGTTCCCACGGCAGGCCCGCGTGCTGGAGCGAGGTCTGCGGCGAGGCACCCGTGCCGCCGTCGTAACCCGAAATGAGCACCACGTCCGCGTGGGCCTTGGCCACGCCGGCGGCGACGGTGCCGACACCGACCTCGGACACAAGCTTCACGCTGATGCGCGCGTCGCGGTTGCCGTTCTTGAGGTCGTGGATCAGCTCCGCGAGGTCCTCGATCGAGTAGATGTCGTGGTGCGGCGGCGGGGAGATGAGGCCCACGCCGGCGGTGGTGCCGCGGGTCTTGGCGACCCACGGGTAAACCTTGGAGCCGGGCAGCTGGCCGCCCTCGCCGGGCTTGGCGCCCTGGGCCATCTTGATCTGGAGTTCGCGGGCGTTGACGAGGTACTGGCTCGTGACGCCGAAACGGCCGGAGGCGACCTGCTTGATGGCGGAGTTCTTGGAATCGCCCTGCTCGTTGGTCCAGGTGTAGCGCGCGGGATCCTCGCCGCCCTCGCCGGTGTTGGACTTGCCGCCGATGCGGTTCATGGCGATGGCGAGCGTCTCGTGCGCTTCCTGGGAAATGGACCCGTAGGACATGGCGCCGGTCTTGAAGCGCTTCATGATGGCCTCGACGGGCTCGACCTCAGCTATCGGGATGGCGGTGGAGGGCTTGAAGTCGAGGAGGCTGCGCAGCGTGCAGAGCTTGCCGCCCTGCTCGTTGATGAGCTTCGAGTATTGCTTGAAGGTGGCGTAACTGCCCGTGCGCGTTGCCTTCTGCAGGGCATGGATCGACTCGGGCGTGAACAGGTGGGCCTCGCCCTCGGCGCGCCACTGGTAAAGTCCGCCGACGGGCAGCACGTGCGCGCTGCCCGTGCGGTCCGGGTAGGCGGCGCGGTGGCGCAACAGCACCTCCTGCGCGATGACGTCGAGGCCGATGCCGCCGACGCGGGAGGCGGTCCACGTGAAGTAGTGGTCGATGACATCCTGGCGGAGGCCGAGGGCCTCGAACACCTGGGCGCCGCGGTAGCTCTGGAGCGAGGAGATGCCCATCTTCGAGGCGACCTTGATGACGCCCTTGGAGGCGGCCTTGACGAAGTTCTTGCAGGCGGCCTTGTGGTCGATGCCGGTCAGTGCGCCCTCGCGGATCATGTCGTCGATGGTCTCAAACGCCACGTACGGGTTGACGGCGCTGATGCCGTAGCCGATGAGCAGGGCGAAGTGGTGCACCTCGCGCGCCTCGCCGGTCTCGAGCACGAGCGACACGCGGGTGCGCAGGCCCTCGCGGATGAGATAATGGTGGAGGCCGGCGGTGGCGAGGAGCGCCGGGATGGGCGCGAAGTCCTTGTTCACGCCGCGGTCGCTGAGGATGATGACGTTGACCTCATCCTCCTCGATCATGCGGCGCGCCATCATCGAGAGTTCCTCGAGGGACTTGGCCAGGCCCTTCCCGCCGCGGGCGACACGGAAGAGGATGTTGAGCACGCCGATCTTGAGGCCGGGCAGCTCGGTGCGGCGGATCTTCGCAAATTCGTCGTTGGTGAGGACGGGCCACTTCAGCTCGACGCGGCGGCAGGCCGTCGGGCCCGGATGCAGGAGGTTGCCCTCGGAACCCAGGCGGGTCTCGGCGGACGTGATGATCTCCTCGCGGATGCAGTCGATCGGCGGGTTCGTGACCTGCGCGAAGAGCTGCTTGAAATAGTCGTACAGCAGGCGCGGCTTGTTCGAAAGCACGGCCAGGGCGGCGTCGTTGCCCATGGAGCCGACCGCCTCGACGCCGTCGCGGGCCATCGGCATGAGGATGACGCGCTCGTCCTCATGCGTGTAGCCGAAGGCGATCTGGCGCTGGAGCAGCGTCGGGTGGTCGGGCTGCGGCACCTCGGGCGCGTCGGGCAGGTCGCTCAGGTAAAGCAGGTGCTCCTTGATCCACTCGGCATAGGGGCGCTCGGTGGCGAGCGTCTGCTTGATCTCCTCGTCCTCGATGATGCGGCCCTGGACGGTGTCGACGAGGAAGATGCGGCCCGGGGCCAGGCGGCCCTTGCGCACGACGTCCTGCGGCGGGATGTCGAGCACGCCGGTCTCGGAAGCCATGATGACGAGGCCGTCCTTCGTCACGGTGTAGCGCGACGGGCGCAGGCCGTTGCGGTCGAGGATGGCGCCGATTTGCCGCCCATCGGTGAACGCGATGGCGGCGGGGCCGTCCCACGGCTCCATGATGCAGGCGTGGTATTGGTAGAAGGCGCGGCGGGCCGGGTCCATGTCCGTGGCGTTGGACCAGGGCTCGGGGATCATCATCATGATCGCGTGGGCGATGGGGCGGCCGGCGAGCACGAGGAGCTCGAGCGTGTTGTCGAACATCGCCGAGTCGGAGCCGTTCGGGTTGATGATGGGCAGGATCTTCGCCATGTCCTCGCCGAAGGCCTCGGACTCGAAGAGCGCCTCGCGGGCGTGCATCCAGTTGATGTTGCCGCGGAGCGTGTTGATCTCGCCGTTGTGCGCGATGTAGCGGTACGGGTGCGCGCGGTCCCAACTCGGGAAGGTGTTCGTGGAGAAACGCGAGTGCACGAGCGCCAGCGCGGTCTCCATCAGCGGGTCCGCGAGGTCGGGGAAGTACTTCCCGAGCTGGTCGGTGAGCAACATGCCCTTGTAGACGATCGTCTTGCAGGACAGGCTCGCGACATACCACAGCTCGGCGCCCGGCATGGTCGACGTGCGGATCTCGGAGTAGCCGCGCTTGCGGATGAGGTAGAGCTTCCGCTCGAAGGTCGTCTCGTCCTTCACGTTCTCGCCCCGGCCGATGAAGGCCTGGCGCATGAACGGTTCGCAGGCCTTGGCGGTGTCGCCGAGCGAGGAATTGTTGACCGGCACGGTGCGCCAGCCGAGGAAGACCTGCCCCTCGGACTGGACGATCTGCTCGAACTTCTGCTCGATCTTGCGACGGACGGCGGGATTGCGCGGCAGGAAGAGGATGCCGCAGCCGTAGTCGCCGGCGGCGGGGAGCGGGATGCGCGCCTGCCGGGCGATCTCGGCGAAGAATTTGTGCGGCATCTGCATGAGCACGCCGGCGCCGTCGCCGGTGTTGGGCTCGGCGCCGGCGGCGCCGCGGTGGTCAAGGTTCGTGAGCACCTGCAGGCCCTGCTGGAGGATCGCGTGCGAGGGGCGGCCTTTCATGTCCACCACGAAGCCGACGCCGCAGGCGTCGTGTTCGAACCACGGGTCATAGAGGCCCTGCTTGCCGGGCCGGCCGACGCCGGGGGGCCGCGCGGCGCTTTCGCTGTCGTTATGGGTGGGCATGGTGGTGGGAAAATCGGCGGGGAGTAAATGCAGCTACTCGTGTGCCACGCGCCGGGCGGTGTCAGGCGATTTCGCCCCGGACGGGAGAGCAATCAACGCGCAGCCAGACCATCGCTGGCAATCATGTTTTTCGATCGGCGCGTAGACTGTGGTTTTGGTGCATCGGTCGGGTTCGAGCATAGCGTCCTGCGCGGCGTAACAAGCGGCAAATTCGTCATAAGCCCGCGGCGGGCCCACAGCGCCGCAACGCCTTGGGGCGAAGGTGTGCGGGTTTGGGCGAGGGCGGCGACTCCGTTCCGCCGCCGCGGCGCCGTGCGTATGCGTTGCATGGTCCCCAGGAAGCGACACACCCCGTCGCTTCGCGCCACCCCTCTTGCTAGAGGGGAGCCAATCCCACGCCGACGAAGTTCCCCTCTAAAAAGAGGGGTGCCCGACAGGGCGGGGTGTGTGAGTTCTCCCGGGCGGCGGCCCGGAAACGTGACCGCAAAATCGACCATAATTTTTGTTTGCTATCCCCGCCGGATTTCGGGTCTCTTGGCCCCTCTTCCGGTGCAAACCGGAGCCAGAAATCGGGGCGTAGCTTAGCCTGGTAGAGCGCTACGTTCGGGACGTAGAGGTCGTGAGTTCGAATCTCACCGCCCCGACCATCTGGAGTCCCAAGCCAACGCGTCCCTGCACCAGCATGGGGCGCGTTTCCGTTTCCAGCCCCGGCGCACGGCACGACACCGGCGGCGCGCCTTCACTCCGCGCGGGCCTGCGCCGGCCGGCGCAGGCGGTCGAGCTGTTCGCCGAGCTCATCCAGGCCCTCGACCTGCACGGCGCCGATCCGTTGCAACGGGTCCGCAAAGGCCGGCGACGCCCGCCCGCCAGTGATGATGCCGGTGTCCGCCGGGAGCAATTCACGGAGACGCTGCAACTCGGTCCCGAGCAGCGGATCATCCTCGGGATACACCAGGCTCAACCCGACCAGGCGCGCGTGGTGGAGTCGCGCCGCGGCGGCAATCTCGGCCGCGGGCAGGCTGGCCCCGAGGTAAAGCACGCGCCAGCCCAGGTTGCCGGCCAGGGCGCCGACGATCAGGGCGCCGAGCTCGTGCAACTGTCCCTGCGGCGTGGCGATGACGATGACGGGAGCGTGCCCGGCGCCGGCGCTCTGGCGAATGATCTGGCCCAGCACCGTGCGCAGGACGGCGGCGGCGAAATGCTCGTGCGCCGCGCCCAGCGCGCCGAGCCGCCACTGCTCCCCGAGTCGCTGGGCCAGCGGCGCGATCACGCGGCGCACCAGCCCATGCACGCCAAAGGCCAGCTCGGCTTCCTTGAGCAGCGACTCCAGGCGGGCTGTGTCGAGGCGCTTGGTGGCTTCGAGGCACTGGGCGATCACGCCGTCCGCGTCGGTCAGCGGCATCTCCGCCGCCGTCCCGGTGCCCGCCGAGCCCAGGTTCGTCAATTCGTTCATCGGCAGTTTGGCGAGAAAGCCGATGGCATGTCCCTGCTGGGTCAGTTGCCGGAGCAGCCGGAGCCGCTCGATGTCGTCCGCAGAATAAGCCCGCCGGTTCGTCGGCGTTCGCTTCGGCTCGACGGCCCGGTAGCGACGTTCCCACACCCGGATGACGTGGGCGCTCAGCCCGGTGCGTTTGACCACCACCTTGATTGGATAAACCACCTCGGACATTTTTAGACGGTTGTTAGACAAGCATTTCATTCAATGCTCAACATTCTTCTTCTGCCATGTTCAAAATATTCATGTGCAGAGTGAAAACTATCTTTGACAAACTATGAACATTAATTAGACAACTCATAGATGCACTTTATCCAGCCTGCTGCGAGCAGAAAATCAGCGCTGCCATTACGGCAAGGGACCTGCCGGTCATGAAGCTCCTCGCGCACCTCTGGCTCCCGGCGGCCCCGGCCAGCGTTTTTCCCTTCTTTGCCGAGGCGGAAAACCTGCAGGCAATCACGCCCGGCTGGCTCGACTTCAGCATCGTCGGCGCCCGGCCCGTGCCCATCCGGCAGGGCACCGTGATCGACTACCGGCTGCGATTGCACGGCGTGCCACTTTCCTGGCAAAGCGAGATCACGGTGTGGGAGCCACCGCATCGTTTTCGCGACGAGCAGCGGCGCGGCCCCTATCGCCGGTGGGCGCACACGCACACCTTCGAGGCCTGCGCCGGCGGCACGCTCTGCCGCGACGAGGTCGACTATATCGTGCCGGGAGGCGATTGGATCGAGCGGTGGTTCGTCCGCCACGACCTGCGGCGGATCTTCGAGCACCGCCAGCGGGCGCTCCTCGCCCATTTTGCGCCCCGGGGTGACGCAACCCTGCCGCCGCCGGCGGGCCGGACCTGGTCCGTGACCTTCGCGGCCGCCGGACCGAAAGGAGCCGTTTGACCATGCCGTCGATCGCCATCATCGGCAGCGGGATTGCCGGGCTGGGCAGCGCCTGGTTCCTGCGCCACGAGCATGAGGTCACCGTCTTCGAGGCGGACGACCGCATCGGCGGGCACGCCCACACGGTCCTCGTGCCCGAGGACGGGCGCCAGGTGCCGGTGGACACCGGCTTCATGGTGTTCAACCACGTCACCTACCCCAACCTGCTGCGGCTGTTCCGCGCGCTCGATGTGCCCATCAAGCCGACGGACATGTCGTTCAGCGTGCGCCACGGCCCGCAGGCCCTCGAATACCGCGGCACCAGCCTCAACACGCTCTTCGCGCAGCGCCGCAACCTGCTGCGGCCCTCGTTCTACCGCTTTCTCCTCCAGATCGACCGCTTCAACCGCGAGGCCGTCGCCGCCCTCGACGATCCCGCCGTCGCCGGGCTCACGCTGGCGGACTACGTCGCCGCGCGCGGCTACGGCGACGCCTTCCTGAACCTCTATCTCGTGCCGATGAGCTCGGCCGTGTGGTCGACGCCACCGGACGAGATGCTGCGGTTCCCGGCCGCGACCCTGCTGCGGTTCTTCCACAACCACGGTTTCCTCGGGCTGCACACGCAGCACCCGTGGTGGACGATCGACGGCGGTTCCCGCCGCTATGTCGAGCGGCTGACCGCCGGCTTTCGCGAGCGGATCCGCACCCGCTGCCCCGTGCAACGGGTGCGCCGGACGGATCGCGGCATCGAACTCGCAACGCCCGACGGCACCGCCTGCTTCGAACGCGTCGTCTTCGCATGCCACGCCCCGACGGCGCTGGCGCTGCTGGGCGCCGGGGCGACGCCCGGGGAGCGCCGGGTGCTCTCGGCCTTCCGCTACCAGCCCAACACCGCGCTCCTGCACACCGATGCCGCGGTGATGCCGCGGCGCCGGCTCGCGTGGTCCGCCTGGAACTACCGGATCGAGGCGGCGCCCGGCGCCGGTGCGCCGATCCAGGCCTCGACGCACTACTGGATGAACCGCCTGCAGGGAGTGTCCGAACGCCGCGATTACTTCGTCTCGATCAACGGCGAGGCGCTGGTCGATCCCGCACAGGTCATCCGGCGCATCGCCTGCGAGCACCCGCTCTTCGACCTGGCCGCCCGCCGGGCCCAGGCGGACCTTCCCGCTTTAAACGAGACCGCTTCGCTCCGCACCGCCACGTACTTCGCCGGCGCGTGGCAGCGCTACGGTTTTCACGAGGACGGACTCGTCTCGGCCCTCGCGGCCTGCCGCGCCATCCTGCGGCGCGATCCGTGGGCCAGTCCGCGGTCCCTGGAGTTGTCCGTGGCATGAGCCGGCCGCCCGACTCTCCCGCGCCGCAGCGCTCGCGGCTCTATGCCTGCACGGTGCACCACGCCCGGTTCGCGCCGCGGGCGCATGCCTTCACCTACCGGCTTTACTACCTCGCGATCGATCTCGACGAGCTCCCCGCACTCGCCGCGCGCCTGCGGCTGATCCGTTTCAACCGCCGCGGGCCGGTCACGTTTCGCGAGCGCGATTTCCTGCCCGTGCACGAGCCGGTCCACCAGGGCGACGCCGCGCCCGCCCTGCCGCCGGGCCTGGGGCTCAAGGAGCGCGTCATCGCCTGGTGCGCGCAACGCGGCCACGACCCCGGGCCCGGGGCGCGGGTCCTCGTCGTCACGCTGCCGCGCGTGCTCGGCTACCAGTTCAATCCGGTCTCATTCTATTTCTGCTCCGACCGCGCCGGCGCCCCCGTGGCCGCGGTCGCGGAGGTCACCAACACCTTTCGCGAAATCAAACCCTACCTGCTCCCGCCGGCGCCGCGCGCCGAGGGCGGCCCGGGTTTCGGCGCGCGCGTGACGAAGGAGTTCTACGTCTCGCCGTTCTCCGCCGTTGACGACGCCTTTGACTTCCGGCTCGCGCCGCCCGACGGGTCGCTCGACGTGGCCATCGACGACTTCGCCGGCGAGCGGCGCGTGCTGCATGCATCGCTGCGCGGCCGCGCCGTGCCCCTGACCGACCGGAACCTCGCCCGCCTGCTGCTGCGGCATCCGGTGGCCCCGCTGCAGGTGATCACGCAGATCCACTGGCAGGCCGCGCGGCTCTGGCTCAAGCGCGTGCCGTTCTTCCGCAAGGCCGCCGATGCCGGCCGCCAGCGCAATCTCCACCGGCCGCATCCCTCGCTGCGCCCCGCCTCATGAACCTCGAAACGACCCTTTCCCGCCCGGCCACCGCCCCG
Organism: Lacunisphaera sp.; assembly: GCA_035545835.1. GTDB lineage: Bacteria > Verrucomicrobiota > Verrucomicrobiia > Opitutales > Opitutaceae > Lacunisphaera. The sequence goes on from DASZXO010000075.1 coordinate 13,797, forward strand.
GCCGCGCCCGATTTCCACCAGCGGCTCGTGCTGTCCGCCTTCGCCCGCATGACCCGCGGGCACTTCACCCTCGTCCTGCCCGATGGCACGCAGCGGACCTTCGGCGACCCGGCCGGCCGCGCCTGGCCCGCGACGGCCGCGGCGCCGGCGGCCCGGGCCCTGCGCGGGGCGGCCGTCGTGCACGTCCATCGCGCGCGCTTCTTCCGCCGCTGCGTGCTGCAGGGCGACATCGGCTTCGCCGAGGCCCATCTCGACGGCGACTGGACCTCGCCCGACCTCGCCGCGGTGATCGCGTGGTTCCTGCTCAACCTGGAGGACGCGCCGACGCTGTCCGGGTCGCGCGCCGGCCAGGCGGGACTCAACCTCCTGCGCTGGCTCGACCGGCTGGTCCACCTCGCGCGGCCCAACTCGCGCCGCACGGCCGCCCGCAACATCCGCGAGCACTACGACCTCTCCAACGAGTTCTTCGCGCTGTGGCTCGACCCGACGATGATGTACTCCGCCGCGCTCTGGCGCGACGGCACCGCCACGCTCGAGGCGGCCCAGCACGCCAAGAACGAGGCGCTCTGCCGCAAACTCCGCCTCCGGCCGGAGGACCACGTGCTGGAGATCGGCACCGGCTGGGGCGGCTGGGCGCTGCATGCCGCCCGGCACCACGGCTGCCGCGTCACGTCACTCACGCTCTCGCCGCGGCAGCACGCGCTCGCCCGCGAGCGCATCGCGGCCGCCGGCCTCGCCGACCGCATCGAGGTCCGGCTGCAGGACTACCGCGACCTGCCGGCGGCCGGGCGCTACGACAAGCTCGTCTCCATCGAGATGCTCGAGGCCGTCGGCCACCGTTACCTGGAGGACTGGTGCCGCGTCGCGGCCCGCGCGCTCCGGCCCGACGGCCTGATGGCGCTCCAGTTCATCACCTGCCCCGACGCGCGCTACGCGTCGTTCCGCCGCGGCGTGGATTTCATCCAGAAACACATCTTCCCCGGTTCGCTGCTCCTGTCGGCCAACCGGCTCAACGACCTGCTCAGCCGCACCGGCGGCTTCGTGCTGCACACCCTCGACGACCTCGGCCAGGACTACGCGCTGACCCTGCGGGCCTGGCGCGAGGCCTTCACCCGGCGCGAGGACGAGGTGCGGGCGCTGGGCTTCGACGAGCGCTTCCTGCGCAAGTGGCACTACTATCTCGCGTACTGCGAGGCCGCCTTCGCCCTGCGCAACATCAGCGTCGTGCAAACGGTGCACACGCGCCCGAACAACGTCGCCTTTTGAGCCATGGTCGTCGCCCTGCGCCTCTTCTTCACCGTCGTGCTGGCCACCATGCTGGGCGTGACCGGCTGGGCCTCGACGCAAGTCCCGCTTTGGGGCATCCCGCGCGCCGTCGGCGCGCATCCGTGGTTCCTCGCCACGCTGGCCGACACCTACTGGGGCTTCTTCACGTTCTACCTCTGGCTCGCCTACAAGGAAACCTCCACGGTCGCCCGCGTGCTGTGGTTCCTTGCCATCGTCCTGCTCGGCAACATCGCCATGGCCAGCTATGGCCTGGCCGTGACGCTCCGCACGCCCGCCACGGCCCCGATCGAGGCCGTCCTGCAACGCGGGCGGCCAGTGTCGCCGGCGCTGCCCGCGGCGCTGCTGGCGGGCTTCGGGCTCATCGCCGCCGTCGCCGCCCTGGCATGAAACCCGGGCGCCTTCCACCATGACGATCGTCACCATCCTGCTCTGGACGACCGCCGCGCTGCTCGCCGGCTTTGCGCTGCTCTTCCTCTGGGCCCGCCGGATAAACAATTTCGGTGTGGTCGACGTGGCCTGGTCCGCGGCCTTCGCCGTGGTGACGCTGGGCTATGCGGCCGCCGGCGGCGCCCCGCTCTCCCGCCGGGTGGCGCTGGCCGTCATCGCCGCCGCCTGGAGCCTGCGGCTGGCGATCCATCTCGGCCGGCGTGTCGCCGCGCACCACCCGCGCGAGGACGCCCGCTACGCGCAACTGCGCCGCGACTGGGCCGGCCGGCTCGACCTCAAGATGGGCGCGTTCTTCGCGCTGCAGGCGCTTTCCGTCGTGCTGCTGTCCTGGCCGCTCCTGGCCATCGCGCACAACCCGGCGCCGCGCTGGTCGGCGCCGGAGTTCGCCGGGGCGCTCCTGGTCCTCGTCGCGCTGGCCGGCGAGGCGCTCGCGGACCGGCAGCTCGCAGCCTTCAAGCGCCGCCAGCCCGGGCCCGGCGGGATCTGCGCCGAGGGGCTGTGGCGCTACAGCCGGCACCCGAACTATTTCTTCGAATGGCTCGTGTGGCTCGGCTTCGCGCTGTGGGCCTGGCCGGCGCCCGGCGGCCCCGCCGGGATCGCGAGCCCGGCCGTCATGCTTTACCTGCTCCTGCGCGTCACCGGCGTCCGCGCCACCGAGGACCAGCTCGCGCGCACGCGCGGCGAGGCCTTCCGCCGCTACCGCGAGGCCACGCCGGCCTTTGTGCCGTGGTTTCCGCGCCAGCCGGCGGCGCGGCCCGCGGCCGATTCTCCCCCGCTCCCATGATCGACACCCTGCTCGAAAAGAACCTCCTCCCCGACCCGGTCCTTCGCTTCGGCATCCGCCGGCTGCTCGCCCGGCGGCTGCGCGACGAGGCGCGGCACGGCCAGCCCGACGCCGCCTTTGCGCAGGAACTCCGGCGCCTGCCGATCGCGATCAACACCGCCGCGTCCCGCGAGCAGCACTACGAGGTGCCGACGGCGTTCTACCAGCAGGTGCTCGGCCCGCGGCTGAAGTACTCCTGCTGCTGGTTCGAGCGCGGCGACGAGACGCTGGCGGAGGCCGAGGTGGCGATGCTGGAGCGCTACGTCGAGCGCGCGGAGCTCGCGGACGGCCAGGACATCCTCGAGCTGGGCTGCGGCTGGGGCTCGCTCGCGCTCTGGCTGGCGGAGCGCTTCCCGCGCGCGCGCATCACGGGCGTGTCGCACTCCCGCACGCAGAAGCTCCACATCGACGCCGCGGCCCGGGCCCGCGGCCTGCGCAACCTCACGATCGTGACCTGCGACATGAACGACTTCGACGCCGGCGCGGCGCGGTTCGACCGCGTGGTGTCGATCGAGATGTTCGAGCACATGAAGAACTATGCGCGGCTTCTCCAGCGCATCGCCGCGTGGCTGCGCCCCGGCGGGCGGCTTTTCGTCCACATTTTCACCCACCGCCGCTTCGCCTATCACTTCGTCGCCCGCGACGACACCGACTGGATGAGCCGGCATTTCTTTACCGGCGGGCAGATGCCCTCGCACGCGCTGCTCCGGCATTTCCAGGACGACCTGCGGCTGGTACGCGACTGGCGGATCAACGGGCGCCACTACCAGCGCACCGCCGAACTCTGGCTGGCGAACCTGGACGCACACCAAACCGACATTCTGCCGCTGCTGGCCGACACCTACGGCGCCGGGCAGGAGCGGAAATGGTGGGCCTACTGGCGCATCTTCTTCCTGAGCTGCGCCGAGCTCTGGGGCTACCACGACGGCCGCGAGTGGATCGTCTCGCATTACCTCTTTGAGAAGCCCGCGGGGGAGCAGGGCTGACGTCGGTCCGGAACCCCTCCAGCATGAGGGGTAGCGCAATGCGCCGCGGCGGGCCGAATACCCGGAACCACGCTCCGCGGATGGATCGCACGAGCCCGGCCGGTCGCCCGTCGTCGTGGGCGCCGGCCGGCCTGGGTTCAGGAGCTGGTCGCGGCGTGGCTGGCCGCATCGGTGAAGATATAGCCGCGGGCGAGCTTCGTGTACGACCGCACCTGCGCCGTCGCCCAGCGTTCGTCGCGCCCGAGCTCGGCGGCGAGAAGCCGCGCGACGACGGGCGCCGCCTCGACCGAGGCGCGCGCATCGAGCAGGAGCGCGCGCGTGCGGCGGGCGAGCACATCCTCGACGGTCCGGGCCATTTCCTGTCGCGCGTGCCAGACGACCTCGCCCTGCTGAAACGGCAGGGACGGGTGCAGCTTCGCGCGCAGCGCCGGTGTCGCGCGCAGGAGCGCACGGAGCCGGGTGGCATCCCGGCCATAGGGCCTCAGGTTCGGTTCGGCGATCCGCGCCTGCGTCCAGCCGTGGACCTGGAGGCCCTCGGTGTGGCAGCGCCGGTTCTCGAGGCCGGCGACCATCTCCGCGTGGTCGATCACGTCCTCCGCCATCTTGCGGTAGGTGGTCCATTTGCCCCCGGTGATCGTCACCAGCCCGCTCTCGCTCACGACGATGGTGTGGTCGCGCGAGAGCGCGGCGGTGTTGGCGGCGTCGCCCGCCTTCACCAGCGGCCGCAGCCCGGCGAAGATGCTCAGCACGTCGCCGTCGGACGGATCCTTGGCCAGGTAGCGCCGCGCGTGCTCCATGACGAAGGCGCGCTCCTCGTCCAGCGCGCGCGGCTCGAGCGCGGCCCGCGGGACGGGGGTGTCGGTGGTGCCGACGACGACGCGATCGTGCCAGGGCACGGCGAAAAGCACGCGGCCGTCCGCGGTTTTCGGCACCATGATGGCCGCGTTGCCGGGCAGGAAGGCCTTGGGCAGCACGACGTGGATGCCCTGGCTCACGGCCACGAGGCCGCGCGCGGACGGCTCGTCGAAACGGCGCACCTGGTCGACGAAGATGCCCGTCGCGTTGATCACGGCGCGACCGCGGATCTCGAACTCCTCGCCCGTCTCCTCGTCCCGCGCGAGCACGCCGGCCACCTGCCCCTGCTCCTTCATCAGGCCCGTGCAGGCGCAATAATTGAGCACGACGGCGCCGAGCTCCTCGGCGGTCTGCGCGAGGTTGACGGCGAGACGGGCGTCGTCGAACTGGCCGTCGTAGTAGATGACGCCGCCCGTCAGCTGCGCGGTCTCGACCGTCGGGATGAGCGCGATGGTCTCGCGGCGGCTGAGCACGCGCGACGGGCTCAGGCCCAGGCGGCCGGCGAGCTGGTCGTAGACCTTCATGCCGATCCCGTAGAACGGGCCCTCCCACCACTTGTAGTTCGGGATGACGAACGCCTGGTCGTGGACGATGTGCGGGGCGTTGCGGGCCAGGCGGCCGCGCTCGCGGAGGGCCTCGAGCACGAGCGAGATGTTGCCCTGGCGCAGGTAGCGCACGCCGCCGTGCACGAGCTTGGTCGAGCGGCTCGAGGTGCCCTTGGCGAAATCCGACTGCTCGAGCAGCAGCGTGCGGCGGCCGCGCGAGGCGGCGTCGACGGCCGCGCCCAGGCCGGTGGCACCGCCGCCGACGACGATCAGGTCGAACGGCTCCGCGGCGGAGCGGAGCTGGTCGAGCAGGGTCGAGCGTTGCATGGCGGCGGCAAGATCAACCGCGGGCTTCCCAGCCCTTGGCGCGCACGAGCGCGCGCTCCCATTGCGCGCGCAGGGCGTGCATCTCCGCCGCCGGGCGCGCCGGGGCGAAGGTGACCTCCCGCGACCAGTTGCGGGCGATGTCGTCGCGCCCGGCCCAGTAGCCGACGGCGAGGCCGGCCAGATAGGCGGCGCCCATCGCGGTCGTCTCGGTGTTGCGCGGACGCACGACGGGCGTGCCGAGCAGGTCGGCCTGGAACTGCATCAGCGGCTGGCTGCGCGAGGCGCCGCCGTCGACGCGCAGCTCCTTCAAGGCGATGCCGCTGTCCTTTTCCATGCAGCTGATCAGGTCGGCCGACTGCAGCGCGATGGACTCGAGCACGGCGCGGCAGAAGTGGGCGCGGTTGGTCCCGCGCGTGATGCCCACCGCGGTGCCGCGGGCGTAGGGATCCCAGTGCGGCGCGCCGAGCCCCGCGAAGGCGGGCACGAGGAACAGGCCGCCGGCGTCGGGCACGGAGGCGGCGAGCTGGTCGAGCTCCTGCGCCGAGCGGACGAGCTGCAGCTCGTCGCGCAGCCACTGGACGGCCGCGCCGCCGATGAAGACGGAGCCCTCGAGGGCGTACTCGGTCCGGCCGCCGAGCTTCCAGGCGATGGTGGTGAGGAGATTGTTGCGCGAGGGCACGGCCTCCGCGCCGGTGTTCATGAGCAGGAAGCAGCCCGTGCCGTAGGTGTTCTTCGCCATGCCCGGGGTGAAGCAGGCCTGGCCGAAGAGCGCCGCGTGCTGATCGCCCGCGATGCCCGCCACCGGCGCGCCGGCGGGGTACAGCCCGCGGGCCACCTCGCCATAGACCTCCGAGCAGGAGCGCACCTCGGGCAGCAGCGACCGCGGCACGCCGAGCAGCCGCAGCATCGCGTCGTCCCACGCGCCCTCGCGGATGTTGAAGAGCAGCGTGCGCGACGCGTTGGTGACGTCGGTCACGTGGACCTTGCCGCCGGTGAGCTGCCACAGCAGCCAGCTGTCCACCGTGCCGAAGCGCAGCCGGCCGGCCTCGGCGGCGGCCCGGGCGCCGGCGACATGGTCGAGGATCCAGCGGATCTTCGTGCCCGAGAAATACGGGTCGAGCCGCAGGCCGGTGCGCGCCGTCACTTCCGGTTCGGCGCCGTCCTGCTTCAATTGCGCGCAAAAATCCGCCGTGCGGCGGTCCTGCCAGACGATGGCGTTGTAGACCGGCTTGCCGGTGGCCGCCTCCCAGACCACCGTCGTCTCGCGCTGGTTGGTCAGGCCGACGGCGGCGATGGCGTCGCTGGAGAGGTTGGCCTTGGTGATCGCCTCGATGGCGGTGGCGTTCTGGCTGGACCAGATCGCCAGCGGATCGTGCTCCACCCAGCCGGGCTTCGGGTAGATCTGGGGAAATTCGGCCTGGGCGGACGCCACGGTCTCACCCGCGCGGTTGAGGACGAGGGCGCGGGAGCTGGTGGTGCCCTGGTCGAGGGCGAGGATGTAACGGGGCTGGCTCATGGCGGGCAGGGGTTCAGAGTCCGGTCAGGCGGAAAAGTTGCGCCCCGGCGACGCCACCGAGGATCGGGGCGACAATCGGGATCCAGGCGTAGGTCCAGTCGGAGCCGCCCTTGCCCGGGATGGGCAGCAGCGCATGGGCGAGCCGCGGCCCGAAATCGCGGGCGGGATTGATGGCGTAGCCGGTCGGGCCGCCGAGCGAGAGGCCGATCGCGAACACCAGCAGGCCCACCAGCGCGGGCCCGACCCAGGTGCCGACGGCGGCGGCCCACGCCTCCTGGCCCGAGGCGGCGCCGGCGCCCACGCGACCAAAGGCGAGCACGACGAAGAGCAGGACGGCCGTGCCGAGGAACTCCGTCACGAACGCCGCGCCGAGGTTGCGGACCGCCGGGCCGGTCGAAAAGCACGCCAGCTTGGCGCCCGGGTCCTCGGTCGGCGCCCAGTGCGGCAGGTAGGCCAGGTACACCAGCGCGGCGCCGAGCGCCGCGCCGGCCGTCTGCGCCAGCAGGTAGCCCGGCACCATCTGCCAGTCGAACCCGCCGATGCCCGCCAGCGCGAGCGTGACGGCCGGGTTGAGGTGCGCGCCGGAGATGCGGCCGACGGCATAGACGGCGATCGCGACGGCGAACGCCCAGCCGGCGGTGATGACGATCCAGCCGCCGCCGTTGCCCTTGGTGCGGGCGAGCACGACGTTGGCCACGACGCCGTTGCCAAAAAGGATCAACAGGGCGGTTCCGATCATTTCTGCGAGATAGGGTTTCATGATTCAGGGATTCGGGAGTTTGTTCAACCAGGCAAAGTCCTCGGGGCGGGCCGATCAGGGCGCGAGTTCCTCCAGGGCGCGCCCGCTCGTTTCCACCATGCGCGTCGCCAGCAGCAGGCAGGCGCCGCAGACGGCGGCGAAGACCAGGAAGACCCACGCCAGCCGGCCCGCGCCGACGAGGGCGCCAATCACGGCCGGCCCCGCGCTCGAGCCGAGGCGCAGGCAGGCCGTCGCCAGCCCGGTCCCGACGGCGCGGCTGCGCGTGGGATAGATCTCCGGCGTGTAGAGGTAGAGCAGGACGTTGATGGAGCTGAGGAGCCCGTAGGCCAGGGTCGCCAGCACGCCAACCCGCAGCACCGAGCCGGCGCCGCCCGCGCCGAGCGCCAGGAACAACAGCGCCGCGGCCGCGTAGCACCCCAGCGCCCACGAGCGCCGGCCGAGCCGGTCAACCAGCAGCGCACACGCCAGCGTGATCGCGACCTGCACGACGTTCGTCATCGACGCGGCCCGCAAGGCCGCGGCAAGGTCCAGTCCGTACACCGAACGATAGAGCGTGGGCAGCCAGTTGTTGAGGCCGTTGGCGATGAGGTAAGTGCCAAACCACAGCCCCCAGACGACCAGCGTGCGCCCGCGGTAGAAGGGTGAGAACAGCTCGCGCCAGCCCGTCCGCGTGACCGCGGCCGGCCGGGGCGGCGCCGCCGGTGCCGGCACGCGCCGGTCCGTGCTGGCCTCGAGTTCAACCACGACGCGCTCCGCCTCGGCGAACCGGCCGCGGGCCAGCAGCCAGCGCGGCGATTCCGGCAGCCTCGCCACCAGCGCCGCGATCACCACCCCCGGCACGGCGCCGACCAGGAACATCGCCTGCCAGCCGTGCGCCGGCACGAGCCAGGCGCCGACCTGGCCGGTCACCATCATGCCGACGGGAAACACCATCTCATACAGCATGAAGAACCGCCCGCGCGAGGCCGTCGGCGAAATCTCGTTGATGTAGGCGGCCGCCACCGGCACCTCGCCCCCCACCCCGACGCCCTGGACAAAGCGGCAGGCGAGCAGCACCGGAAAACTACTGGCGAACACGCACGCCAACGCCATCGCCGACATCAGGGCGATGGCGACCGTCGCGGCGCGAACCCGTCCGATGCGCTCCGCCCAGGCGCCGAAGCCCAGCGCGCCGGCAAACTGGCCGAGGTAGCCGATGGAGATCAGCCAGCCGACCTGGCCCGGCGCGAGATTCCACTGGGCCTTGAGCACGGGCAGGACAAACGCCAGCGCCAGGACGTCGAAGGCATCGAAGAAAGTCGCGCTGCCCATGACCAGCCGCGCCCGCGTGTGCCAGCGCGAGAACGGCACGCGGGCCATCCGCGCCAGCAGCGCCGCGTCGGCACCCGACGCGCGGCCGGCGCCCGGAAACGCCGCCGCGGGCATGGTGGGTCCGGCCTCAACCATCGCGGAACGAATCCTGCGCCGACAGGCCGCCGAGCGTGGCGAGCGGCACGGAGCGGAAGTGGCCGGCGGCCGCGGCCACGATCCGGGGGTAACGGTCCACGTGCCCGAGCTGGCGCACGGCCTCCCATTGCGTCAGGCGGGCGTGCCGCCTTTCGCCATCCCACAAGCCAAAACCATCCGCCCCGGCTTCACGGTAGCGGCGCGCCAGCGCGACATAATCCGCCGGCGGCTGCGACCGCGGCATCAGGTCCGGCCACAGGTGCACCCGATCGCCGGCGAGCTCGCGCCAGCGGCGCAGCACGCCGAGGTCGATCCGTTGGGAGGGGATGACATAATCGACGAGCCCCTCGCGCAGCCAGGTCTCCACGTCGCAGACGTAACTCTTGTCCGAGTAGTGCTCGTCGCCCGGCCGCGACTTGGTCGGGCCGAAGACGGTCACGCCCAGCTGCCGGCCCGGCACCTCGTTCACCAGCGCGCGCACCTCGCGCACAAATTGGGTGGTGTAGCCCGCGGCGTGCGCCAGCCACCGCGGGTCGTGTTCCGGCAGCTGTCGCGGATCGATGCCGTGGCGCGCGATGAAGTCGCGCACGGCGGGTTCCTCGTAGAGCACGAAGGGCGTCCCGCGGTTCAAATGGAGCTGCAGGCCGTCGACGCCGTAGGCGAGCGTCTCGCGCAGCAAGGCGAGCCAGTATTGCCGGACGCCCGGGTAGGCCAGGCTCAGGTTGCCGACGGGCCGGCCCTGGCGGTCGCGCTTGGTCCACTCCGGGTGCGCCCAGTAGGGCCGGGCCGCACCGATCGGGGCGCGATTCAGCGGATACTGCGGCCCGATCATCCGCAGGGCGGCGAGGATCTTCATGCCGTCGGCGTGCGCCAGCCGGGTGAAGGCCGCGAGCGGGTCGACCCAATCGTCGCCCCAGCGGTTGCCTTCCGGGCCCACGTCGCCGATCCGCGAGTGGTACAGGCAGTAGTTGCCGCGCAGGGCCTCGAAGATGAAAACCCCGACGTCCGTGCCGCGGTAAGCCTGGAAATCGTCGGCGAACCATTGCTCGCTTCTCGGCTGGAAAGTCCGGGTGCCGTCCGTGCTGCCGCTGAGCTGCGCGGTGCAGTAGATCATCGCCAGCGAACGCGTGCCGGCGCGCGGCTGCGATTCCTCCCAGTCCCGCACCTCGGCGGCCGCGGCCGGCACGAGGCGCACATAGCACAAGGTCGCAATACCCGCCTCCCGTGGCCAGCGATACGGCGGCTGCGGCTGCCGGAACTCCAGCGCCCGGCCGGTCAGGTCGGCCGTCCGCCAGAAGATCTCCTGCACGGACTTGAACAACGGCTGGCCCTCCAATCCGGCGGCCTCGGCCGCGACCCGCCGGAAGCCCGGATCGCCGCTCAGGCGCACGTCGAGCTGCCCGTGGGACGAGAAATCGGGATACGGCGAGTTGGTGTGGTTGAAGGCAAGATAGACGTGATGCGGACCCTCGACCTCGAGCGGCAGCGTGAGCGTCGCGCAATCCGCGTCGGGCAGCGCGCTGGCCATGGTGCCATTGACGCCCTCCACCGTTTCGAAGTCGACGAGCTGCCATTTCCCCGGCGCGAAGTCCCGCGTCAGCGCCGCCGCGGGCGTGGCCCGCGAGAGGTCGGCGCGCACGATGCCGCCGGGCGAAGGCGCCGGGGGGCTTGCGTCGCCCTCCTCGGCGCCGTCCGGCGCGCCGGCCGCGCGGGCGGTGGTGCGCACGAGACCAAGCGCGGCGGCGCCAGCGAGCGTGGTGCGGACGAAATCGCGGCGATCAATCGGTTTCATGGTGCTCTCCATTGGTTGGGGATGCGGTTACAAGCAGGACCTGCACTCCGCGCCGGATGGGCCCGCGCGGAGCGCGGACTCCCCCCGGGTGAAGTGCCACCATCCTGTTCATCGACAGATCGCGTTCAGGCGGGTTGTTCAGCCAGGACATAAGGCGGGCGCATCGCGCCCTTCAGGAGCCAGCGCGCCTCGTCGTGGGTCGCGGCGTCGCGGCCCGCGACCGCGGTGACGTCGGCCAGGCCCGCATCGACGTCCAGCCACGGGCCGAGCGTCAGCGAGGGTTGCGCCAGGTCCACGCCGTGGATCGCGAGGTGGGCCGCGAGACTGTCCAGCACGGGCGCCGCCGGCAGGAGATCGCCCAGGGCGGCGCGCGCGGCCGCCAGCGTGGCCGGTGCACCGAGCCGGTAGGATACGTTCCCGTACAGGCAGGTCGAGGTGGAGACGCGACCGGTTTCGATGGGTGCCGCGAGATCGGCGGGTCGCCGGCTGCGCACGGCCGCGATGAAGTTGGGCAGGTGGTTGGCGCCGCCGTCACCGGCAAAGTGAGCGAGCCGGCGGCCGGTGGCGTCGAAGCAGTCGCCGCCGTAGCGCCCGGCGAAGTAGCCGCCCTCGCAGTGGACCACGACGCCCTGGCGCACGCCGTGGACGTGATCCATGTATTTCACCCCGGGCTTGGCCGGCAGCACGCGGTTCTCAAGCACGATCGGCAGGCCCGGGTAGTCGAAGAAGGTCGCCTGCGTGTTCGGTGTCTCGCCGGCATCGTCGAAGACGAACCGGCCGCCGAGGCTGATGATGCGGCGCGGCGCGCCGGTATGGCCGGCGACCCAGCGCCCGACGTCGAACTCGTGGATCCCGATGTTGGCGAGGTCGCCGTTGCCGGTGTCCCAGAACCAATGCCAGTCGTACGCCAGTTCGTCCCGCACGAGCGGCGCGACCGGCGCGGGACCGCAGAACAGGTCATAGTCGAGCCAGTCCGGGTACCAGGGCCGGCGCCGCCCGATGCCGGTGCGCTCCTTGTAACAGACGGAGTGAACCCAGAGGATGCGGCCGAGATGGCCCTGGCGGAGATAGTCGATCACCTGCGGCATCGCGATGTCCGAGCGCATCTGCGTGCCGGCCTGCACGACGCGGCCGTGGCGGGCGGCGGCACGCACGATCTGCACGCCCTCCCACACGCTGTGCGACACCGGCTTTTCCACGTAGACATCCTTCCCGGCCTCGCAGGCCCACACGGTGTGCAGGGCGTGCCAGTGATTCGGCGATACCACCAACACGGCGTCGACGTCCGGCCGCTCGAGCAGGCGGCGCGCGTCCGTCGTGGCGAACGGCGCCGGCGCGCCGCCCGGCCAGGCGCCGGTCACGGCCGCAAGGGCGCGCGGATCGACATCGCACAGGGCCGTCACGCGCACGCCGGTGAGCTTGCGCAGTTCGTCGAGGTGCGCGGTGCCCTTGCGGCCCAGCCCGATGACACCGAGGCGGACGTCACCGTTGGCGCCGGCGGGCTGAGCCCAGGCGGAGGTGGCGGAGCGGGACACGAGGCCGGCGCCCAGCGCCAGCGCCGTGGTCTGGAGAAACCGGCGACGATCGATGGTAGCCATGGGTGGATGGGGTCAGGCCCGCCCGACCTGCAGGAGGAGCCGTTGCACCGCAAGGTCGTGCGCCGGGGTGAAGCGAGGCTGGAGCGAAGGCGCACCGTTCGCCCGGCCGTGAAAGTCGCGCAGCATCTCGTCGTAGCGGAACCGGACTTCGGGCAACGGGACAGCGTGCGCGCCCGCCGGGTACCCGCCGGCCGCCTGCTGCAGGGTCAGGCGGACGCGGGCCGGTTCGAGCGGCATGATCTCGACGGTGCCGTTCTCACCGCAGACGACGACCTGCCGCCGCTCGTCGCCGCCGACCTCGCAGAGCAGGCTGCGGATGGTCGCGACGGCGCGCGGGTATTCGAGCACCGCCATTTCATTGTCGAAATAGGCGTCGTGTTCCGGCCGCGTGCGGCGGCGGTAAGGGGTGGCGCGATCGGGTACGCCCAGCAGTGCGACGGCGAGGTCGAGCAGGTGGCAACCGAGCAGCAGCATCGAGCCCCCGTAGTTTTCGGCCAGCCACGCGCGGCGGTCGGGCGCGATGACCTTGCCGATGTCGCCGTGGACGGCGAAGACCGGGCCGAGCCAGCCCGCCTGCGCCGCCTGCAGGCAGAACTGGAACGCAGGGTGATAGCGAAACATGTAGCCGGTCTGCAGCACCAGCCCGCGGCGGCCGGCCAGGTCCTGCAACGCGGCGAAGGCGGCGAGGTCGGTGCCCGGGGGCTTGTCGAGATGCAGGTGCCAGCCGGCTTCCAGCACGCGCCGGCCGAGAGGGAGCAGGTCGGGCAGTTCCGTTTCCACCGCCACCGCCTGCAGGTCGGCGTGGAAGAATTCGCCTTCCTCCAGCCAGCGGGCGCCGGCGTATTCCGGCCGGCGCTGCGCCGCGCGCCGCAGCCCCGGATCCGGCTCCCAGATGCCCCGGCAGTCGAACAGGTCGGTCCGCCGGCACAGGGCCTCCCACTTGCCGGCGGCGTGCGAATGGGCCGTGCCGACCTGCGCGATGCGCAGGCGGCGCACCGGGGCGTCCGCGGCGAACGCACGGGCGCCGAGCGCCGCCACGGCGGCCGCACTGCCCTGCCGGATGAAGTCGCGACGGTTCAATTCAGTGCACGGTCTTGCAGCCGATGGCGTGGAGTTCGGCCCGGATGAGGTCCACCTGCGCCGCGGCCAACGGGCGCGTCGGGCGCCGGAAGACCGGACTCGAGATGTGGCCCATGAGCCAGAGCGCCACCTTCATCCGCTGGTGGGCGCTGCAGCCGGGCTCGCCGAAGTTGTAGATCAGGCGCGCCAGCGGCGCGACCATCCGCTGGGCGTGCTTGGCGGCGGGCAGGTCGCCGGCCACGCAGGCATCGACGAGCTCGACCATCAGCTCCGGTGCGAAACCGCCGAAGCCGATCAGCGCGCCGTCCCCCGCCTCGAGCAGCGTGGGCAGCAGGTATTCGTCGTGGCAGGTGACGATCGAAACGCGCGGCGCGGCCGCCTTGAGCCGCTCGTAGTCGTAGAGCCAGCGCGCCATGTCGCGCGTGCCCATCTTGATGCAGACGACGCGCGGGAGCTTCACCATCTCCAGCATCTCCGCCAGCGAGTAGCCGACCTTCGTCCAGGAGGGATACTGGTGCACAATGATGTCGATGTCCGCGCCCTCGGCCACGTCCTGGATGAAGCCGACCGCGGTGTCGCTCGGCCGGCCGAAACGAAGCTGATAGTGCGGCGGCATGAGGAGGATGGCGTCCGCGCCGGCGGCCTTCGCCGCCCGGGCGTGCGCGATGGCCACGCGACTGCCTTCCGCGGCGAGGCCGCTGACCACCTTCAACGGCCGCCCGCTCTTCCGCACTTCGTCGGCGAGGATGGCGGTCACGCGCGCGCGCTCGTCCGGGCTGAGCGCCATGATCTCGCCGGTATGGCCGTTGCAGACGAGGCCCTTCAGGCCGGGCTGGCCACACAGCCAGGCGAAGTAGGCGCGCAGGCCGGCTTCATCAATGTCCTCGTTGGCTTGGAACGCGCAGAGCGTCGCGGGAAACACACCCTTCCACGGGTGCGATTGGTAGTCGGTCGGGGCAGTGGTCATGGAAATCGGCGGGCAAGGGGCGGCGCTTCATTTCGGGCCGGACGCCGCCAGGCGGGGGATGGAATCGCTGGGGTGAATCAGCTCCGATGCGCTGGCGCCGCGGGGAACCACAATGAATCAAGAACGTCGCGCAACGACGATGCGCGCCGCGGGTTGAGCCTGCCAAGCGCGAAGCTTTCCGCACCCCGACTATCGGCGTGAAATAAGCCGATCCGGTGAAATAACGCGGCCCGTTGGGTTTCGCTGCCGGCGCCGAACGGCCGCCGGCTCCCGCGGGATTCTTCGTTCCGCTGAGAATGACAGATGCGGGGAAGGATCTGTGATTCGCGGCATGCTGAGCGAAGCGCGGAATCCGGCAGGCGTGCCGGCGAGCTCGGCCCACCGAAGACCCCATCCGCCCGCGCCCCGGCGAATTTCACGCTGTTTCACCGCGATTGTCGGGAATGAAATGGCGTTTCGCGCGCACCCGGCGCCACACTGGCGGCGTCGGCACTGGAACAATTCCCCCCTCGCAGTCTATGAAATGGAACGTCCTGATTCCCTGCGCCGTCCTGCTGGCCGGTGCGAGCCTGGCCGCGGCGGACAACGCCCCCACCGGCGCTCCGAGCGCCGCCAGCTACCCGTCGGTCCAGGCGGCGGTCGATGCCAACCCCGGCCGCGCGGTTTACCTGCCACCGGGTGAATTTCGCCTCACCGCCCCGGTGGTGCTGGCGACCGAAGGCAGCGGGCTCTTCGGCCAGGGAACGTTGATCCAGACGAACGACGACGCGGACATCGTCCAGGTGCGGTCGGCGGCCCACGTTCGCATCGAAGGCATCACGCTGCGCCGCGACCAGCCGAAGTTTTTCAAGAGCGCGCGGGCGATCTGGGCGGAGAAGAGCCCGTTCCTGGAGCTGCGGGATGTGACGGTGCGGAACAATCGCGCCAGCCCGTGCGCCGTGCTCGTGGCCGAGTGCGACAACGCCACGATCGAGGGCTGCAGCGTGATCGACTACAAGACGATCACGATCGATGACCGGATGAACAACGACCTTTACCGCTACGCCTTCCGGGCCATCGACGGGCACGGCATCATCCTCCGGCAGTCGCGGGCCGGGCGAATCCTGCACAACCGCGTCATCGAGACCGAGCTGCGCCCCACCGAGGCGATCATGAAGCGTTACGATCTCGGGCAGATCGTGAAGCGCGCGCCGGAGCTGGGCAGCCTCGCCTCCTACGGCGTGAAGGACGGCTTCGTCTTCATCTGGCACCAGGGCGCCGGCATCGGCGTGCACGGCAACCACGGCGCCGATGGCAACGGCTTCACGCTGGTCGACGGCAACTACGTCGAGAACGCCGCCCAGGGGCTGGACCTGCACGCGGACTTCATGATCGTGACGAACAACCACGTCACGAACAGCTACATGGGGATGAAGGTTTTCCACGGCGGCCGCGGCGTGATCATCAGCAACAACATCTTCCAGGCCTGCGGCAAATACGGGCTGATGCTGCGGCCCGGCAGCGAATCCTGGGAAGCCTCCGCGGCCACCGCCACGCAGCCCGCGCGCGAGGAGAACGTCGAGCGGGGCTTCGTCGTCGCCAACAACATCATCACCGACATGGGCTACGGCGACGAGGCCTGGCGGCTCACCAACGAGGATCCCACCGAAACCTCGCCGGTGGGCATCAAGATCGGCACCGGGCCGCTGGCGAAGAACCCGCGGCTCATGGACGTCATCATCCAGGGCAACATGGTCTACGACCGCGGCCGCGACTCCATCCTCGTCGACGGGAAGCCCGTGGTCGCACCGCCGCGCTACAAGTGGGCGATCTGGTTCGACGACGAGTGGCGCGTCGAGAACGTCCGCATGAGCGGCAACATCTTTCACCCCGGCGAAAAGGGTGTGTCCAACCTGCCGATCCCGCCTTGAGGGCGCGCCTCTCTACACACCCCGCCCGATCGGGCACCCCTCTCTTCAGAGGGGACCTTCGTCGGTTTGGTAGGGGCGCTTGCCCTCAAGCGCCTTGGGCCGACAGGCCGTTGAGGGCAACGGCCCCTACCGCGTCTCTCTCCTGATGACCGGCATCATCGACTGCCAGAGCCACCTGTACCCGCCCGCCGTGCTCGACCGGCTCGAGCGGCGCGACACCGATCCGCGCATTCGTCGCCGGAACGGCGAGCGCTGGGTGGAGATGGGCGCCTGGCACCGGCGGGTCTTCCCGCACCACGCCGACGTCGACGCGAAGGTCGCAATGATGGACGCCCAGGGCATCGCACTCACGGCGCTGAGCATCAACGACCCGGGGCCGGAGTGGTTTGGCACCGAGGCGCCGGAGGTGGCGCGAGCGTGCAACGATTTCATCGCGGAGGCCGGGCGCCGGCATCCCGGCCGGTTCCTCGGCCTGGCGGTGCTGCCCCTGCCGGACATCGCCGCGGCGCGGGACGAACTGGAGCGCTGCGTCCATGAGCTCGGCGCGAAAGGCCTCCTCCTCTATACGAACTATGCCGGCCGCTTCCCGGACGAGCCGGCTTTCCGCCCCGTGTTCGCCCGCGCCGCGGCGCTTGGCCTGCCCGTGCTGCTGCATCCCGCCAAGGCCGTCACGCTCGATGTCGTCAAGGACTACGAACTCACCGGCACGCTCGGCAACATGTTCGAGGACACGATCGCGCTGAGCCGGCTGATCATGTCGGGGCTCCTCGACGAGATACCGGAACTCAACCTCGTGTGCCCGCACCTCGGCGGCGCCCTGCCCTACCTGATCGGCCGCCTCGACCACCAAACCCAGGTCCTGCGCCGCGGCCCGGGGTTGCGCCGCAAACCCAGCGACTACCTGCGCCAGGTCTGGTTCGATATCGTCTCGCCGTTGCCCGCGGCGATCCGCTTCGCCTGCGACCTGCTCGGGACGGAGCGGCTGCTGTTTGCGAGCGACCATCCGTGGGTGGAGCCGGACGTGATCCTCGCGGCGCTGCGGCAGTCCGGACAGCCGCCGGCCGTCGAGGCCGCGATTCTCCACGGCAATGCCCGGCGCCTGTTCCGGCTCTGAGGCGGAGGCATGCCTTTGTGCCGGATCCTGCATTGAGCCAGCGCGGGAATCCCGGCGGGACCAAGCAGGGCGCACATGGAGGGCCGCTCTTCCGACCGGCCGGATTAGCACAAAACGGTCAGCCGAGAGGCTGACCCTCCAGGTGTCGAGGCATCACCTCATCGCCTGCAAGCAGGCTCCACCACACGAACCGCCGCCGCATGCCGTTCAGGCGGGCCTGGCGGCGGCCACAATGCGGTTGGTCAGCCGGCCGAGGCCCGCGATGTCGGCGACGACCTCGTCACCCGCGTCGAGCACGAGGGCGCGTTGGGTGCCGGTGAAGACGAGGTCCCCCGGCTCCAGCGTGAGCACGCGCGAGAGGTCGCGCAGGACCCGGGCGGGTGTGTAGAGGAAGCCGCGGGTGTCGCCGCGATATTCGAGCCGCTTGCCGGTCGCCGCGTTGCTGACCGTCAGGGTGCAGGCGCGATCGGGCCAGTCGGACCCGGCGTGGATGAAGGGGCCGAAGGGCGTGAACTTGTCGCCGAGTTTCAGCCCGGCCGCGAGCATGACCTCGGCGCGGCCGGCCGCCTCGCGGTTGACCTTCTGGAACGACTCGGCGAAGCCGAAGATCTCGTTGCCGGTCGAGTAGCCGAAGATGGCCGCCCCGGCCTCGGCCTCGGTCGCGTTCTTCAGGCGCCGGCCGACCACGATCACGACTTCCACCTCGGACTTGAGCTGGTCGACGATCGCCGGGATCTCGATCGTGTCGCCGTCGGTCGCCACCGCGCCCGGGGTCTTGGCGAACCACCGGATGAACTTGGGCGGCGTCTTTTCCTTTCCCGCATACGCGTTGGCCAGGCAGAGGATGTTGCGCGGCTCGCTCGGCGGCAGCAGCCGCGCCCCGGCCAGCGGCACGACGACGCCGGTCTCGCGGCCGCCGTGCCAGGGCGCGGCGTCGAGCAGGCGGACGCCGGCGTCCTGCACCCGGCCGTAGGCATCCGGGCCGTCCGGGCGCGCCACGCGGCAGTAAACCGCCGGGTCGGAGGCGCGGCGCACGGCGCCGAGAAGGCCGCCGGCGGCGAGGAACGAGGCAAGCTGGGAAAACAATACGGATGTCGCCATGGGAAAAAGGACGCGGCCGGGCTTGGCCGCCCGGCCGCGTCGCGAACCCCAGACGGACGTGGCTGACGCCGCCCGCCGACCGCCGTCGCGGGCGCCGGGCGGCCCGCAGCCGACCTACCCCTTAGAAGTTGAAGTCGACGCCCACCTTGTAGTCGCGGTCGAGCAGCCGGCTCATTTGCACGAGCGACTTGATGCCGAAGCTCATCTCGTCCGGCTCGCGGTTCAGGTTACGCACCGAGGCGCTGATCGAATAGTGATCGTTGATGCGGTACTTCATCTGCACGTCCACCTGGCCGCGGGCGCGCTCGTACCGGTCGCTGAGGAGACCCGAGCCCAGCGTGTAGATCTGGTCGCTCGAATAGGTGAAGGCGACGCGGCCCGAGAACTTGTATTTCTCGTAGAAGAGCGTGAAGTTCGCGATCTTGCCCGGCTGGCGGAAGAACGGGATGGCCTCGCCGGGCCGGGTGGGAATGACCTCGCTCGAGCTGATCTTCGTGTAGTTGGCCTCGACGCCGAAGCCGTCGAAGGGCGAGGCCAGGAAGTAGAACGGCTGGTAGATGCTCAATTCGACGCCGGAGATCTTGCCGGAGGTGCCGTTGAGCTTGCTGGTGTAGGTCAGCGACTCGAAACCCACGCCGCTGTAGATGACGTTGCGCTGCGTCTCGGAGTAGGAGTAGATCGGGTCCGAGATGTCCTTGCGGAACGCGGCCACGCTCATCACGCCGCCGCCCTTCTTGGCGTACCATTCCAGCGACAGGTCGTAGTTGCGCGCGCCATAGGGCTTGAGCTTGGGATTGCCGACCGTGACCGAACCGGTGTTGCCGTAGGTCGGGTCGATGGGGCCGAGGATGGACGAGTAGTTGAGGATCGCCAGCGAGCGCGAGTCCTCGTAGGCCGGGCGGCCGATGGTCTGCGTGATGGCGGCGCGGAGCTGCAGCTGGTCGGTGAGGTGCAGGACGCCCTGCAGGTTCGGGAAGAACTTGTCATAGCTCGTGACGCCCGAGTTCGGGATGCGGACCGGATCGGCCTTGCCCGCGGTGACCTCCTCGACCGCGCGGATGGTGGCGTCGGTCTTTTCCCAGCGGACGCCGCCGAGGAGCGTCAGCTTCTTGTAGTCGACCTTGCTCATCAGGTAGCCGGCGTAGATGTACTCCTGGATCGCGTAGTCGTCCTCGATGGAGTTGCTGGACTCGCCCGCCGGGTCGTGCGTGACGAGCGCCGGGTTGGCCGCGATGAACTGGTCGATGGAGGCGCGACTCGGCAGGAACAGGCTGTCGAACCGATCGTCGTACACCTTGACCGACGGCAGCTGGTCGCCCGTCTGGGCGAGGTTCCAGGTGCCGACCGGCACGAGGCGGCGCGACTCGAGGTCGACGACGCGCGAGCGGTGCAGGAACTTGACGCCGGTCTTCACGTTGCCGCTGACGGCGGCGGAATCGGGGAAGGCCCAGGTGACGTCGACCTTGGCGCTGCGGATCTTCTCATCCTGGACGCCGTAGTCGTCGCGGGTGCGGCGCAGCGAATAATTGACGGGCAGGTCGATCGTCGGGTCGGGCTGCCAGAGCGTGGGCACGAAGCCGGAGCCGAGGTCGAACTTGATCGGCCCGGTCTGGCCGTTGGCGTTGCGGAACTCGCGATCGTGCGTGTAGGGATTGTTGGCGCGCGCGGCGGAGAACGTGAGCATCGGCTCGATGGTGAACGGGCCGTAGATCTTCTTCAGGCCGCCGGACAGGTTGAACAGGTCCTGGTCGTTTTCGTAGACGAAGGTGCGGCGCTCGGAGCGGTTCTTGCCCGTGAACGTCCCGGCCGTGGCCGAGGTCATCGTCACGCTGTTGGCCGCGACCGTCGGCGAGTAGATCACCTCGAAGCGGGTCTCCGGGTTCTTGGTGTGCGAATAACCCGGGCGCAGGTAGAACTCGGTGTCGGGATCGGGGCGGTATTCGAGGTTGAACGTGGCGCCCTCGCGGTCCTTGTAGCCCCACTC
The DNA here is from genome assembly GCA_035545835.1 of Lacunisphaera sp. Lineage (GTDB taxonomy): Bacteria > Verrucomicrobiota > Verrucomicrobiia > Opitutales > Opitutaceae > Lacunisphaera. The sequence goes on from DASZXO010000075.1 coordinate 34,335, forward strand.
CGGCTTGATCTCGAAATCGTTCGGCAGGTAGATCGAGCTGCCGTTGATCGTGACGGGCGACCAGCCGAACTGCAGCCACTCATTCTCGTAGTTGCGCTTGTCGTAGCTCAGGCTCGTCGCAAAGCCCCACTGGCCGTTGGCCCCGAAGCGGTCGGAATAGGACAGCTGCGCGGCGGCATCGTTTTTCCCGACCGCGCCGTTGCGATTGCCGGAGACCGAGCCGGTGATGCGGCGGCCCTTGTGGTCGAAGGCGCTCGCCGACTTGATGTTGATCGAGCCGCCGACGGCGTTGGCGTCCATGTCGGGGCGCACGCTCTTGACCACCTCGATGGAGGAGATCTGGCCCGAACCGAGCGTGTCGAGCGGGACCGCGCGGCCGAGGCGGGAACCGCCGGGGGCGGCCATCGTGGCCCCGTCCATCATCACCTGGTTGAGATTCGGCTCGCTGCCGCGGATGCTGACGTACACGCCTTCGCCCTGGTCCAGCGAAAGATTGAGGCCGGGCAGGCGCGACAGGGCCTCGGCCACGTTGCGATCCGGCAGGTTGCCGATCGCGTCCGCCGAGACAATGTCCATGATGTTTGCGGCGCTCTGCTTCTGCTGCAGCGCGCGCGAACGGCCTTCGCGGTAACCTTCGACGACGAAGGTCGAGAGCTTCACCACGTTCTCGTCGCCCATCGCGACGTTCACGCTCACCTCGCCCGTCGCCGGGACCGCGACCGTCGCGGTCTTCGTGTCGAACCCGAGGTAGTTCACCTTGATCGTGTAATTGCCCGCCGCGAGGTCGTTGATGCGGAAATTGCCGCCGTTGTCCGCGGTCTGGCTCCTGCCATTTTCAACCACGGTGATGGAAGCACCCGGCAGCGAGGTCTTGCTGCCGATGTCCGTGACAGTTCCGACGACATCGCCCGCACGAACCTGTGCGGTGACGAAGCCGACGGCAAACGCGGCAGCGAGGCCGCGGAGGATGCGTGTATGCTTGGGTGTCATTTGCTGGATACTGGGGATGAGGTTAACCAAAACGGGCGGCGAAAAATGCCGCGTGAATTCATCGAATCAAAGCCAGGGTATGCTGTGGGGAATGGCTGATCTGGTGCGTAGAAAGAGCATGAAATAGAGCTATGTCAATAGCTGAAATAACCAGTGTTTGCTTCGGTGAGAAAGGCGTGAAAACCTGCGCAAATGTGGACGACGCATTGCACTAACTGTCGTTAACACAACATCATCATTAGTTTCTAGATATGATTCATAGCTATGAAACATACCAACCTATTTCATTTAGCTTTGGATTGAACCTGCCGAACTAAATTAGTCCAAACCTCGAGGGAACCAAAGCCACCCGGTTTGATCACGATGTAGCGGGGCGCCGCGGATGAGCCGGAAGAAGTGGCTGTGACAACCACGCCGGGTTCGATCTCGTGGAGGAGTTCGAGCTGCGCGAGGTCGAACGCGGCGCAGAGGGCCCGCGCAGTTTCGCCGCCCGTGACCGCGACAACCTCGGGCCGTGGCGAGAATTCGCCGAGGAGCTGCGCGACTGCAACCACGCCGCGCACCGGCGCGGCCGGATCGGAGGTTGTCGCTTCGCCCGCCACCGTCAGCGCAGCGCATCCGCGGGCGGCAAGCGCCACGGCGAGCCGACCGGCGGTAGCGCGTTCGGTGCCGTCGGCGAGCGTGAATTCAATGAGCGGAACCCCGTGCCGATCGCGCAACCATTCGAGCTGGCGGCGGCTTCGCTCATGGCGGCTGGCGGAGACGATCAAAACGCCGGTCGACGGCAGGCGCACGGCCGGTCCAGTCGGCGCGGCCCCAGGCTGCGCCCGGGCCACCGCGTGGGCGAGACCGCCGGCGCCGACGAACACGGCGGCGGGTTCCTGCCGCTGAACGAGGGCGACCAGCCGCGCCAGGTCCTCGTCCGTTTCCGCATCGCTTGCCAGCAAACCGCGGCGTTCGTCCGCCGCCAGCCCGCTTTCGCCACGCAGCCGGGCCAGCGAAAGCGAGGTAACGGAAGCAAAGCCGGCCGCCGCCGCGCACGCCGCGACCCGGCTCTCCGCCACGGGTGAACCGGGATCCCGCGCGAATTCCGTCTGTGCGACCGGGGTGCCGCCGACCAGCAGGAGGCCGTCGCGCACCGTCCGTCCCGCGGCCGGCGTGGCCGGACAGAGGACCAGCAAAGGCGGCGCGAGCTCGTCGCGCACCGCAGCCAGCTCGGCCGCCACCGGCCCGCGCAGCGTGGAGTCGATCTTCTTGAAGACCAGCCGCGCCCCCGCCGCCCGCCGTTCGCGCAGGACGCGCCGCACGAGCGCCGCGGCCGCGGGGCCGGAAAGGTTGCGCGTCTCGGTCGAGTACAGCTGGAGCGTGGCCGCGCCGCCGGCGTCCGGGTCGGGACCCAGCTGCAGCGTCACGCGCCGGCCGCGCGCGCGAAATGCCGCGCCAGCCTCGAGCGCGCCGCTCAGGTCGTCGGCCAGGAGAAAATCGCTGCTCATGGGACAAATTGCAGCGCGTAAAGCGAGGCGCCCGCCAGCTCCACCACCACCTGGATCGGGCGCCCGGCGAGCGCCGACACATCGTCCCCCCTGCCCTGCCATGCCACTTTCCACGCGGTCGAGTCAGCCCGGATCGGGATACAGTCCGCCAGGTCGAAGCCCTCGATCGGCGCGCCATTGGCCTCGCGCAACCCGACACGGGCCACGCCCGCCCGGCCCGTGTCCACGTTGAGTTCGAGCCGGCGGCCCGCAAACGTGAGCGGGCGCGTGACAATCCGGCCGGCCGGTCCGTCCGGCGCCACCACCGCCACGAATCCGTCCAGGCGCTGCACCAACCGGTAAAGGTGGTTCCCTTCGCGATGACGCACCCGCGACGAATGATAATCCTCCTCGCCAAAGAAATATTGCCAGATCTCGCCGCCCCGCCGGATCAAGCCCTCGGCCATGTAACCCTGATGGAGCGTGTGCCCGTCGACGGTCAGCTCGGGCACGTACGCCGGCGCCGGGTAGCGGCGCCAGTGGATGCCGTCGCGACTGACGGCGACGTGCGTCCGGAAATCGCCTGAGCCTTGGAAGAAAAGCCGCGGTCCCCACAGCAGCCGCTCCCACAGCGATCCCTCGCCGTACTGGTGGTACATCGCGGGAAATGCCACGTAGGTGTCGGGGGCCCACGGATATTTCGTGGCCTTGGGCACGTAGATGCCGTCGCCGGGGCGATCCATCTCCGGATCGACCGTGAACGCCACCGGAAACTCGGTGCCGAAATCGCCCGGTGTGAGCGGCCCGTTGTCCAGCCACCAGGGTTGCGGCTGGCGCAACGGGCGGGCCCGGACGAGGGCCTGAATCTCCGCCTGCGACTGGGGCCGGTAGGGCCACGGATGATAAGGATCGGTCGTTTCGCTGCGCACGAACTCGCGCAGGGTCTGGCCGCCGGGCGTCGCACCGACCCCGCTGCGGTGATACGCCACATAGCACCCGCGCTGGTCATCGTAGAAGAAACTGGACTGCGAACCGGGGCGAAACGGCGAGGCCGCGGTTCGCACCCGCTGCCACTTCCAGCCATCCGGCGACGTATAAAGATAGACGCCGCGACCCTCGAGGCCGCTGAGATATTTCCACCGCGCCTCCGGCGGACCGTTCGGGTCGATGATGGGCCGGCCCAGCGGCGCGGCCTCGCCGATCACATAATTCATTTGTCCCTTGTGGTGCAGTCCCGTGTCGGGGGCCGTGAAGTGGAGTCCGTCACTTGAAACGTTGACCTCAAGCCAGTCGTCCGCGCCGCCGTTATACAGGCGGATCGAGCCAGCCTCGTCTTCGATTGCAGTGACGTGCTTGCGGAACTGCGCCACGCCCGCGACCTGGACCGGCTCGATGCGCCGCGGCGGCTGCGGCACGAAGGCGATTCCCTGCGCCGAAGCCAGCAGCGCGTCGTCCACGAACACGTGCTTGCGCGACCCGAGCGGCACGACGCCGCCGCGCGGCACCTCCGCGGCGAATAACAGCGGGAGCCCGGGTCGTGGCCCCACCGCCGGCTCGCGTGGCGCCAGGCTGGCGGGCGGAGGAAATGCGTCCGCGTAGACGATCCCGCGCGAGATCCGCAGTTCATCGAGCGCGCCCGGCATCGGGTGGCCCCAGGTGCCGTCGCGGCCGAGTGACAGATACGCCTCATCGCCGGAGGGCAGCCGCCGGAAACGCGCCCTGACCGCACCGGATTGTGGACGCCCGTCGACAAAATGCCGCAGCTCCCCGCCCGCCGCCGCATAGGTGAACGCATAGTGGTGCCATGTCCCGTCGCGCAGCGCGGCCGCATCCGTTGGCACGGCCACGTCCACCCCGCCCGGCTGGTTGCGCCAGCCAAAAACGCCGCGCTCCGGGTCGAGCGTGAGAACAGTCACCAGATCGTTTTCGCCGCGCGGCCCCGAGCCCAGCTCGAGAATCACGCCCGCGCCGTGCGCATCGGCCGCGCGAAACCAGAACTCCACGGTCCAGTCGAAGTCACCAAGGTTCAGGTCGTTCCTGGTCGGGTTGACGAAGCTCACCTCCTTGCGCAGGTGCCGCTCCCCGGACGTCATCAATGCGGCGAATCTCGCATTGGTCCACGTCAGCGGCGCCTGCGTGCGGCCGGCGGGCACCGGCCGGGGCGCGAGGTACGCCGATGACTCCCCCTGCGTGGGAATTTCAATCGCGGGATACGGTTCGCTGGTGAGCGCCTGGCCAAACCGTCCGGCCACGACCTGCCCGCCGAGGCCGAGCACCAGCGGTGCGTCCAGGCCCGCGCTCGAGTCCATCACCTGGCTGGGATACAACCCCGCCGGTTCGTCGAAGAGCCAGAGCGCGACGGTCTCGGATGCGGCCGAGACAGCCGCACCGGCCCCGGCTGCGAGCAGCAAGCCCAGGATGGCACGGATCATGGGGGCGCGGAGCGCCGGCGCCGCGCACCCGCAGCTGCGCGGGTTCACGGCTGCAAGGGTGCCCGGAGGGCGGAGCCCGTGGCGCGCAGCCGGTTGCCCGCCATGACGGCGGCAAGCTTCAGTGCCTGCACCAGGCTGCGGGGATCGCCGCGACCGGAACCGGCATTGTCGAAATCGGTGCCGTGCTCGACGGAGGTGCGGATGATCGGCAGCCCGAGCGTCACGTTCACGCCGAGCCAGATGCCGAGCATCTTCGCGGCCACGTGGCCCTGGTCGTGGTACATGGCGATCGCGCAGTCGAACTGCCCCTGCAGCGTGCGGAAGAAGACCGTGTCGCCGGCGAAGGGGCCGCTGACGCGCCAGCCGAGCGCGCGGGCCTGCTCGATCGCGGGGGTGATGTATTTCGCCTCCTCGTCGCCGAAGATGCCGCCCTCCCCGGCATGCGGATTCAGTCCCGCCACGGCGATGTGGGGGTCCGCGATGCCGAGCTCCTGCACGCCGGCCCGCGCGATGCGGATGACCGTCAGGATGCGTTCGGGCCGCACGCGCTCGATGGCTTCGCGCAGCGAGACATGCGTGCTGACGTGGCAGATGCGAAGCCGGTCCGCGACCAGCATCATCGTGACCTTGGGCTTCCCGCACAGCTCGGCGAGCAGCTCCGTGTGCCCGTCGTAAAGGTGGCCCGCGGCGTGCAGCGCGGCCTTGTTGATGGCGGAGGTGACGACCGCGTGGGCCGCGCCGGCCTGGGTGAACTCGACGGCGCGCCGGATGTATTCGTAGGCCGCCTGCCCGGCGACCGGGCTGACCTGGCCGCGCGCGAACCGCGCCGGGTCGGCGTTGGCGAGGTCGACGACGTCGATCACCGCGGGATTGTCGGCGGTGTCGGCGGGCCGGGCGATCGTCCGAAGCTCCGCCCGCACCTGCGTGATCGCGAGCGCCGCCCGCATCACGGCGGCGTCGCCGACCACCACCGGCCGGCAGGCGGCCCGGACCTCCGGCAGGCCGAACGCCCGGGCGATCAACTCGGGACCCGTGCCCGCGGGATCACCCATCGTCACGGCCAGAATCGGCCGGTCGGCGGGGTTCATGGAATGATGCCCATCTCGCGCAGCGGCGCGCGCATGGCCTCGACCTCGGCATCGGTCACCGCCGTGATCGGCGGGAGCATGGAGCGGCCGCACAAGCCGGCCAGTTCGAGCGCGCCTTTCAAGGCCGCGAGCGTCTGGGTGATCGTCCGGCCCGTCTGGTAGACGGCGTTGAGCGCGTTGATCCGGTGCTGCGCCGCGTCCCCCGCCGCGGTGTCGCCGGTCAGCAGCTGGTCCATCAGGTCGCGCGCCAGGCGGGGCGCCAGGTTGCCGCCGCTGGGCACGAAGCCATCGGCGCCGGCCCGCATGGCCTTGCTGGTGTACGCCACCGAACCAGCGAAGACGCAAAAATCCTCACGACCCGCGAAATGCCGGCTGAGCTGCTCCTGCCGCGCCGCGTCCGGCTCGGAGTCCTTGAGGCCCGCGATGCGTGGATGCCGGCTGATCCGATCCAACACGTCGAGCGGGATGCTCTGCCGCACGGTCTGGGGAATGTTATAGAGGTAGAGCGGGCCTTCCACCCGATCGGCGACGGTCCGGAAGTAGGACTCCATCATCGCGGGCGTCAGCGGATAATACGACGGCAGGTTGTTCACCACGGCGTCGAATCCGGCGGCGAAGTACTCGCGCGCGAGCTGGACGGAGTGCTCGACGCTGGTGTCGCCAATGCCGCCGAACAGGAGCGCGCGGCCGCGCGCGGCTTCGCCGACGAGGCGCGCCAGCCGCAGGCGGGCGGCGAGGGACAGCGACGCGAATTCGCCGGTGGTGCCGCATAGCAGGATGCCCTGGCAGCCGCCGGCGATCACGTGGTCCACCAGCCGGCGGACCGCCGGCTCGTCGACCGCGCCGTCGGGCGTGAAAGGCGTCATGAGCGGCACGATGGCGCTGCCGCGAAGTTGGGCCCGGGTGTGGTGGCGGATGGTAAGTATTTTGGTCATGTCAGGTGCAAATTCAGAAGGCCTCGCGGTAGATCTGCTCGGCGTCGGCCGCCGTCAGCTCGCGGGGATTGTTTTTCAGCAGGCGCGTGACCTTCATCGATTCGCGCGCGAGCCGCGGGAGGTCGGCCTCGGGCACGCCGACGTCGCGCAGCCGCTGGGGAATGCCGCATCGGCGCGACATCTCCACCAGGCGCCGCAGGCCGGCCTCGGCCGTGGCCAGCGGGGACTCCGCCGTGGCGCAGCCGAGCGCCAGCGCGATGTCCGCGTACCGCCCGGGCATCGCCGGCAGGTTGAAACGGAAGACGTGGGGCATGAGCAGGGAGTTGGCCACGCCGTGCGGCACGCGGTACTCGCCGCCCAGCGGGTACGACAGGGCGTGCACCGCGGCGGTGTTGACCGGGCCGAGACAGAGGCCGCCGTAGAGCGCACCGAGCATGACGTCGGCGCGGGCGGACCGGTCGGTGCCGGTGCGCACCGCGGTTTCCATGCTGCGGCCGATGCGCCGGATGCCCTCGAGGGCGTACACGTCGACCGTGGGGTGCGCGTGCTTGTTGGCGTAGGCCTCCATGCAGTGCACGAGCGCGTCGATGCCGGTGGCGGCCGTGACCGCCGGCGGCATCGAGACGGTCAGCTCCGGGTCGCAGATGGCCATGTCCGGCACCAGGTGCGGGCTGACGACGCCCTTTTTCAACCGCTCCGCCTCGTCGAGCAGGATGGCGTTGGGCGAGACGTCGGCGCCGGTGCCCGCGGTGGTCGGGATGCAGACGAGCGGCGTGGCGCGGCCCCGCAGCAAGCCGATGCCGAAGACCTCGCGCAGCGCCTGCCGGCCGTCCAGCAGCGCGGCCACAAGCTTGGAGACGTCGAGCGGGCTGCCGCCGCCCAGGCCGATCACGACGTCGGGCCGGTGCGCGCGCGCCGCGGCCGCGACCTGCTCGAAGAGCGCGATTTCCGGCTCGCGGTCGACGCCGCTGAAGACCTCGACCACCAGGCCGGCGCCGCGCCAGCCGTCGAAGATCGCCGGTTGGGCCGCGGCCACCTGGGGGCTGGTGATCACGAAGAGTCGCGACCAGCCGGCCAGCTTGAATTCGTCCGCGCTCTGGCGGATGCACCCGGTGCCAAAGATCAGGCGCTTGGGTTGCTGCAGGATGACGGTGTTCATGAAGGCAGGGGCAACCGGGTCACCAGGGCATGATGCGGCCCGTGTGTTTCCGCCCGACGTCCGCCACCTCCGGCTTGCCGCCGGCGATGATGTCCATGCCCGCCGCAAGCTGCGCGAGGATGTCGTCGGCCTGGGCGTTGTCCAGGATGTGGAGATGGCTGGCCTTGGCGGCGGCGATGACGCGATGGGCCGCGGCCACGAGCTCGGGCGGCTGCACCACGCCGGGCTTGCGGCCGTAGTCGAAGGCCACGTCGAGGTGCCCGCTTGAGTAGCTGGTGTCGCGCGGGCCCCATTCGGCGAAGCAGAGCCCGGGCACCCGCGTGATCTCCTCCGCGTGGGCGAGGCCGACATGGTCCTCGATCTTGACGCCGAGCATCAGCTCGCCCTCGGGGTTCAGCGGCCACACATCGGCGGCGGCGTAATAACGCTTCGCCGGGATGCCCCAGATCTTCGCCGCGAAATCGTGCGCGCCGAACATCCGCAGGCCCTCGTCGAGGCCGGCGCCGACGGCCTGGCGGTGGATCTCGAAGCGCGCGCAGCGCACGAAGGCCCGCACGGCCTCGGCGCTGCGGGCATGGCACAGGTGAAGCCCGTGCACCCCGCAGGCCAGGGCCTGCTGGATCATCCAGTGGTTCGCGAGCACCGCTTCCTCGCTGAGACCGTACATCGGGAGCGTCACGATGACGGCGGGCGTGCGGTGTCCGCTGGCCGTCGGGCCGCCGTCGGCCAGGCCGCGCATGAAGTCGCGCAGCCTGGAGAAGTCCATGGCGTTCCCCTCCATGTCGTACATCAGGATGTCGGCCCAGGTCTTTGCGGCCGCCTTGCCCTCCGCGTAGCCGCCGCGCCCGTAGTCGTAATAGACCGGCTGTCCGGACTGCAGCAGCTCGATGGCCTTGTTGACCCGCTGCGGCCCGGCGTAGGTGGCGGCCGCCGGCTGGTCCGCCGCGCCCAGCCGCGGGACGACGAGCGAGAGCAGCGTGAAAAGCAGGAGCGAGGAACGGGTCATGGTCGGGCGGGGCTGGGGAGGTCAGTCGCGGCGGGCGCCGAGGCCGGCGGGGGCGCCGGGCTGGGGCGTGAACG
>DASZXO010000076.1:0-1729 GCA_035545835.1 Lacunisphaera sp.
AAGGATTACCGCTTCTGCGGCTACGCCGAAGCCGTGGCGGGCAACGAATCGGCCCGGGCTGGACTCGGGATGGTGAGCGGCGGATCGGCTTGGAAGGAAACTCAGGCCGAGTATCGCCTATTGCTCTTCGGCACCGGCGCCGAGGAGCGGGAGAACAGACGGATCATCGCGGAGGCGGACTTCAGACGGGTGGTGCGCGCAGGGGGTCGGTTGCCACTGGCAACGGCGCTGCGCTGCCGGTGGAACCACTTTTGCGATGGAGCCGTCCTCGGAGGCCGGGCCTTCGTGGCCGCGCAGTTAGCACTCTATTGCCGGCGCACCGGCCGGCGGGAAGGAGACTCGCCCCACTCGCTGCCCGCCATCGCCGATTGGGGTGAACTGGCGAGCCTGCGCAGGCCGCGTCATCGCCCGCCGACGTAGAGGTCGACAACAGCTCGGGAAATCCTGGCCACGACCCCTGCGGTCCGTCGGCCACCGCGCTCGTGTCGCGATATCCTGACCGGCGCATCGACGAACCGCAGCTTTTGTCGGAACTACCGACCGAGCCATCCAAGATTCCGGGATCGCCATCATCCCAGCAGCCATCATTCACTCGGCCTCCAAAAATTAACCTGTCCCTTTCCTTGAACTGAACCAACTCCCGAGGCCGACTGGGCAGGGAAAATCAGGCGACGGGGAGTTGCGCGGCGAGCGGTGAGCCGCGCGGGTGGAGGGCAGCCACCCGCTGAGAGCCACAGGGCCGCGGGCTCACTTCACCGGATCGAGGTCGAGCCGGAGCACCAGAGGCCGGTGGTCGCTGGCATCGGCCACGCCGGCGCGGTCCCAGACGGACGCGCGGCCGCCCGCGACCGCCGGCAGGAGCGCGGGTGAAACGAGAAAGTAATCTATCCGACTGTAGACATCCTCGCGTCGATAGTAATGCGTCCAGGATTCCCCGTGCGCATCGGCGGCCGGCAGGAGTTCGCCCAGGCTGGTTTCGCCGCGCTTCAGCAGCGTCCGGACCGGCTTGCTGGCGCGCGTATCATTCCAGTCGCCGCAGACAATGAAACGGCCGCGGGTCGGATCCGGGTAACCTGCGAGCACGAGATCGCGGACCGCCTCGGCTTCGAGCCGCCGCTGCTCCGCGCTTTCCGGATCGTCGGGCCGCTCCGTGAATTTGCTCTTCAGGTGGATGACGAACACCGAGAAATCGCCGCCGCTCGTCGCGAAGATCACCTCAAGCACGCCGCGTTTCACCCGGTCGCGCTGGCCAAAGTAGGTGGTCGGCACCTCGGCGTGGCGGCGGACCTCCTTGAACGGCAGCTTCGCCAACACGGCGACGTGCCGGTCGGCATCAGCCGCCTCCAGCACCACCGCGTGCGGGAAGTCCTGGCCGGCTTGCCGCAACTCCCGCCGAAAATCATCGAGGAATGGCTGCGGACCCATTTCCTCGACCGCCAGGATGTCGGGCGCGATGCCGGCGACGATCCGGGTGAGCGCCGCGCGCTCCTTCTCCGGCTTGGGATAGGACGAACGATAGACGCCATCGACCATCCGGTTGGCCAGGGTGTAGTTCTCCACGTTGTAGGTCGCCACCGTGATCGAAGCCCGCGTCGTCGCAGCAAGCAGCACGCAGATAGCCAAGACAGGTACGAGCTTGTTTCTCACAACAGGAGATGACCGAAACGGACGACGCGAAAAACTCAAAGCTCCAAATGCCAAATCCCAATGAAGCTCCACGAACCGATAA
>DASZXO010000077.1:0-14774 GCA_035545835.1 Lacunisphaera sp.
AACCTCCGGCCATTCGTGCAATTCGTGTTTAGCTCCGGTCCAGCTGGAACTGGGGGATTCATGGCCAAAAGAATCCTGCAACTCAACGGCCCGCCCGCGTGTGCTTCGCGCACGGATCGGTGTATCCGCACACATCCCCCGCCCACGCTCCCATGACCAACCTCCTCCACGATGTCCGCCACGCCTGCCGCCTCCTGGCGAAAAGCCCCGGCTTCACCCTCATCGCCATACTGACCCTCGCCCTCGCGATCGGCGTGAACTCCGCGATCTTCGCGCTCGTCAACGGCTTCATCCTGCGCCCGGTCATCCCGTTCAAGCCGCAGGAGGTCGTCGGGGTCTTCACGACCCGCAAGGACGCCAGCAAGGACTACCGCCAGTTCTCCTACCGCGAATACGCCGCCCTGCGCGCCGAAAAGGAGGTTTTCAGCGACACCACCGCCGTCACCTTTGCCCTCGCCGGCCTGGGCCGCGACGACGGCCTGCGCCGCTCGTTCGTCTTCCTGACCTCGGAGAACTTTTTCTCCTTCATGGGCGTGCAGCCGGTCGCCGGGCGCTTCTACACGGCCGAGGAAGCCCGGCCCAATGCCAATGCCCAGGTCGCCGTCGCCAGCTGGTCCTACGGGCAGCGCGCCGGCGGGCGCGCCGACTTCATCGGCAGCACGGTCCTCGTCAACACCCGTCCCTATACCATCATCGGCGTCGCCCCCAAGGGCTTCTCCGGCATCAGCTCCCTCATCGCCCCCGACCTCTGGCTGCCGCTCGGCATCTTCTCGCAGCTCAGCTCGGCCTTCAGCGACTCCACGCAGTTCACCGACCTCAACGAGCCGAAGAACTACACCCTCAACATCCTCGGCCGCCTCGCGCCCGGGCTGACGATGGAGTCCGCCAAGGCCCGCCTGCCCGCGCTCGAGCAGCGCCTCACCGCGCTCCAGCCGGCCGATGTCCAGGGCGCGCGCGAGCTCCAGCTCCACACGCCGTCGCGCTTCAGCATCAGCACGACGCCGAGCGACGACGGCCCGCTGGCCGTGATGAGCATCCTGATGCTCAGCATGGCGGGCGTCGTCCTCGTCATCGCGTCCCTCAACCTTGCCAACATGCTCCTCGCCCGCGGCACCGCGCGCGCCCGCGAGATCGCCGTCCGCCTCGCGATCGGCGCCACCCGCTGGCAGATCGTCCGGCAGCTCCTGGTCGAGGGTCTCGTGCTCGCGCTCGCGGGCGGCGCCGTCGGCCTGCTCCTCAGCATGTGGTCCGACGCGCTCCTGCTCCACTCCTTCCAGTCGCTCCTGAGCTCGATGAACTTCTCGCTCACGGTCAGCTTTGCGCCGGACCCTGTCGTCCTGACCGTCACGTTCCTGTTCTGCCTCTTCGCCACGCTCGTGTTCAGCCTCGGACCGGCGCTGAAGGCCTCCCGCGCCGACCTCGTCAACGACCTCAAGCAGCAGGCCGGCGATGCCGCCGCCCACGGTCGCTGGAACCGCTTCTTCGCGCCGCGCCACCTGCTCGTCATGGCGCAGATGACCCTCTCGCTGGTGCTGCTCTTCGCCGCCGGGCTCTTCTTCCGCGCCGCCCTGAAGGCCGGCGCCCTGAACCTCGGCTTCGACCCGCGCGGCGTCGTCCTCGCCGAATTCGACTTCACCCTCGCCAACACGCCCCAGCCCGAGGTCATGCGCAGCCTGTTCGCCGTCCGCGACCGCCTGCTCGGCCTGCCCGGCGCCACCGCCGCCGGCTTCGCGACGCTCGTGCCCTACGGCAACACCACCAACACCACCCGCCTGATCGCCGCCGACGCCCCGCCGGCCGCCACGAAGGCCGATCCCAACGCGCCCACGCCCGGCACCGGCGCCGTCTACACCTCGGTCACGCCGGGGTATTTCGCCGCCGCCGGCATCCACCTGCTGCGCGGACGCGACTTCACCGCCAGCGAGGCACGGGACAAGAACTCGCCGCGGGTCGTCATCATCGACGAGGCCATGGCAAGGAAACTTTTCCCGAACCGGGATGCCCTCGGCCAGCACGTCCGCTACACGCAACCCCCCACGGACGGCTCGCCGGCCGAGATGGAGATCGTCGGCATCGTCAACCAGCACCGGCACGACGTGATGGACAAGGACGGCGGCGTCCCGCATGCCTTCGTGCCGCTGGCCCAGGCGTACAATGGCAGCGTCTTTCTCCTGGCCCGCTTCGACACCACCGACGCCGTCCGGACCGCTGCCCTGGTGGGCACCGTGCGCACCGCGCTGCGCGAGGTCGACGCCACGCTCCCGATTCTCCAAATGCGGCCGTTCACCGGCATGCTCGAGAAGAGCATCACCCTGTGGATCGTTCGCCTCGGCGCCGTGCTCTTCGGCATCTTCGGCGGCATCGCGCTCCTCCTTGCCGTCGTCGGCGTGTACGGCGTGAAGTCCTATGCCGTCGAGCGCCGCACGCGCGAGATCGGCATCCGCATGGCGCTTGGCGCCAACCCGGGCGACGTCTTCCATCTCGTGATGAAACAAGGAGCGCTGCAGACCGCCGTCTCCGTCGGCGTCGGCGTGGTGCTCTCACTCCTGGTTGGCCAGGCGCTGGCGGCGATCCTTTTCCAGGTCAGCCCCATGGATCCGCTCGCGCTCGGCGTGTCGGCGGCGACGCTCAGCGTCGCGACCCTGCTCGCCTGCTTCGTGCCGGCAAGGAAGGCGACGCGAGTGAATCCCCTCGCGGCACTGCGAGCTGAATAGGATCGGCCGCCGTGGCCTGGGCGAGAGCGAGCCGGCCCCGCGCGCCATGCGGAGGTCGTCATCGCGCTGCGGGCGATGCAATATCCCAAGGCTTCGGGTCGAACGCGGTCAGGCTTTGCGCCGGCGCAGGCGCATGACCAGGCCAAGCGACACCAAGCCACCCAGCATCGCATCGGCCGAAGGCTCGGGAATGGCAGAAGCCAGGCCGGCGGGGACTTCCGCCACGAAGCCCTCGGTGATTCCGCCGAAATCACCGGACCCGTAAATCAACCGGCCATCGGGAGAAATGCCCTGGGCCTGGAGGTTCGACCAACCGGTCAGGTCCACGCCGCCGGAAGACAGAACCGACTCCAAGGCAAACATGCCATGGCTGTTGAAAAGATACGAATTGGGAGTCGTGCCGTTGTCGAAGTCGACGATGGCAGCAGATCCATCGGCCGTCATGCCACCGAGGATGTTCGGAACCCATGCGTCATTGGGTGTACCCAGGGCCGTGAAGCCGCCACCTGATGTCCAGAAGAACGCCTCGCCATTCGGATGCGCGGCCGACTCGCTGGTGCCAAAGACCTTGCTGCCATCGGCGCTGATCGCCAGAGCCTGGGAATTCGTGCCGCCCGCCAGGACGCCCAAGCTCGTGTAGGTTGACGTGCCGCTGTTGTAGATAAAGGCGCGGGTCGTCGTCGTATCGGACAGCGTGGTTGTGCCGACCATCAAGGACCCGTCACTGGAGACGCCGCGGCCCGAAGGAATATTCGACACGTCGGTTCCGCTCAGCCCCAGGCTCACCAAGCCCGTTCCGGACGTCCAGCGAGTGCTCACGTTGCCTGCCGCGGTTTGGGCAAAGCCATAGACCACCAAACCGTCGCGGGAGATAGCGTTGGCGGCGTTCTGGCCGGTGGCGTTGACGTTTGGCGTGAGCGCGGTGGTCGCGCCGTACGTGGCGGTGCCGCCGGCGATGCTATAGGTATAGAGCACCTGCTCCTTGGCGTTGGCATGCGAATCGCCATAATAAGAGCGCGCGGCGATGGAAATCGTGCCCGTCGACGATTCCGTCACGTCGCCGGCCGTAACCACACGACCGACATTCGCGATCGTGGGATCGACCACCGCGGGCAGGGCCTGCAACACCCCGGCGCCGCTGCCCTTGCTCCAGAGCACGGCGGTATCGAGGGACGTGCCCCCGCCGCCATTGGCGGTCGTGTCCCAGCTTTGGCCGTTCGCCCCACCGACGGCGACAATGCTGCCGTCGCTGGTGAGGATCGCGGCCCTGACCTCACTGTAATTTTCACCGGCGCCGGCCAGCTCGCCGATGCCGTAGATGCCAACCTGGGCCTGTCCGCTCGTTGCCAACAAAAAGGCGCAACCCAATGCGCCGCCCGTCGTGCCTAACCATCTGTGTGTGCTCATGGCGGGCCGCAGCATGTTTGGAGCGCCCCCGGGGAACGACGTTTTTCGGGGCGGTGCCGCCCGCCGCCCCGGGAATTAAGGAACGCTAATTTCTGCATCTTTGGGTCACGAGCCTGTGTCTTCAGGCTTGGGACCCTCTGCCCTTGCCCATGTACACCCTGATTCAGGACCTCAAATTCTCCCTTCGTCTCCTCGCCAAGTCACCCGGCTTCACCGCCACCGCCATCGTCGTCCTCGCGCTCGGCATCGGCGTCAACACCGCCATCTTCAGCGTCGTGCACGCGCTGGTGTACAGCGCGCGGCCATACCCGCAGCCGCAGCAGGTCGTCCAGCTCTACACGCAGGACCGGAAGAACCCGTCCGCCTACCGGATCTTCTCGTACCCCGCCTACCGCGAACTGCGCGAGCAGCGGGGACCATTCACCGGCATCCTCGCCCACAACCTCAGCATGGTCGGCCTCGGCGAGGGTGCCGATGCCCGCCGCACATTCGCCGCCATCGTCTCCGCCAATTACTTCGACGTCCTCGGGGTCAAGCTCGCCCGCGGGCGGCCGTTCACGCTCGCCGAGGAAACCCCGGGCCGCGCCACGCCGGTCGCGATCGCCAGCTACGTCTACTGGAAGAAGACCGGCTTCGATCCGGGCCTCGTCGGCTCGACGATCCGCGTCAACGAGCGCCCCTTCACCGTCGTCGGCGTCGCCCCGGAGAATTTCACCGGCACCATGATGCTGTTCGGGCCCGAGCTGTATTTCCCGCTGGGCATGTACGACCAGCTCACGAACGACTTCCAGGCGGAGGCGAAGCGCACCCTCGAGCGCCGCGACGCCTACAACCTCTTCCTCGTCGGCCGCCTCGCTCCCGGCGTCAGCCCGGAATCCGCCAAGGCCGCCCTCGCCACCTACGCCGCCAGTCTGGAAAAAGCCTTCCCGGTCGAACAGAAGGACCAGACCTTCACGCTCGGCCCGCTGCCGCGCCTGAGCACCAACACCAACCCCACGAGCGAGAACCAACTCAGCGTCATCAGTCTCCTGCTGCTCGGCATGACCGCCGTCGTCCTCCTCATCGCCTGCCTCAACCTCGCCAGCCTGCTGCTCGCGCGGGGCGCCGCGCGCCGCAAGGAGTTCGCCATCCGGCTCGCGCTCGGCGGCGGCCGAGGCCGCATTGTCCGCCAGCTCCTGACCGAGGGCTTGGTGCTCTCGCTCGCCGGCGGCCTGGGCGGCCTCGTCCTGGCCCTCTGGAGTTCCAACCTGCTCATGGGCTCGATGGCCCACCTCGTGCCCGTCACCCTCTTCTTCTCCAGCACCGCCAACCCCGCGATCCTCACCGCCACGCTCGGCTTCTGCGCGATCGCGACCGTCTGCTTCGCGCTCGGGCCGGCGCTGAAGTTCTCGCGCGGCGACGTGCTCACTGACCTCAAGGAGCAGGCCGGCGAGGACGTCCGCCCGCGCCGCCGCTGGTTGCCGCGCAATCCGCTCGTGGTCGCCCAGATTGCGCTCTCGCTCGCCCTCCTCACCTGCGCCGGCCTCTTCGTCCGCGGCGCGGCCAAGGCCGGCGGCGCCGACATCGGCTTCAAGGCCGACGACACCATCATCGTCGAGGCCGACGCCAGCCTTGGCGGCTACGACCAGGTGCGCTCACGGCAGCTCTATCGCAACATCAGCGACCGGCTCGCTGCGCTGCCGGGCGTGCAGTCCGCGAGCATCGCGTCGACCGTGCCGTTCGGCATGATCACCCTGGACCACCCGGTCCAGCGCGCCGGCCTGCATCCGGCCAAGGGCGCCAAGCCCGCCACCGCCGCCGAGGGCCTCGCCTACAGTTCGAACTGGAACAGCGTCGGCGCCGACTACTTCGCCACGCTCGGGCTCCCGATCCTGCGCGGCCGGGCGTTCACCAAGGCGGAGACCGAGAACGCCGGCGGCCCGGCTGTCGCCATCATCAGCGAGAACCTGGCCAAGAACCTCTGGCCCGATGGCGATGCACTCGGCCAGCGTATCCAGTATGCGAACCAGGATCCCGCCGCCAAAGAGGGCGCCACCACGATAGAGATCGTCGGCATCGTGCCGGATATCACGACGTCGCTCTTCGCCCGGAAAGGCCGCGAGGACGCCATCTACGTTCCGTTCGCCCAGGGTTTCCAGAGCGACGTCCAGTTTCATGTCCGCACCGCCGCCGACACGCCCGCCGCCGCCGCCGCGCTGATCGACAGCGTGCGCCGCGAGGTGCGCGCAGCGGCACCCGGCGTGCCGGTGTTCAAGGTTCGCACTTTCCGCGAGCACCTCGCGGCCTCCGCCGACCTCTGGATCACCCGCATGGGCGCCACGCTCTTCTCGGTCTTCGGCGGCCTCGCGCTCGCTCTCGCCGCCGTCGGGCTCTACGGCGTGAAAGCCTACTCGGTCGCCCGCCGCACCCGCGAGATCGGCATTCGCATGGCGCTCGGCGCGCAGCCCGGCCGCGTGCAGGCCATGGTCCTGCGGGAAGGCCTGGCCATGACCCTGACCGGCGCCGCGCTCGGCCTCCTGCTGGCGCTCGGGCTCGGGCGCATCTGCGCGGGCCTGCTTTACGAGGTCAGCCCGATGGACCCGCTCGCGTTCACGCTCGCCCCGGCGGTCCTGCTCGCCACCGCCTTGCTCGCCTGCTGGGTGCCGGCGCGCAAAGCGACCCAGGTCGAGCCGCTCACCGCCCTGAGGACGGAATAGATCGACCGTCTGTTTCCTGCAGGAGCGGTTTCGTCCCGCGACTTGACCGACCCATTCGCGGTGTAAAGCCGCTCCTACATCCTATACGCGACTTATCTGCCTGTAACTTTTCGCCCGTTCCGCGGGTTATTCTCCCTACCATGACTCTCAAAGAACTTCGCATCCCCGCCCTGATCCTCGCCGGCATCGTCCTCGCGACCGCCGCCGCCCACGCGTCCGTCACCGAGCACGTCAGCAAATCCTTCCCGCTCAAGGCTGACGGCGCCATCAAGCTCGACAACGTCAACGGCGACATCGAGATCACCGGCTGGGACAAGGCCGAGGTCTCCGTCGAGGCCGAGAAGAAAGGCAAGACCGACGACGCCCTCCAGCGCGTGAACATCGAGTTCGATTCCTCGCCCGACAACCTCGTCATCAAGACCAAGTACGAGAAGACCGGCTGGTTCCACGGAAACGTCAACGCCTCCGTCCACTACAAGCTCATGGTCCCCGCCGGCGCCCGGCTCGAGAAGATCGACTCGGTCAACTCCGGCATCACCGTCCGCGGCGTGCAGGGCGTCGTCCACCTTGAAACCGTCAACGGCGGCATCGATGCGTCGGGCCTCGCCGGCGACGCACAGGTCGAGTCCGTCAACGGCAGCCTGCAGGTCGAGTTCGCGTCGATGGACAAGGTCCGCGAGGTGAAGATCGAATCCGTCAATGGCGGCGCCGAAGTCGTGCTGCCCAAGGGCGCGAGCGCGCGCATCCATTCCAGCTCCGTCAACGGCGGCCATTCCATCGACCAGCCGATCAAGCTGACCAAATCGGGCCGGCACCACCTCTCGGGCGAGATCGGCAGCGGCGGCCCGGACATTTCGATCGAGACCGTCAACGGCGGCATCCACATTCGCGAGAAGTAACGGAAAACACACCCCGCCCTTCGGGCACCCCTCTTGCTAGAGGGGAGCTTCCGCGCGACAATCCGGGTCCCCTCTAGCAAGAGGGGTGGCGCAACGCGACGGGGTGTGTGCGCACGATTTGGCGTTCGGCGCCCCCCGAACCTTCGCTTGCGCCGTGGCGCAATCCGGGCTTCCCTGACGGCGTCCCATGGCCGTTCGCGACGACTACTTCCTGCGGTTCATCGCACTGTTGCGCCAGGCCATCGCGCAGATGGTCAAGTACCGCCTGGCGGGCCGCTACACCGAGGCGCTCGACACCGCCCTGCAGGCCCAGGAAAAACTCTTCACGCGCACCACCGCCGAGCTGGCGAAACTCGACCTCGCCGGACTGATCCGGCTCCTGCGCGTCGACGAGCCACCCGAGACCGCCGATGAAAAGGTCCTCATCTACGCGAATCTGCTGCGTGAAACCGGCCTCGTCTACCTTGCAATGGACCGAAACGATTCGGCGGAGAACTGCTTCCAGCTCGCGTTGCACGTCCTGCTGACGGTCGCCAGCGAGCAGCCAAATCCATCGGATGAAATCCGCGAGACGCTCCGCGACCTCCTCGCCCGCATCCCGCCCGAGCGCCTGCACCCGCCGGCAATCGAAATGCTCGAACGGATGGATCGAACGAAAACCTAATCAGGTTGGTGCGCCAATGGACCAAGCAGACACACCCCGGCGCTCTGCGCCACCCCTCTTGCTAGAGGGGAACCAAGCCGTCGTAACCGAAGTCCCCTCTAGCAAGAGGGGTGCCCAACAGCGCGGGGTCGGTTGGCTTCACTCCGAAGATGAGAATCTCGGCTAGCCCCGTCTGCGTGACTACCCGCTAGACTCTACCCGCTACTCGCTCCATCCCGTTCCCCCATGCCCCCACCCCGCCCCGCCCTCCTCGCCGTCCTGCTCGCCGCCGCCTCGCTCGCCGCGGAAACCCCGGCCGTTGCCCCGTATCGCGACTCCACCCAATCCGTCGACGCGCGCGTCGCCGACCTGGTGTCGCGCATGACGCTCGAGGAAAAGGTCGCCCAGCTCCAGTCGCACCTCGTGAAGGATCCGAAGGCCTACGATGACGCGGGCAACTTCACCGGCGGCGCCGATGCCGCCGGCCTCGCCAACGGCGCGGGTACCGTGTGGGTGCTCGGTCGCGACTGTTTCTCCACCGATGTCCGCGGCACGGTGCTGCGGTTCAATTCGCTCCAGAAATTCATGCGCGAGAAAACGCGCCTCGGCATCCCGGTGCTCAGCTTCGCCGAGATCCTGCACGGCTACATGGCCGCCGGCGCCACGAGCTTCCCGCAAGCCATCGCGCTGGGCAGCACGTGGGACACCGCGCTCGTCGAAGACGTGTTCGCCGCCACCGCGCAGGAGACGAGTGCCCGGGGCGTGCGGCAGGTCCTGGGTCCCGTGCTCGACCTCGCCCGCGACGCCCGCTGGGGCCGGTTCGAGGAGTGTTTCAGCGAGGACCCCTACCTCGCATCGCGCCTCGGCCTGGCGGCCGTCTTCGGGCTGCAGGGCCGCGGGCCGCTCATCGACGCGAGCCACGTGGCCGTCACGCTCAAGCACTTCGCCGGCCACGGCCAGTCGGAGGGCGGCCGCAACATCGCACCGCTCAGCTTCGGCGACCGCGAGATGCGCTCCACCCACCTCTATCCGTTCGAGATCGCGGTCAAGGTGGCCCGGGCGCGCTCGCTGATGGCCTCGTACAATTCCTGGGATGGCGTGCCGAATCACACCAACCACAAGCTGCTGACCGACATCCTCCGCACCGAGTGGGGCTTCAACGGCTACGTCATGAGCGACGGCGGCGGGCTTGACGTCATCTACGAAAACCACCTCGCCGCGGCCACGCCCGCCGAGGCCGGCCGGCTGGCGATCGCCGCCGGCGTTGACTACGACCTCGGCGGCAAGGGCCGCTGCTTCGCCCCGCTCGCCGACGAGGTGAAGGCCGGGCAGGTCGCGCCGGCCGACATCGACCGCGCCGTCGCGGGCATCCTCCGCGTCAAGTTCCTCACGGGTCTGTTCGAGCAGCCCTACACCGATCCGGACCTGGCCGCCCGCGTGACCAACACGCCGGAGCACAAGGCCCTCGCGCGCCGCGCCGCGCAGGAGGCGATGATCCTCCTCCGGAACGAAAACCACACACTGCCCTTCGACGCCGCCCGGCTGAAACGCCTCGCCGTCATCGGGCCCAACGCGGCCGACATCCACCTCGGCGGCTACTCGGCCGTGCCCATGGCCGGCGTCAGCGTGCTCCAGGGGCTCAAGGATTTTGCCGGCGACAGGTTCCAGGTGCTCTACGCCGAGGGCTGCAAGCTGACGACCAACCACGCCTCCGGCTGGCTGGTCAACGAAGCCCCGGTGCTCAACGACCCCGCCGACGACTCGCGCCTGATCGACGAGGCCGTCGCCGTCGCGCTGAAGAGCGATGCCGTCGTGCTCGTCCTCGGCGAAAACGAGATCCTGCGCCGCGAGGCGTGGAACGAGGACCACGAAGGCGACCGCGATTCGCTCGAACTGGTCGGCCGGCAGCACGAGCTCGCCCGCGCCATCCTGGCCACCGGCAAGCCCGTGGCCGTCCTGCTGCTCAACGGCGGACCACTTGCGGTGAACTATCTGGCCGAGCACGCGCCGGCGCTCATCGAGGGCTGGTACCTCGGCCAGGAGACCGGTCCGGCCGTGGCCGATGTTCTCTTCGGAAAGGTCAGCCCGAGCGGCAAGCTCACCGTCACCCTCCCGCGCAACGTCGGGCAGATCCCGGCGTACTACGACCACCAGCCGTCGCGCTTCCGCCATTACGTCATGTCGGACTCAACGCCGCTCTACCCCTTCGGCCACGGCCTGAGCTACACGACCTTCGATTACAGGAACCTCCGGCTCTCGGCGGCGAAGATCGCGCCTGCGGGCCACACCACGGTTTCGGTCGACGTCACCAACACCGGCTCCGTCGCCGCCGACGAGATCGTCCAGCTGTACCTCCACGATCTCGTCAGCCTGCCCGTCCGGCCGGTGCAGGAACTCAAGGACTTCGCGCGCGTCCACCTGGCACCCGGCGAGACCCGCACCGTCAGCTTCGAACTGACGCCCGACAAGCTCGAGGCGTACGACATCAACATGAAACGCACCGTCGAGCCCGGCGATTTCGAGATCCAAGTCGGTCGCTCGTCCGTCGACGTCCTGAAGACCACGCTGCATGTCGAGTGATTGACACACCTTGTAGGTCGGGCTTCACGCCCGACGTGTCGGGTATAAATCCCGACCTACGATTCGCCTGCCGTTTCGCTCTGATCGCGGGGTAAACCCGCGCCGACAACAAACCGGTCCACCCCCATGAAGAAAATCAACCTGCGTGACATCAGGGAGGAGGCCTGGTCCTCGCCCAAGGGAACATTTCGCGGCGCCGCGAAAGAGGTCTCGATCGCCCTCGGCCGCGTGCCCACCTCGACCGACCTGATGAAGCGGCATCCTTTCGACGTGGAGATCCTCCGCGTGCGCCGCGGCCAGACACCCTACCCGTTCCACTCGCACTCCGCGCAGTGGGAATTCTATCTCGTGCTTGTAGGATCCGGCAGCGTCCGGGACCGGCGCGGCTGGACGCGCATCAAGGCCGGCGACGCCTTCGTCTTCCCGCCCGGCCAGCCGCACACGCTGCGCAACGACGGCAAGGTCGACCTCGTCATCTGCGTCGTGGCCGACAATCCCATCGGCGAGTCGTGCCACTATCCCGACAGCCGGAAATGGCTCGTCCGTTCGCCGAAGCGCGCCCTCCTCCGCGGCCGGGCGCGCGACTACTACGACGGAGAGGAATGAGGTCATGCGCGCGGCCGTAGGCCGGGCTTTACGCCCGACGTGTCGGGGATAAACCCCGACCTGCACCCAATTCCTTTCATGACCCGCCACATCATCCTCATCGGTGAACGCAACCCGGCCCACGTGTCGCATCGCGGCATCGAGGCGTCGCTCGCCCTTTACCGCCGGCACCACGACCCGGCGCTCCGGTTCGACTGGCTCGGCACCGCGGGCCTCACCGCCGTGACGGTCGATGACCTGCTGCGCGCTGCCACCGGCATCTGGTGCACGCCGGGGAGCCCCTACGCCAGCACCGAGGGCGCGTTGACCGCGATCCGGCACGCCCGCACCACCGGCCGCGCCTTTCTCGGCACCTGTGGCGGTTTCCAGCACCTGCTGATGGAATTTGCCCAAAACGTGCTCGGCCGCCCGGCGGAACACGCCGAGATGAATCCATCCGCGCCGGACCCGCTGATCGCGCGGCTCAGTTGCTCGCTGGTCGAGGCGACCGGCCGGATCGTGGCCACCGACCGGCCGCGCTTCGCCGCGCTCCTCGGTGGCGACGAATCCACCGAGGGCTTCCACTGCAACTACGGCTTCAACGGGGGCCTCGCGGGCGTCTTTGGCGGCTCGGCGCTCAAGTTCGTGGCACACGACGGCGAAGGACAGCTCCGCGCCGTGCGGCTCGACGGCCACCCGTTCTTCGTCGGCACCCTTTTTCAACCCGAACGGCGCGCGTTGCAGGGCTCGCTCCACCCCGTGGTCCGCGGCTTCCTCGACGCCGCCGGCAGGTAGGGCGACGAGTCCCTGCGCCCCCGGGACCGCCGACGGCGCGGAACGGAGTCCGCGCCCTGCCCCAGAACCCAGGCGAACCCCCGCTTCAAGCCCCACCTGTAACGGCGCTCGGTGAGCGTCGCCTGCCTGGCTCGGCGGTCATGGACCGCCGCTGCACACGAACCGGCCGGGGACAAGACGCAGTTAGGTCACCCGAAATCTTCCCACTATCGGGACGGCTGAATGTCACCACCGGGCCACCCCCAGTAGGTCAGCTCATGCCCAACGACGTTTAACCCCTGGACCATAGGGATTAGCAGCTGTTTGCGCGCTTGGCATCGCTCTTGCGAACAATCTGGCGACGCGACGATGCTCGGCAGCGAATACAACTGGCTTTTCAGGCATTCCCGTTCACCCGACGGCCTGCCGCGCGTCCGCGTGAAGAACGAGTCGCTGCTCACTCTGGCCATCGCCTTCCTTTGCCTGCTCGCCGTGGCGCTCCACGCCGACCCGAAGCCGGCGGAGCTGCCCGCCATGGACGGCATTATCGAGGGCGTGGCCCTCCAGCCCGAGACGGGCACGGCTTTCTTCAGCGACGTCCACAACCGCTGCATCTGGACGCGCACCGCGGACGGCCCGTTGCATCGATTTTCCAGCGAGACCGACGGCCTGTTCGGCGTCTTCGCGCTCAAGATCGATGCGACCGGCCGGACGCTGTGGGCGAGTTCCGCCGCGCTGCCGGAGATGAAGGGTTACACCGCCGCCGACCGCGGCCGCGCCCTGCTCGCGGCCTACGACCTGCCGACACACGCGCTCCGGCGCACCTATGCGCTGCCCGCCGACGGCCGCGCGCATGTGCCGGGTGATTTCCTGCTCGCGCCCGACGGCACGATCTACGCCACGGATTCCGTGGCGCCGGTGATCTGGCGCCTGGCGCCGGGCGCCGACCGCATCGATGCCTGGCTCGAGGACGCGCGGTTCAAATCCCTCCAAGGCATCGCGCCGTCCGCCGACCAGCGCTCGCTCTACGTCGCCGATTACCCGAACGGGCTCTGGCGCATCGACCTGGCCACCCGCGCGGCCACGCTGCTGCCCGCTCCCGCGGGCTTCAACCTCCGCGGCGTGGACGGACTCTACGCCGTGCCCGGCGGCCTGATCGGCGTGCAAAACGGCCTTAACCCGCCGCGGGTTATCCGCCTCGATCTCGACGCGGGCGGCGGCCTCGCCGCCGCCCGCATCCTTTCGGCCGGCGCCGACCTCACCGACCTTTCGCTCGGGCAGGTCCTGGACCATCGCTTCGCCTTCATCAGCCATTCGGGCTGGGACCTCTTCCCCAATCCGACTGCAACTCCCGCCCCCCATGCCGTGCTCCTCCACCAGGTGACGCTGGAAAAGTAACAAGTACCAGGGACCAAGCATCAATGGGAACAGCACGCAAAGAGACCTATTTCCGATCTTCTGGAGGGCCGGTCTCCTGACCGGCCGCGGTCGGCCGCGGGCCGACCCTCCAACCGAAACACTCGTTCCCTCTGCTTACCGCTTACTACTCACCCCCCTTTTCACCCACGCACACCATGTTCCTCGAAACCTTCTTCCAAGACCTCCGCGTCGGCCTGCGGGTGCTCATCAAGGAAAAGTCCTTCTGCGCGCTCGCCATCTTCATCCTGGCCGTCGGCATCAGCGCCGTCACCACCCAGTACGCGGTGGTCAACGGCGTGCTGCTCCGCGCCTTCTCCTTCCACGATCCGGAGCAGCTGGTCGACGTGCAGCTGGCCGACCCGACGAATTTTTCGCCGAACAATTTCAATTCGCGCATGACGACGGCGGACTTCGCCGACATCGCCGCCCAGCAAAAGTCGTTCTCCGGCTGGACCGCCTACCTCAACGGCTCGACGGTCAACCTCACCTACCACGGCCAGCCCAAGCGGCTGACCGGCGCCTACGTGACCTGGGACTTCTTCAAGGTCCTCGGCGTGTCGCCGGTGCTCGGCCGCGACTTCCTCCCCGAGGAGGACCGCCCGGGGGTCGACAAGGCCGTCATCCTCAGCGACCTTCTCTGGCATCGCGACTTCGGCGGCGACCCGGGCATCATCGGCCAGGCCGTCCGCGTCAACGGCACCGCCGGCACCATCATCGGCGTGATGCCGCCCAAGTTCCAGTTCCCCGCCAACGAGGAGCTCTGGATCCCGGTCAACACCGCCTTCCCGGTCAAGCCGCGCAATGACCGCGGGATCAACTTCGTCTCCGTCATCGCCCGCCTGAAGCCCGGCGTGACCCTCGACCAGGCCGCCGCCGAGATGTCGAGTATTGGTCGCGGGTTCGCCAAGGCCTACCCCGACACCAACAAGCAGTTCACGCTGGGCCTCGTGCGGCCGCTCATCGCCGCCTTCACCGGCGGGCCGCTCAACGGCCTGCTCTACACCATGCTCGCCTTCTGCGTCGGCGTGCTGCTCATCGCCTGCGTCAACGTGATGAA
>DASZXO010000078.1:0-119399 GCA_035545835.1 Lacunisphaera sp.
TGCGGGTGAGTGACTGGTTGGCGACGACGACGTTGCCGGTGAATTCGCCCTCGGACCAACGGAAAAAAGTGACGGCGCCGCCGTCGCTGCTGCGCATCGGGTCGGCCAGACCGGCGGTGTTGTTGGCAAAGACGTTTTCGACGATGTGCGGGGCCGCCGCCCGGTCGCTGGCGATCGCGGCGCCCCGGCCGCACTCGGTGGAGTTGTCGTAGAAGAGATTGTGCTCGAGGCGAGGCGCGGCGCCGTTGAGGCACATGACCGCGCCGCCGTCGTTCGCGGTCTCGTGCAGGAGCCGGGGCGCCCAGGGCGACGGGATGAGCGTGCGGTTGTTCGAGAAGATGGAATTGGCGATGACGGGCGCGGTGCCGTCGCAAAGGATCGCGGCGCCCTTCCCGCGCACCCGGCCGTTGAGCAGGTGAAAGCCGTCGAGGCGGGCGTCGTCGGCGCCGATGACGAGGCGGCGGAGTTCCTGGCCGTCGAGGATGGTCGGATGGGTGTAGACCTCGCGCGCCCCGCCGGGCGCGGCGAAGCCGCCGAAGAGATCGACGTGCGGCTTGAGGACGAACGTCGGCTGCACGTAACGGCCCTGGCTGACGAGGATGGCCACGCGGGCGTCCGCTGCGGGGTGGCCGGCTACCTCGAGGGCGTGGTCGATCGAGGCAAACGGATGCTCGCGCGCGCCGGTGCCCTGGACGTCATCGCCGCCGGCCTGGTCGACGTAGAGGACGGTGCGGTAGGCGGCGAGGTCGACCGGGGCGGCGGCCACGGGACCGGGAGCGATGGTCGCGGCCGGGGCCGTCGCGGCGGCCAGGAACGCACCGGCCAGGAGGAAGGGACGAAGCAGGCTGGGGGATTTGTGCATGG
Organism: Lacunisphaera sp.; assembly: GCA_035545835.1. Classification (GTDB taxonomy): domain Bacteria; phylum Verrucomicrobiota; class Verrucomicrobiia; order Opitutales; family Opitutaceae; genus Lacunisphaera. The sequence continues at coordinate 865 of DASZXO010000078.1, forward strand.
TAAGTCTTAGACGGCGGTCCGGAGCGTGGCGACGGAGTTGCCCTCGACGAGCCGGGGCTCGAGCAGGATCCGGGTGGGCACATCTTCGCGCGGATTGTCCACGCGCCAGAGGAGCTGTTCGACGGCGCGGCGGCCGATGGCCTCGGCGCACACGTCGAGCGTCGTCAGGGCCGGGTCCAGGTTCATCACGAGCGTCTTCTCGTGGTTGAAGGAAAGCACGCTCACGTCCCGGCCGACGCGATGCCCGCGCAGGCGCAGCGCCGCGTAGAGCTGGACCGCGATGCTGTCGGCGCTGACCACCAGGGCCGTCGGCCGCTGGCCGGCCGGCAGGGATTCCCAGCGGGCCACCAGCGGCACGATCTCGGCCGGATCGGTCACGGCCGGCACCGGCCATTTCACCGGGAACGAAAACAGCTTCTCGAGGTGACGGACGTGCAAGCCCAGCCGCTGCGCATGGACCGCGAGCGCCCGCTTCAAGCCCTCGGACCGGGTCTGGCCCGGGCGGGGCTCGAGGAAGGCCACGTGGCGGTGACCGCGGGCGCGGAGGTATTCGACGGCGGTTTGGGCGCCGGAATCAAAATCGAAGCCGCAGACATCGCCCCCGGCCGATTCGGGCCGGCCCAGCAGCCAGACGTGCGGCAGCCGTTTGATGGCCGCCACCAGCGCCGGGCGGGCGCACGCCCGCAGGTCGCCGAGCAAGGGGCATTTCACGATCAGGCCGTCGACCTGGTTCCGGGCGAGGAACGCCGGCACGCGGTCGGCGTTCGGGAGGTTGGCCAGCATCAGGTTCATGCCTTTGGCGGCCACCGCCAGCTCGACCCCATGGAGCGCCTCGCTGATCACCGGCAGGTTGCTGAGGGACTCGTCCATGCCCACAAGCAGCAGCCCGAGGTTGCCGCGGCGACCCGACACCCTTGGCCCGTCCGCCAGGCGGAATCGCCGGCGACGGCGGAGCGGCGTGTAATGGACCCGCGCAATCGCATCGAGCACGCGCTGCCGGATCTCGGGACCGACGACATCGGGCGTGTTGAGCACGCGCGACACGGTGCCCACCGCCACGTTGGCGGCTACCGCCACTTCCACGACCGTCGGCTTGGCCGGATAAACAGGGGTAGATCGATCCACAAAACGTAACAGGGGGAAATTGCCGCGGCGTGGCAAGGACAAATTGAAATAACGACGCAACTCATTGAATTCATTTCTTATTACAACATGAATTTTCCATGGCCAATTTGTTGGTCACTAGAAGTCAGCTACTTGAGGAAGCTCTGAAATAAACATTGCCATCCATATTTTAGGTATTTCTCTCTCAACAATCCCCTCACCTCACTCCCTGTTTTGACCTGTCCCTTCAACCCGGCGGCCCGTCCTTGGCGGCTCGGGCGAGGTCACCGGGGCCAAGCCAGGCAACACCGTCGTATCCCACGTAATTTCAGAAAAATGACACCCGTATTTTCCACTATTTCAGCCCCCCAATTGCCGCAGCGAAATGGTTTCAACCGCAAGAAGACTTCCACCTTGGCCCTTCTGGCTGCGACCCTTGGCTCGCTCGCGCTCGCCGATGAGCCCTTCGTCAATTCCCTCGGCATGCGGATGCTGCCGGTTCCGGCCGGATCGTTCGAGATGGGAAACGCCAATCCCACTCCGCCAAAGACCTTCGATGTCCCCAGCCACCTGACGCGTGGCGATTGGGACGAACACCCGCTGCACCAGGTCACGCTCACGCATGCCTTCTACCTGGCCGAGGTGGAAGTGACGGCCGACCAGTTCCGGCAGTTCCGCCCCGATTACACCGGCAATCCGGACCTGGCGCCCTACGCCGCCGGGCTCAGCTGGGATGACGCCATGGCGTTCTGCGCCTGGCTCAGCCGCAAGGAGGGGCGCAACTATCGCCTGCCGACGGAAGCGGAATGGGAATATGCGGCGCGCGCGGGCACCAGCACGTTGTTTCCGACCGGGGCCACGCCACCGGCGGCGGAAACGCCGAATGCCTGGGGCTTGAAGAACATGAACACCGGCGTCGGCGAATGGTGCCTCGACTGGCACGGCGAATACCCGCTGGAGCCGCAGACGGATCCGGTCGGACCCGCTTCCGGCTGGGCGCGGGTCGTGCGCGGCGGCGGGCTCGACAAGGACATTCCCTATTACCGGCGATCCGCCAACCGCGGCGGCATGGCGCCGAATTTCCCGCCGGTGCCGCTCGCCGAGCTTCGCGCCCGGATGAGCACCCCCGCCGAGGCCGCGGGTGCGCACGACCCGCAAGGCGCCGGGCAGCAGCGCAGCGGCCAGTACAAGAGCGAGTTCCTCTACCAGGGTTTCACGCGTTCCGTGCTGAACAACCAGGGCAACCACCACATCGGTTTCCGCGTGGTGTGCGCGCCACCCGCGCCCGCGCCGACGCGGGCCGGCCGCGTGTCCTACGCCCAGCTCGGCGTCGTGGCGGGCGGGCCGGCGCCCTCGGTGGGGCCGGATCCGGCGCGCCCGTATTTCCGCAAGCGTTACCTGCTGCCCACGCCGCCGGAAAACACCGACCCGGCGCGGCTCGCCGTGTTTCGCGCACTCGGCTGGCCCCGCGGCATGCTGCGCCACATGCACAGCCCGGGCCTCGAGGTCGCGGGCAACGGTGATGTCATCTTCATCGCCTTCTCCGCGGTGGGTGAACTCGATCCGGACTGCGGCATACTCATCACCCGGCTGCGCTTCGGTGCCGACGAGTGGGATCCGCCCGACCGGTTCGTGGACATGCCCGATGTCGACGACACCTCGCCGATGCTGTGGAACGATTCGGGCCGGCTGTGGTTCTTCTGGGGCATGAACCGGCTCGACGCCGGCTTCCCCTTCCAGTGGATCACGTCCGACGATCACGGCGCGACCTGGAGCGAGGTGCACTTCCCGCTGTTCACGACCCCTGTCGGCGGCCATTCCGCCCAGCCGATCACCAGTGCGTTCCGCGATGCGGCCGGGCACATCCACGTGGCGAACGACGCGATCGGGCCCGAGTCCGTGCTGTGGGAGAGCGACGACAACGGCGCGACCTGGCGCGACCCGGGCGGCCGCAGCGGCGGCCGGCACACGGCTTTCGTGCCGCTGCGCGACGGCCGCATCCTCGGCATGGGCGGCAAGAGCTCGAACATCGAGGGTTTCATGCCGCGGTCGATCACCAGCGACGGCGGCCGCACCTACGTGGTCTCCAAGACGCCCTTCCCGCACCTGGGCAGCAACCAGCGTCCCACCCTCATCCGCCTGGCGAGCGGCCGCCTGTTCATGGCCGGCGACTACCAGAGCGACAAGGGGGCGCAGCCCGCGGGCATCACTGAGCGCGGCGCCTACGTCGCGCTCTCCGACGACGAGGGCGAGACCTGGCGCCTGCGGAAACTGCCGGGCACCCAGCCGCACGAGGAACAGGCCCACGCCAAGCAGATGGGCGGCGATACCCTCGGGTACGCCGTCGCCCGGCAGGCGCCCAACGGCGTCATCCACCTGGTTGCGACCATGACGGAGCCGTGCCTCGCGTACGAGTTGAACGAGGCCTGGATCCTCCATGGCGACAACGCCGCCGCCGATGATGCCGCCTTGCGCACCAACACGGCCAGCACGCTGCGCGACGTCCGCGACTATGTCGATCGCGACGCGGCCGGCCGCATCCACGTGCGCTACCGCGGCGGCATCGGCAACGACGGCCGGTTCCTCCTCGAAGGCGAGGAGACCTGGTATGAGGCCGACGGCCGCGTGCAGCGGACGGCCACCTATCATCTCGGGCAGCTCACGGGCCCCGAGAAATTCTACCAGGATGGCACGCTGCAGTGGGAACGCGATCACCGCGCCGACGGCACGATGGTGTGGACGAATTACTGGTCCGACGGCAGGGTCCGCACCCAATCGACCTGGCGCGACCTGCACGCGGAGGGCCCCGCCGTGCTGCGCGATCCTTCCGGGAAGGAAATTTATCGCGTGGACTTCGCCCACGGCGAGCCCGGCCGCGAATCCGGCGACCCGGGCGAATACTGAACCGGCCGGCGCCCTGCGCTCGTGACACGCTTCGTTCTCAAGGTCGATGGGACAAAGCCGCCGAGCGCGCAGGTGAATTCGTGCAGGGCGGGATCTCCGCATCCAGCCTCGGACTCGTCGCACAACCGCACGGATCAGGCGGGGTTCGGCAACCCCGCCCTCCAGGCGGGCGCCACCCCCGGCTCAAGCCAGCCGGGCCACCGAATCGCCGGGCACCAGGGTCGTGTCGAACAGCAGCGTCTGCACCGAGTCGTCCAGCGGATTGCGCATGCGCCACAGCAGCATCTCGACGGCCTTGCTGCCGATCCGCTGCGCGCCCACGTCGACGGTGGTCAGCGAGGGTTTCAGGCCGAACGTGATCGACTTCTCGTGGTTGCACGAGATCACGCTCACGTCGCGCCCGACTTTGACGCCGCGGTTTTCCAGCGCCGTGTAGAAATGCACCGTGTAGTTGTCCGACGGGACGAAGATCGCCGTCGCGCGGCGCGCCGGTTCCGCGGCCAGCCACTGGTCGACCAGCTCGACGAATCCCTCCGGCCCGGTGAACGCGGGCTCCGGCCACTCCGTCGCCCCCTGCCCCACCGCCTCGATCAACGTCAGCTCCATGCCGCGCTCGGCGCACGCATACTGGAACTCCTTCTTGAGATGCTCGAGCGTCGACTTGCCCTTCTTCGGGTTCAGGTAGGCGACGCGCCGGTGGCCGTATTCGTGCAGGTGCTTCGCCACGAGCTGCGCGGCATGCTCGTGGTTGTAACTGCACAGGTCCCCGGGAACGTTTTCCGGTTTCGCCCACACCCATACCAGCGGAAACCGCAGGATGCTCTTCAGCAGGGGATTCTTGGTGACGTCGGGGAACGTGCCGTATTGCGACGCCTTCACGATCAATCCTTCGACATGGTTGCCCTGCAGAAAGGCGGGCACCCGGTCCGCGTTCGGCAGGTTGGCGAAAAGCAGGTTGCCGTTCAGCTGGGTCACGGCCGCCTCGACTCCGTGCAGGACCTCCGCAAGCACCGGCACGTGCAGCAGCGTGTCGTCCATGCCGAGGAGAACGAGGCCGATCTTGCAGTTGCGCTGGTCACCCGTGCCGCGCACCCCGCTGCCCTTCCGCTTGCGCAGCGGCTGGTAGCGCAGCCGGGCGACGGCTTCCAACACGCTCTGGCGCGAGTCGGGGCTCACATCCGTAAAGTTGTTCAGAACCCGGGAGGCCGTTCCGACGGCCACTCCCGCCGCTTTGGCTACATCGGCAAGTGTTACTGGTTTGTTCATTGAAGATTTCCAGCTTTATCCATTAGATGTACGTGACACGCAATACTATATCTCATCCTCCATATATAATTCAGCGCTTTTTCATCACGCATGGGATTCGGGCTTATGCACCGGCTCCCCAAGGCCATGACTAACAACCCGGTGAGCGACCACGTCTGCACCTCCTATTTAGCCGATCATTGGTCCCGGCCGGGTCGCCGCGTTGTCGAACGCGAAAACCCCGGCCGCAGCGCGGAAGTCGCCGCGCGCTGGTGTCCGGCAAGTCCGGACGAGGCGCGCCGCGCGATGGAGGCCGCGGCGGCCGCTGGCCCCGTTTGGGCCGCGGTTCCGCTGCCCGACCGGCTCGACCGCCTGGAAGCCCTGCTGCCGGTGATTGCGCGGCATGCGGGCGAATTCGCCGGCTTGATCATCCGCGAAAACGGCAAGCCGCGACGCGACGCCCAGTCGGAGATCGACGCGGGCTTGCGCGACGCCGCGCACGCGCTCGGGGAGGCGCGGCGGCTCGGGGTCATCGAGCGCACCTCGGCGCCCGGGGCCGTCGTGGCGAGCGAGCTCGTCCTCGAGCCCGTCGGTGTCCAGCTGCTCATCACGCCCTGGAATTTCCCGCTCGCCACCATCCTGCGCAAGCTGGTGCCGGCACTGGCCTACGGCAACACGGTGGTCGTGAAGCCCTCGGAGCTCACGCCCGGTCCCGCGCGCCGCTTGTTCGAGTTGCTCGAACCGCTCGGACTGCCGGCGGGCGCGGCATCCCTGGTTCTCGGTTTCGGCCCGGAGCTGGGCCCCATCCTGACGGCGCACCCGGCATTGCGCGGCATTTCTTGCACCGGCTCGACCGCCACCGGCCGCGCCCTGGCCCGCGCCACCGCCGGGCGGGACGTCCGGCTCCAGCTCGAGATGGGCGGGAAGAACTCGCTCGTCGTCCTGGCCGATGCCCGCCTTGACGACGCCGTCGAGGCCGCCGCGACCGGCGCCTTCAGTTGCGCCGGCCAGTGGTGCACGGGCACGGGACGCGTGATCGTCGAACAGGCCGTGGGCGCCGAGTTCGTCGCGCGGCTCTCCGCCCGTGCCGGGCAGCTTCACGTCGGGCCCGGCGACGATGACAGCACCGACACGGGTCCCGTCATTTCCGCCGCCCGGGTGCAGGCCGCCCGTGAAGCCGTGGCCGCCGCGGTCGCAGCCGGCGCCCGCGTGTGCTGCGGCGGCCGCGAACTTCCCGGCGGCCATTTCTTCGCGCCGACGGTCCTCGACCGGGTGGTCGAGACCATGCCGGCGTTCCTCGACGAACTCTTCGTCCCGGTGCTGCCCGTCGTCGCGGCGCGCGATGCCGACGACGCCATCCGGCTGGCCAACGCCGGCACGTTCGGGCTCTCGGCCTCCGTGTTCTCGGCGGACACCGGGCGCGCCCGAACGCTCGCGCGTCGCATCGAAGCCGGCATCGTCCACGTCAACCTGCACACCGCCTACCGCGAACCGGGCCTGCCGGTCGCCGGTTGGAGGGACTCCGGCCACGGCCTGCCGGAGTGCGGCCGCTACGCGCGCGAATTCTTCACCCGCCCGCGGGCCCTCTACGCGCGCAACCCATGAAGATCACCCGCATCACGGCGCGGACCGTCCCGCTGCAATCCGCCATTCGCAATGCCCTCGTGAGCTTCGCGGAGATGACCGGCACCATCGTGGTCGTCGAGTCGGACGTGGTGCGGCACGGCCGGCGCGTGGCCGGCCTGGGGTTCGGCTCCATCGGCCGCTACGCCGCCACGGCGATCGTCGCCGACCGCCTCGCGCCGCGCCTGCTCGCGGCGCCGCCCGCGGCCTATCAGGACGCCGCGGGAGACAATGTGGACCCGCTCCGCGCGTGGACCCTGATGATGCGCAACGAAAAACCGGGCGGCCACGGCGAACGCAGCACGGCGGTCGGGGCCGTCGACATGGCCCTGTGGGACCTCGCGGCCAAGATTGCCGGCGTGCCGTTGTGGCGCCTGCTGTCGGCGCGCTTCAACGACGGCCGGGCGGACCCCGCGGTGGCCGTCTATGCGGCCGGCGGCTACTATCATGCCGAGGGCGGCGACGACGCGCTGCGCCGCGAAATCGCCGGCTATCTCGCGGCCGGTTACACGATGGTGAAGATGAAGATCGGCGCCGTGCCGCTCGCGGAGGACCTGCGCCGGATCCGCGCGGCGTCCGCGGAGGCCGGCGGCGCCGGCCGCGTGGCGGTGGATGCCAACGGGCGGTTCGACCTGGCCACCGCCCTCGCCTGGGCCGCGGAACTCGCGTCGCTCGGCGTGCGCTGGTTCGAGGAGGCCGGCGATCCGCTCGACTACGAGTTGCAGGCGCGCCTCGGCGCCCAGTTCCCGCAGCTCGCCTACGCGACCGGGGAGAACCTCTTCTCGCACCAGGACGTCCGCAACCTGGTCCGCCACGCCGGGCTCGATCCGGCTCGCGACACCCTGCAGATGGACCCGGCGCTCTCCTATGGCCTGCCGGAATACCTGCGCATGCTCGAGGTGCTGCGCGCCGCCGGCTGGTCGCCGCGCCGCTGCACGCCGCATGGCGGCCACCAGTTCTCGCTGCACCTCGCCGCCGGCCTGCAGCTCGGCGGCAACGAGGCCTACCCCGGCGTGTTCCAGCCATTCGGGGGATTCGCCGATGGAACGGAAGTCCGCAGCGGAACCGTGCGCCTGCCCGACGCGCCGGGCATCGGCATCGAGCTCAAGGCGGACCTCCACGCCTTGTTCCGGCCGTTGCTCGCATGAGGCGGAAGCGCGCGCGGTACGACGCCGTTTCAATGGGAAGCGGGACGCCCTCGTCCCGGGGGCTGTCGCATGCGGGTGGCTCCGCGGGGTGAGCGCACCCCGCCACCCACCACCGCCAGGCGCCGGTCGGCGCCGATCGTCACGTCGGGGTGTCTGCATTCCGCGCGGAAGACCAGCGGAGCTCGGCTTGCAGAGATTTCCGGTCGCGACGCGAAGCTTCTTCAGTTCGCTTCGGGCCCTGGCAATCTTTCATCGGCGGGGGCGGGAGCGGCCCCGGCCGCCGCCGCCAGCCGGGCGGCCTCCGCCGCGGGCGACGTGCCCGCCTGCGCCAGGCGCCCGAGATATTGCCGCATCGCGCCGGTGAAGGTGACGGCCGGCGCCGGTTGGGCGGAGAACTCGTGCGCCGCCAGCGGGCCGCCGAGGTGTTTCTCCCGCGCCCGTTTCGCCGCGCGCAGGAAACGCGTCTCCCATTCCAGGCGCGGCAGGATCACGGTGTAGGTGCGCCCGGGCACCAAAATGTCCGCGGCGCGGGCGGACCCAGGCGCCGACGCCACGGCCTCCACCCTAAAGCCCGACCAATTCGTCCGGTTGTCTTTTTCCGCCGCGAGCAAGGCGACATAGGCGCCTATCTCGTCGCCGGTAAGTTCGGTCCGCACCGTGGCATCGCCGCGGTCGCCGCCCGCGACATACAGCGCGTTGACATCGACGGGGCCGGCAAAGATCGGGCTGCGGATGACCTGGCCCGCGTGGCAGAAGCCCACGTCCGTCCCGGCCTGCTGCCGCAGCGCCTCGGCCCCGAGCCACGCGACCGCGTCCATGGCCACCTGCCCCGTGTGCGGCACGACCACCTCAGCCGCCTCCGGGCACAGGGCCTTTTCCCGCTCACGAACCCACGCGAGCATGGATTCGTCCGCGTGAATGCGATCGTGCCGCAACGGCACGACCGTGCCCGCGGCGCCCACGACCTTGCGGGCATCGAGATCGATCGTGAGTTCGAGGCGGCCGACCCATTGCGCATAGCTGCCGGCCTGCACGATCAGCGCGCCGGTGCCCGGCACGGTCACGGGCGCCGGCAGCAGCTCGTGCGTGTGGCCGCTGACAAACACGTCGACCTCCGGGGCCATCTGCGACCAGCGGGCGCAGTTCCTCGAGCCTTCATGGCAGAGGGCGATGAGCAGGTGCACCTGCCCCCGCAGGCGCGCGGCTTCCCGCGCCAGCGCGCGGCCGCTGGCCTCGAAGTCCAGGCCGCCCGCCTCCGGTGGGCGCGGCACGATCAGGCCGATGATGCCGACCTTGAGCGCACCGACCTGGACCACCCGCGAGGGTGTGAACTCCGGGGTGCCGTCGGGCCTGACGAGATTCAGGCAGAGCAGCGGCTGTCCGAGCGCCTGCTCGTAGGCACGCAGTCCGGCGACGCCGGCATCGTGGTCATGGTTGCCGATCGTGACCGCGTCGTAGCCGATCCGCCGGAGTGCCTCATAGTTCATCCGGTGATCCGACCGGGCCGCCACCAGGTCACCTTTCTCGGTGACATCACCGGCGTCGAGCACGAGCACATCGGAGCGTTCCGCCCGGACCTGCGCGACATAACCCGCCACCCATGGCATCCCGCCCTGATCGCCCGGCCCGGGCCGCAGGTGGTCGTGCAGGTCGTTCGTGTGGAGAATCAGGAGGTGGGCGGTTGCACCGACGACCGTCGAGACGAGCGCGAGGCCGAGGCCCGCCAGGCCGGCAAGCCGGAGGAAGCGACGCCGCGGCAGGATCGCACCGCTCATGTCTCGAGTTCGTACAGGCGAACCTCGTCGACCCCGTGCGCGGCCACGTAGAGCAGGGCGCGACGATTCCCGAGACTGACGACGTTGAGCTGGCTCGGCCCGATGCCCTCGGCCAGCACCTGGTACCGCGGATCGACTCCGCCCCGGCGGTCCGGCCGGTACAGGCGGAGTTCGCGGCGATCACGACGGCTGCCCGCGAGCAAGGCCGGGGCGCCCAGCAGATTTCCCGCCCAGACGATGTGGCCGAGCGAAAGGTCATCGTGGATCAACGTGCGACTCCAGCCGTTCGCTGCCTGCTTGTGCAGGGCAAGACGGTGCCCATGGAACGGGCTGATGGAAAAGATCTCGGGCACGCCGTCGCCATCCCAATCGAACGCGAACGCGTCGCTGTTCTCCTCGCGGCTGATGGTCTCGAGCGGCCATTCGCCGGCCGGGTCGGCCGGAAAGGGCATGAAGAAAAGTCCTTCCATTGCGGAAAGCAGGTATCCCGGCCGACGGTCGCGTCCCAGCTCCGCATAATCCATCCCGTGATTCTTGTTGAGACCGCGCACGATCTGGCGGATGGGCCAGGGTTGCGCCGGATCCGCGGGCAGGTCGGCCAGATGGATGCCGCCGGGCTGGGTCCAGTCGTCCTTGTGCGCCTTGCCGGCGCAGAGCGTTGAAACCAGCAGGAAGCGCCGGCCCGCATGCGCCGCCAGGGTCAGGCGATGGGTGAAAGGCATCAACGCCACCAGCGTCGACGGCGGGCACTCGGGTCCATCGAGCGGGTACAGCCGGATCGAAGCCTCGCCGCCGTTGAAGCCGGGCTTGAACATGTTGGCCGCGAGCACGTGCCGCTGGCGTCCGTTGAGCAGCGGGCAAATGCTGATGTAGCCACCCGGGCTGCGCGAAATTGTCTTCGGCTTGAAATCCGGCGCCTCGAAAAACAACAGCCGGTCCTCTCCCTCGCTGCCGGCGAGAAAGGACGGAGCTTCCCCGGCGGCGGCCGGTAGCAGCGCAATGCTGTAGCCTCGCTCGAGTTTGACCAGGGTGCGGTAAGAAATCTTCATCGCGGGAGTCGAAAATACGAAAACATTCCTTGAATTTGAGCTTGATTGTTCGGTTGTTCGTTGTTTCTTCAAGCGAAATTTCAACGAACAAGGATAGTTCATATCTATCTTGAATAACATGATATAAGGTGATTTTCCGCTGCGAATATGGAGAAAATATCGAGCGATAAATGACTTTATTTCAAAATTTTATACATGAAATCTTCGCCGACAGAGGCGCTCCGATTTGAGCAAGTGGCGCAGCCGGGTGTCGTGGTTTCAAACGCCTGGCCGCAATCGCGCATGACGGAGGGCGCGACGTTGAAGGCGATTGAAGAAGTGCTCGCAGGCTTTCCGTTTTTCGAGGCCTACCAAACGGTCGACATCCCCTATGCGGCCGAGCGTCGTGCCATTCGCCGCCTGCTCGGCGACCGGGGCCGGCCGCACACCTACGCCCTGACGCGCGTGCTGGCCGAGAAAAAGGCCAGCCTGTCCTCGCTCGACCCGGCGAACCGGCAGCTCGCGGTTGAGACCGTGATCGCCCAGTTCGCCGCCGCCGAGGAGGCCGGCGCGAGCACGATCACGGTGATCAGCGGTCCGCGGCCGGCCGATCCGGCGCTCCGGCCCGAGGCCCTGAAGGTTCTCGAGGACTCGCTGGCGCAACTGGCGGCAGCCATCGTCGCTTATCCGCGCCTCGCGCTGCTGATCGAGCCGCTGGACTATGAGGCGCACAAGCGGAACACGCTCGGCACCACGTCGGAGGCCGTGGCCATCTGCCGCCGGCTCGCCGCGCAAGGCCTGAAGCTGGTTCTCTGCCTGGACACCGCACATATGATCCTCAACGGCGAGGACACCGTCGCGGCGGTGGCGGAAGCGCGGGACTTCATCACCGAATTCCACTTCTGCAATCCGGTGAAGGACCGGAGTTCGCCGCATTACGGCGATCAGCATGTGCCGTTCGGCGCGCCGGGAGTCGTGGACCTCGCGGATATCGCGGTCTTCATGAGCGGCCTGCAGCGCACCGGATACCTCGCGCCGGCGGTCCGGCCGCGCGTCTACTGCGAGGTGATGTCATCGGCGGCGATAAGCCCGCTGGCGGTCGTGGCCCACTGCCAGTCGGCGCTGCTGACCGCCTGGGCCCGCGCCAACGAGCCCGCCGCCTGAGCAATCTCCGGTCGCCCCTTTCCCCCACCCCATGCCCCGCGTCCACCGTCCGATCCTCCGCCTCGCCGGCTTGACCGCCGCCGGCTTCGCCGGCCTGTGCCCCGCGCCGAAGGCCGCGGCCGCCCCCGCACCTGCACGGCCGAACATCGTGCTGATCGTGGCCGACGATCTCGGTTACGGCGACCTGGGCTGCTTCGGCTCCACGAGGATCGCGACGCCGAACATCGACCGGCTCGCGCGCGAGGGCACGCGTTTCACGCAGTGCTATGCCGGTTCGCCCGTGTGCGCGCCGTCGCGCGGCGTGCTCCTCACCGGACTCCACACCGGCCATGGCCGCATCCGCCAAAACAGTCCCGATGTCGGCGGTGAACTGGAGACCTTCGCCGACGGCAAGGAAGGGGGCATCCGGCTTTCGTTCACGGCGAAAGATCACACCTTCGCGGAATTGCTGCAGAAGGCGGGTTACGTGACGGGGGCGTCGGGCAAATGGGGCGTGGGCGAACCGGGCTCGGACGGCACGCCCGGCAAACATGGTTTCGACGAATGGCTCGGTTACCTCAACCAGAACCACGCGCCCTACTACTACACGGACTATCTCTGGGAAAACGACCACCGGCGCCCGATCCCGGAAAACGCCGGCGGGAAGCACGCCGTCTACAGCTGCGACCTCATGGCCGACTTCTCGGTCGACTTCGTGCGCCGGCATCGCGAGCAGCCCTTCTTTCTCTACCTGCCGTACACGATTCCCCATGAGCGGATGGAGGTGCCGGACCTCGGCGCGTACGCGCACCAGGACTGGCCGGAGGACGCGCGCATTTATGCGGCCATGGTCACGCGGCTCGACGGCTATGTCGGCCGGTTGATGGCGGAACTCGACCGCCTCGGCCTCGCCGGCCACACGCTGGTGCTTTTCACCTCGGACAACGGCGCGGTCAAAAAGAACCGGAGCACGTTCCTCGGCTCGAATGGCGGCCTGCGCGACGCCAAGGGCTCCGTCTATGAAGGCGGGATTCGCGTCCCGATGATCGTGCGCTGGCCGGGCCACGTGCCCGCCGGCCGGACCAGCGCCGAGCCTTGGATGTTCATGGACCTGTATCCGACCTTCGCCGCCGCGGCCGGGCTGGCTGCGCCCGCCGGCCTCGACGGCCGCAACGTCCTGCCGGTGCTCACGGGGGCGCAGGAGACGGTCGGCGAGCGGCCCTTGTACTGGGAGTTCCCGGCCGGGCGCCTCTGGCAGGCCGTCCGCCTCGGCCGCTGGAAAGCCGTGCGCGAGGGCCTGGACGGGCCGGTCGAGCTTTACGATCTGGGCAACGACGAAGCCGAGGAGCACAATGTTGCGGCGCAGCACCCCGAGGTCGTCACCCGGCTCGCCGCCATCCTCGCTTCCTCCCACACGCCCACGCCCTACTGGCCGGCCCGCTGACCGGCATCCGACGGTTTTCGCTTCCACGCTTTCCCCAACCCCCATCCCGCACCCCGCATGTCCACCTCCCGCCGCGAATTCCTTCGCACCGCCACGCTGGGCTCGGCCGCCCTCGCCATGGCCGGCAGGCTCAGCGCCGAGACCGCGCCGACCGTCGCGCCCAAGGGGCTGGCCAGGGCCCCGGCCCGTCCGAACCTGCTCTTCCTCTGGACCGACCAGCATCGCGGCGACACGATGCCGTACGCCGGCAACACCGTGCTGCAGGCGCCCAACCTCCGCCGGCTCGGCGAGCAGAGCTTTTGCTTCCGCCACGCGTATTGCGCCCAGCCCGTCTGCACGCCGTCGCGCGGCAGCATCCTGACCGGGCTCTATCCGCACCACCACGGCAGCGTGCAGAACAACATCCGGCTCGACCCGGCGAAACGCACGATCGCCGAATACGTGGCCCCGGACTGCGCGACCGCGTATTACGGGAAGTGGCACCTCGGCGACGAGATCCGCGCCCAGCACGGCTTCAAGGAGTGGCGCAGCGTCGAGGACGGCGCCTACCGCCAGTTCTACACGAACAAGGAGGACCTGAAGCTCCGCAGCAGCTACCACTACCACCTGGCCGCGGCCGGCTTCCCGCCGGATGAGAATGACACCGACTCCGACGGCGCCCCGGTCTTTTCGCGCACGATGGCGGCCGCCATGGCGGAGCGTTACACGAAGGTCAATTTCATCGCCGACGAGGCCGTCCGGTTCATCCAGGCCCGGCGCGACGGCCAGCCCTTCGTGCTGAGCGTCAACTCGCTCGAGCCCCACCCGCCCTCCTACGGGCCGCTCAACGAACTGCACCGGCCGGAGGACGTTCCCACCGGCCCCGCCTTTGCCGTGCCGGTCGGGTCCGGGGCGTCCAAGCTCCACCGTCACACCTACCACGTCCTGCACACCAAGGGTTACAAGAATCACCCCATCGACACGCCGGCCGACTTCCGGCGGCTGCGGGCCAACTACTACGGCCTGATCGCGATGGTGGATCGCGCCTACGGGCGCGTGCTCCGGGCGCTGGAGGAGTCCGGCCAGGCCGACAATACGATCGTGGTCTATTGCTCCGACCACGGCGACATGATGGGCGACCACGGGCTCCTGCAGAAGAGCGTGTTCTACGAGGGCGCCACGCACGTTCCCTTGATGATCCACGTCCCCTGGCTGTCGCGGCAGCAGGTCATGATGGACCAGCCGGTCAACCTCGTGGACCTCATGCCGACGATGCTCGACCTGCTCGGGGCCGGCGTCCCCGCCGGGATCGACGGCGTCTCCCGCGCCGGCGCCCTGCGCGACCCGGCGTCGTGGCGCGCCGAGGACCTCGTGATCGAATGGCACGAGGTCGACGACCACTCGATGGATGGCCGCAGCCTGCGCACGGCCGACAACTGGAAGCTCAACCTCTACCACGGCGACGCGCCCGAACTCTACGACCTCAACACCGACCCGGGCGAATTGCACAACCTGGGGCGCGACGCGGCGCAAAGCGACCGCCTCCGCCGCCTCGCCGACCGCATTTTCGCCTGGCAGAAACAGCACGGCGACACGATGTCGCTCGTGGTCTGAGCCCCGCGCCGCCCGGCCGGCGGTCCCGCCCCACCCCCACAACCCAAGCATCCTCCCCTGCCATGGCTTCACTCCGCTGGTTGGATATCATCGTCATCGTCGTCTACATGGTCGCCATGCTCATGGTCGGCCGCTCGTTCGCGAAGAAGCAGACCTCCACCGAGGCCTATTTCGTCGCCGGGCGCTCCATCCCGCACTGGGCGATGGGGGTTTCGATTTACGCGACCCTCATCACGAGCATCACCTTCATCGCCTACCCGGGCTCCGCCTACGCGGGCAACTGGGCCGAACTCGCGCCGGGCATCATGGTGATCGGGGTGCTGGTTCTCGTCGGCACCGTGATCATCCCGTTCTTCCGCCATGCGATCGGCATGAGCGTGTACGAATATTTCGAGAAGCGGTTTGGCTACGGCGCCCGCGCCTACAGCGCCTTCGCCTTTGCCATGGGGCACTTCTCGAAGATGGGCTTCGTGTTCTATACCCTTGCGCTCACCGTCAGCAGCATGACCGGGTGGAACATCTACGCGGTCATGCTCATCACCGGCGCCGTCACGATCTACTACACCGTCATCGGCGGCATGGAGGCCGTGATCTGGACGGACGTCATCCAGGGCTTCATCAAGGTCTTCGGCATCATCGTCTGCCTCGGCTGGCTCTGGGCCAAAATGCCGGGCGGCATCGGGAACGCGCTCCACCTCGCCGTCGAGCACCACAAGTTCAACGTCGGCTCGCTGGGCTTCAATTTCGCCAGCAAGACGAATTTCTGGGTGCTCGTGCTCTACGGCTTTTTCTTCTACCTGCAGAAATACGCCGCAGACCAGACGCTGGTGCAGCGCTATCTCATCGCCAAGAACGACCGCGACGCGCTGAAGGGCGTGGCGCTCGGCGCGGTGCTCTGCGTGCCGGCGTGGGTGCTCTTCATGCTCATCGGCACGCTCGTGTGGGCCTACTACAACCTCTCGCATGAGGTCCTGCCGGCCTTCGTCGACAAGCCCGACAAGATCTTCCCCTATTTCCTCTCGACGAAGATCCCGGCCGGGCTCGCCGGCCTGTTCATGGCCGCGCTGTTCTCCGCCGCGATGTCGATGCTGTCATCGGACCTGAACTGCCTCTCGGTCGTCGGCGTGGAGGATTACTACCGCAAGCTTCGCCCGCAGTCCTCGGACCGGCACCTGCTCTTCGTCGGCAAGCTCATCGTCGGCATCTGCGGTGCGCTCGCCGTCGGCGTGGCCATGATCATCGCCTGGAAGTCGGAACGCGTGCTCTCCTTCTGGTTCACCACCTCGTCGATCGTCGGCGGCGGGCTCGCGGGGCTCTTCCTGCTCGCCTTCCTATGCCCGCGCGCGAACAAGGCCGGGGCGGCCGTCGGCATCGTCGCCTGCCTGCTCTTCACGACCCTCGCGACGCTCACCACGGGCGCCGACCGCGTCCTCGACCTCGGCGTCTTCAACTTCCCCTGGGCCGGCGTCCTCATCGGCGTGGTCGCCCACCTCGTCCTCCTCGTCTTTGGTTACCTCGGCAGCCTCCTGTTCGCGACGGAGGCCAACACCAACCGGGCCATGACCCTCTGGGGCTGGCTCGACCGCCGCCGCACCGAGCCTTCCACCGCCTCATGAACATCCGTCCCCTGCTCTGCCTCCTCACCATGCTCAGCCCGCTCGCCGCCCACGCCGCCCCGCGCGACCTCGCCGCCGAGGCGCGCGCCGAGCGGCCCGGGCTCGAGCATGAGTTCGCCGACGCGCTCGTGCCCGTGACTGACATCCCCGGGCTGCCGCGCGTGCTGATCATCGGCGACTCGATCTCGCTCGGCTACACGCCCTTCGTGCGCGCGTCGCTGCACGGCTTCGCCAACGTCCACCGCATCCCCGACAACGGCGGCCCGACCATCCGCGGTCTCGCCATGCTCGACGAATGGCTGGGCCGCGGCCACTGGGACGTGATCCATTTCAACTGGGGCCTCCACGACCTCAAGCAGGACGAGGGCGGCCACCGGCAGGTGCCCCTCGCCGATTACGAAAAGAACCTCCGCACGCTCGTCGACCGGCTCAAGGCCACGGGCGCGAAACTCGTCTTCGCCACGACGACGCCGGTTCCCGGCCACACCAGCAATCGCGTCGAGACCGACGTCGTCGCCTACAATGCCGTCGCGCTGAAGGTCATGGCCGCGGCCGGCGTGCCGGTCGATGATCTCCACGCCTTCGCCCTCCCGCGCCTCGCACAGATCCAGCTGCCGGCCAACGTGCACTACACCCCGGAAGGCTACCGCGAACTCTCCGAGCCCGTCGTCGCCGCCATCCGCGCCCAACTGCCCCGCCCATGAAGCCGGCCCGGTCGCGTCGCCTGCTCCCGCGGCTCGCGCTGCTGGGAATCCTGGCCTGGTCGGCCCGGGCTGACACGACGATCGCGGTCGGTGACCTGCGCCAGTTGTTCCTCGACGACCTTTTCTTTGCTTCGTCCCGCGGCGTGGCGCTCGTGGTGCACCCACCGCAGAAGACCGGCGCGCCCGTGCTCACCGCCGAGGAACCGCGTTACACCGGCATCAGCGGCTACGCCACCGTGCTGTACGTGGACGGGCTCTACCAGATGTGGTACGCAGCGGCCACGGCCATCGGCGGCGAGCTGGCGAAGAATGCGCCGGACGCCCCGGACGCCGACTATCCGGTGCGCCTCGTGGCCTGCTATGCCCGCTCGCGGGACGGCGTCCACTGGAAGAAACCCCGCCTCGGGCTCGCCCACGATTTCCCGCACGGCGAGCCCAATGTCGTCATCGGCAACGGCGCCGGCGGTTATCCCGAGGATGGCGCCGCCGGGCCGGTCACGCTGAATCCCCATCCCGGTCCCGACGATCGCTTCCTCATGCCGGTCATCACGCAGGTTCGTTCCGAGAGCCGCCTCCAGCTCAACCTGCTCGCGTCCGGCGACGGCATCCACTGGCACACCGCGGCGCGCAACATAGTCACCCACCGGCCCGGCGAGGACCAGCTCGACACCAACAATGTCATCTTCTGGGACGATCGCATTGGCAAGTGGGTCGCCTACGTGCGGCGCAACCTCTACTTCCCCTGGGGCCGCAGCCGCGCGACGGCGCGCGCCGAGTCCGCCGACGTCACGCATTTCCCGCTCGTCGAGGACCTGCCCGTCGTCTTCGCGTGGGACGACCGCGACCCGGCGCTGCCCGGCGGCACCGGCGACAACCGCGTGCGCCTCGTCGACTACTACACCAACGTCACGGCGAAATACCCCTGGGCCGACCGCGCCTACTTCCAGTTTCCGTCCGCTTTCTTTCACTACACCGCCGGCTACGAGCCGGAGTTCCCGGCCCACGCGCCGAAAAACCATGGCCCGATCGACATCCGCTTCGCGGCCAGCCGCGATGGCATCACCTGGGAGCGCTATGATCGCCGCGCCTTCGTGTCACTCGGGCTGCACGGGGCCTGGGATGGCAAGACTCTCTATATGGTCCACGGCATCCTGCCCGGCGCGACCGAAGGCGAAATCTATCTTTATTACCGCGGGAGTGATGCGCTCCACGGCTGGACGCGCAGCCGCGCCGACGTCGAGCAGGTCACCGCTGCCGGGCTGGCACCCGCCAGCAGTCTTTCCGGGATCGCCCGCCTCGTGCTCCGGCGCGACGGCTTCGTCTCCGCGCGCGGCGATTACGAGGGCGGGGAATTCACGTCCCCACCGTTGGAGTTCAGCGGCGATGAACTCGTGCTGAACATCGACACCTCCGCCGGCGGCGAGGCCCGCGTGGAGTTGCTCGATGCCGCCGGCGCTCCCCTCCCCGGGTTCACCCTCGCCGAGGCCGACCGCATCCACACCGCGAACAACATCAACCGGCGCGTCTCGTGGCGCGGCCGTTCCAGCGTTGGCACGCTCGCGGGCCGGCCGGTGCGCCTACACGTCCTGCTGCGCGACGCCGACCTCTACGCGTTCCAGTTCCGCACCACCACTCACGCCCGATGAAATCCCAAATTCGTCCCCTTACCGCTCTCGTCCTCCTGGCCGGCGGAGTGGTCGCCGGGCTCCGTGCTGGTCCGATCAACCTGTTTGCGTTCGACGACGTCGCCCTGCCGTACAAGAGAAATCTCAAGCTCACCTTCGAGGCCCCGCACAAATTTCCCGGCAACCCGGTGCTCGCTCCAGGTCCGCATGGCTCCGTCGACGCCGCCGCATGCTCGTTCTACGGCAGCATCATTCGTGTCGGCGGCAAATTCCGGATGTGGTACAGCGCGAAGTCCGACCGGACCATCAGCACCGGCAACCTCACGCCCTCCGCGCGCATCGCCTACGCGGAGAGCGATGACGGCGTCCACTGGACCAAGCCCGACCTCGGGCTGACCGAGTTCGCCGGCAATCGGCACAACAACCTCGTCGCCCTGCCCGCCGGCATCGACTACGCGAAGACCGAGCCGCTCGCGTGCTTTGTCCTGCACGAACCCGACGATCCGGAGCCGGCCCATCGCTACAAGATGGCCGTGTACGCCGTCTACTATCCCTCGGACGCCGAGCGCCGGGCGACCGGCATGCCGGCCGACAACAACCCCTCGACGATCCTTCCGTACTTCAGCGCCGATGGGCTGACGTGGACTCTCGCCCTTCCCGCCCCGAAGCGGCCGTGGTTCGACGAGACTGAGGTGCCGTTCACCGTGCGCAACAATTTCGAGATCGGCGGGCTCTACAAGTACGATGGCATCTATTGCGTCAGCGGCCAGGAGCTGTCGCCCGATGTCTTCCAGCCCGACGGCACCGCGGTGCGCCGCACGATGGTCACGCACTGGTCGGGCGACTTCGTCCATTGGTCGCAGGACAAGTCCTATTCATTCCAGCGCTACGGATATCGCAATGTCCGCGAGACGCTGCACGAGGCGCACGAGCCCGCCGCCGTCTGGAACCGCGGCAACGTCCTGCTCGCCACCTATGGCCTGTGGTACGGTGCGGCCGCCACCGCCGAGCGGCGCATGGACCTGGGGTTTCTCGTCAGCAACGATGGCGTGCATTTCCGCGAGCCGGTCGCCGATCACGTTTTCATTCCCGCCGGCGGCGACACCGACTGGGATGCGCGCGGCCTGCTCCATGGCCAGGGCTTCGAGAACGTCGGCGACCAGACCTATATTTACTATGGCACTTGGGACCTCTCGGGTGGCGTCCGGCAGCCGGGTGCCGTCGGACTGGCGATCTTCGGTCGCGACCGGCTCGCCGCGCTGTCGCTGCGCGACGCGATTCCGGCCGGCGGGCAGTTCACCTCGGAGCCGCTGGCCAACACCGGGCCCGCCACGCTCCGCCTCAATGTCACCGGCCTCTCCGCCACCGCGCGGCTCAGCGTCGAGCTGATCGACAAGGCCGGTGCGCCGATCGCCGGCTATTCCGGCGCCGACGCCGCCTCGGTGACTGAATCGGGATTCGGAGTGAAGATGTCTTGGCCCGGCGGCGGCGCCATCCGCTGCGCGAATCCCACCTACCGCCTGCGTGTTCGCTTCACCGGCACGGATGCCAGCCGCATCAAGTTCTACGCCGCCTACCTCGAATGAACGACGCCTCACCCCACCCGCGCCCCGCTCACGACCTCGACGGCATCGTCGCCGTGCCGGCCACGCCCTTCACCGTCGACAACCGGCTCGACGTCGAATCGCTGCGCCGCTATGCGCGCAACGCGCTGGCGCACGGCGTCGTGGGTTTCCTCGCGCCCGCCGTCGCCGGCGAGGTCGAGATGCTGTCGGAGTCCGAGCGCGAGAGCGTGGTCGTCACGCTGCTCGAGGAGGCCGCCGGCCGCGTGCCGGTCATCGGCGGCGCCACCGATCCCGATCCCGTGGCCCGGCTGCGCCACGCGCGGCGCTTCATCGAGCTGGGGTGCACCGGCGTGCTGGCCTATGTGCGTTACGAGGACGCCACCAGCTACGCGCGGGCGCTCCACCAGCTCGGCGCGCTCCACCCGGGTTTCCTCATGATCCAGGACCTCGACCTCGGGGCGGCCCCCCTGCCGGTCGACCTGATCACACGCCTGCACCGCGAGATCCCGTGCTTCACCTGGATCAAGGTCGAGACGGGGGACCGCTGCCGCAAGATCTCCGCCATCCTCCACGCCACGGGCGGCTCGCTGCGCGTGGGCACCGCCGGCCCCGACATGATCGAGCTCCTCGACCGCGGCGTGCAGTCCTACCTCATCACGTATTCGACCGGCGTGTACATGCGGATCTGGACGCTTTACCGCGCCGGGCGGCGCGCCGAGGCGATCGAACTCTACCACCGGTTGCTCCCGTGCCTCGCCTTCATGGCGACCCACCAGTCGATCCAATGGCACTTCACCAAGGCCCTCCTCCATGACGAGGGCCTCTTCGCCACCACCCGCGTGCGCAAGCCGATCCCGGCCCTCGATGCGGTCGAGACCGCGCTGATCGCCCGCCTGAGCCGCCATGCCCTCGACCTCAATGCGAGCCTGCCGGCCCGGCCCTGACCGCACCCGCGCCATGAACAGAATCCCCGCCTTGCTCCTGGGCGCCGCCGCGCTCGGGCTGGCGTCGGCCGCCGCCGACGTGCCGCTCGCCCAGACCGAATCCGCCAGGGAACCAGTCATCTACACCGGCACGGTGCAGCCGGACAAGACCCGCTACGATGGTCGCGTGCCGCACGCCGTCGGCGTGCACAGCTTCCAGGCCTTCCGCGCCAACCGCACCCACCAGCCCGACGGCGGGACCGTCGGGTACACGTACAATCACCAGCCCTATCTCGCCTACTGGCACGGCCGTTTCTATCTCCAGTTCCTGAGCGGGATGGCCCAGGAGCACGAGCCGCCGACGCACACCTCGATCGCCGTTTCCGACGACGGACTCCATTGGGAACCGCCCACGATCGCCTTCCCGGAATACCAGCTGCCCGCGATCAACTGGGGCGGCACCGACATCCCCGCCGGCACGTTCGCCGTCATGCACCAGCGCATGGGCTTCTACACCGCGCCCAACGGCCGGCTGCTGACGCTCGCCTTCTACGGCTTTGCCCAGACGCTGCAGAACTCGCCCAACGCCGGCAATGGCGTCGGCCGCGTGGTGCGCGAGATCAATCCCGACGGCACGTTCGGGCCGATCTACTTCATCCGCTACAACCGCCACGCCGGCTTCGACGAGAAGAACACCTCCTACCCCTTCTTCACGACCAGCCCGGATGCCGGCTTCGTCGAGGCCTGCCACGCCCTGCTCGCCGACCAGCTCGTCACGCTGCAGTGGTGGGAGGAGGACCGCGCGAAGGACGGGTTCTTCGCCATCACGCCCGACCAGGTCGCCGGCGCCACGCACTTCGACGCGAACACCGTGACGTCCGCCGGCGCAGGCAAGGCCTTCATCTGGTACACCCGGCCCGATGGCGTCGTCGTCGGCCTCTGGAAGAACCAGTACTCCGCCCTCTCCGGCGATCGTGGCAAAACCTGGACGCCCATCGTGCGCAACAAGACGCTCTCCGGCGACAGCGGGGCAAAGACTTGGGGCCAGCGGACCGACGATGGTCGCTACGTGATCGCGCAGGCGAAGTCCGCGATCAATGCGACTCGCTTCCCCTTTGTCGCCATGGTCGGATCGGATGGCCACCTTTTCGACACGATGCTCTGCCTGCAGGGCGAGGTCCCGCCCCGCCGCTTTTGGGGCCAGTTCAAGGACGCCGGCCCGCAATACTATCGCGGCATCGACGAAGGGAACGGCAACCCGCCCGGCGATGATTTCTGGATGACGTACAGCATGAAC
Organism: Lacunisphaera sp.; assembly: GCA_035545835.1. Taxonomy (GTDB): domain Bacteria; phylum Verrucomicrobiota; class Verrucomicrobiia; order Opitutales; family Opitutaceae; genus Lacunisphaera. The sequence goes on from DASZXO010000078.1 coordinate 23,602, forward strand.
AAGGAGGACATCTGGGTCACGCGCACGCCCGTGCCTCTCACCGGCGTGGAAACGGCGCCAGTCGCGGAGGATTTCGAGTCCAAGCCCGACACCGCGCTCGACCGCTGGAATCTCTACGTCCCGCAATGGACCCACGCGCTGGTCGTCACCGAGCCGGGCACCGCCAACCACGTCCTGGAACTGCGGGACGAGGAGCCGTACGATTACGTCGTGGCCGAGCGGATCTTTCCCTCGTCGCGACACCTGCGGGTGAGTTTCCGGGTCCAGGCGCGCGAGGTCCGCCACAGCAACCAGCTCGAGGTCGAGGTCCAATCCCAGGCCGGCGCGCGGCCGATGCGACTTCGCCTCAACGAAAAATGGCTGTCGCGCAACCGCGGGCGCGAGCCCGGGCCGCAGTTCCGCAGCCACCTCCAGGAATGGCATCGGATTGAGCTCGACCTCGACTGCGCCGCGCAGGCCTATTCGCTTTCGATCGACGGTAAGGTGTTCCAACAGGACATCCCGTTCGTCGGCGCCACGCCTTCGTTCGAGCGCATCGTGTTCCGCACCGGTCCGTACCGCGGCGATGTGCCGGTGAACCTGCTCAACCCGGAGCGGCCCAATGGCCTGGATGCCGAGGACCTGCCGGGCGCCGACGAACGCGTGGCGCCGTCGGTCTACTGGGTCGACGACCTGAAGACCGAGGCCCGCTGAAGTTGAGCCAACCCCTCTTCCCTCCCATGAGCATGCACCGCATCCCTTTCGCTGCCGCGATCACCCTGGTCGGTTGGTTCGCGGCGAACGCGCTGCGGGCCGCCGGCCCCGCCGCGGGATGGCAACCGGATCCCAAGGCCCTCCTGTTTCTCGCCGGGTCCAACACGGCGTGGCGATACAAGGAGGCGGACGTGCCCAAGTATCTTCTGCCCGACCCGCTGGTCCGGGCGGACGGGACGCGCGTCACCACCGCCCAGGAGTGGGAGCAAAGCCGGCGCCCGGAAATCCTGGAGCTATTCCGTCGCGAAATCTATGGCCGTGCTCCCGCGAAGCCGGAGAAGGTCGGATTCGACGTGATCGAAACTGATCCGGTCGCACTCGCCGGGCGGGCCACGTTGAAGCGCATCCGCATCGCGGTCACCGACCACGGAAAGACGTTCACGTTCCCGCTGGCGCTCCTGGTCCCGAATGGTGTGGCGCGACGGGTGCCTGCCTTCGTGCTGATCAACCACCGCAAGGCCAGCCGGGCTGATCCGACCCGGAAGAAGGTCGATCCGTTCTGGCCCGCCGAGGAGTTGATCCGGCGCGGCTATGCCGCCGCCGTTTTCCAAGCCGACGATGTCGACCTCGACAAACCGGGCGACTCCGCCCGCGTCCACGGCGTTCGGGCGGTCTGGGACGGACCGGGCGAAACCGGGAAAGACCGCTGGGCCACGCTCGCGGCCTGGGCCTGGGGCGCCAGCCGGGTGATGGACTATCTCCAAACGGATGCCGCGATCGATCCGGCGAAAATCGCGATTGTCGGACACTCCCGCGGCGGCAAGGCGTCGCTCTGGGCCGGTGCCCAGGACGAGCGTTTTGCCCTCGTCATCTCCAACGAGTCGGGCCACGGCGGCGCCTCCCTCAGCCGCCGGCGTCTCGGGGAGACGGTCGCCGCCATCAACCAGGGGTACCCCTACTGGTTCTGCGGAAACTACACCCGGTTCAACGACCGCGAGGACGAGTTGCCCGTCGACCAACACGAGCTGCTGGCGCTGGTCGCGCCGCGCGCCGTTTACGTCGCCAGCGCCGACTACGACTTCTGGTCCGACCAGCGCGGCGAGTTTCTCGCCCTGGCTCACGCGAGCCCCGTCTACGCCTTGTATGGGTGCTCAAGCCTGGAAGCGGCCACGATGCCCCCGCTCGACACGCCGGTCTTCCGCGAGCGCATGGCCTACCACATTCGGCGGGGGATGCATGACATGCTCGCCGAGGACTGGAGCCACTTCATGGACTTCGCCGATCGTCTCTGGTCGCGCGGGAAGGACGAGAAGCCGTAAGCTTGGAGGCGGGACGCCCTCGTCCCGCGAGAGGTCATGCCTGCCTGCCCGCGCGGGGTGAGGGCACCCCGCCTCCACCCGCGGAGCCGCCTCCCTCCACGCTTTCGCCTCCGGCACCAGCGCGGCAACCGCAACGATTCTCAGCATGTCCCTTTCAACTCCTCGGGGAAGGACGAGAAGCCGTAAGCCTGGAGGCGGGACGCCTTCGTCCCGCGAGAGATCATACCTGCTTGCCCACCGCGGGGTGAGGGCACCCCGCCTCCACCCGCGGAGCCGCCTCTCTCCACGCTTTCGCCTCCGGCTCCAGCGCAGCGACCGCACCGACTCTTAGCCTGTCCCTTTCAAATCGCACCGATTCTTTGCCTTTCCCTTCAGAATCCCTGACGAGACTGATCGGCGGTCCCGCAGCCGGGCGCTAGCCGCTTGCGACCGCGCGATATTCGTACAGCACGTTTCCCGCCACGTCGTGGATCCGGATGATGAGCAGGGGCACGCCGTCCTCCGCCACGATGCGCTGCGGGCGGACGAGCGTCTTCTTGCTGCCTTTGCGAAACGCCACGGAGACGAAGCCGGCGCCGTCCCGATAGAAGGAATGGTAGTTGGGGTCGTACCCCGGGCCCTTCAGGACCATGGCGTCGGCCGTCGGGCCGCAGGCAAATTCGTGGATGCCTGAACGCGGATCCGTGGACGCATACTGCCAGTGCCGGTCGCCCGCGATGACGAAGAAATTCTTGATGCCTTGGTCGCGCACCCAGCTGCGGAACTCATTACCCTCCGTGAAAAACGCCTGGTCGGCGAGATTGTCGGCCTGCTCGTTGCCGTCCGGCCCCACGATGGGCGTCTGGCTCACGAGGATCTTGAACGCGGCATCGCTCGCGAGGAGCGACGCTTTCAGCCACGCCTTCTGCTCGGCGCCCCAGAGCGTCTTGCCCGGTCCGTCGGGGCTTTCATCCGGCGACCGGAAATCGCGACCTTCCGGCAGCCAGATCTGCACTCCCTTGCCCCACCGAAACGTGCGGAAAAGCTTTTCGCCGACCGGCGCCTGCTCGCGGAAGACTTGCGCACCCTGCTCGAAGGTGAGCGGGCTGATCCACGGGGCGTCGAGACCGGGATACGAGTCGTCAAACATGGAATCGTGGTCGTCCTTCTGCCAGTAAGCCGGCACCTGCCGGAGAAAGTCGCGCAAGATCGGCAGCGAATACATGCGCTGCCAGTGCAGTCGGCAAAGTTCCGGCGTGGTCGCCCGCGGATTATCGCGATCGTAATACACGTTGTCGCCCGTTTCGACGATGAAGTCCGGGTAACCTGCAAACAGCGGGGGCAGATTGGCCATCGATCGGTAGATCCGGAAACCCTCCCGCTCGTCGCGCTGGTAATACATCTGGCAGGTGACCACCGCGAACCACAGATCCGCCCATTCGTCCTCCTTTGGTGCTGTGCGAAACGAGCCGACATCACTGCGGGCGCCCGGCGCCCCTTCGCTCCGCCGGCCTTCCGCGACGTAGTAGTAGCGCTGGCCCGGCCGCAGACCGCCGACCGTGAACTGCGCGGAGAAATCCGCGGACGCCTCCGCGGCGCGCCACGGCGTCGAGATGACCTCCCCCGTGATCGTGGGCAGCGTCGACACGTGAATCCGAACCTGCCCGGGCGCGCCCGGCACCGCACCCTCCCAGTCGGACGCGGGAATGGCCGGGGATTCCGATATCTCCCGCGGCCGGCTCGTCAGCGGCGACGGCACCACCCCGTGCCAGCGGCGTTCGGCCTCCGCGGTGAGCCGCGTCCAGATGATGGCGGAATCGTGCGCCACTTCGCCCACGCGACAGCCGGAGGCAAAATACACGCCCGCGGGTTCGCCCTCGTCCGTGCCGGCCGGCTTGGCCTGAAGGCTCGTCATGGCGCCGCCGGCGAGACCGGCGGCGAGCAGGCTGGATTTTTGCAGGAAATTTTTCCGTGAGATGGGGGATGGTTGGCTGGGCGTCATAAGCGTTGGCGTTGGTGCAGAGGGTCCTCGGGTGGAACTCAGGTGGTGGGGAATGAAGCGCGCGATGCGTGGGAAGCGACGGCAGCCGGCTCGTCCGGGCTAGCGCGGTTTAGGTGGCAGTGCAGCCGCGGCCGGTGAAGGATCGCCCGGTCCGACTGGGTCGTGCGCTGCGCTCGGGATGACCGCAACGAAGCCAGCAGGCCGAAAGGTGTCGTTCGGAGCACCGCGCAGAATCCAGAGAGAATCCAAATCAGCGGCCATCGTGTTGTCTGATACGCCTTAGGGGACACTACCGGTCGAGGTCGGGAGCCCGGCCTTCCAGCCGTCGTGGAGTAGCTGCTTCATCGCCGCCTGGCGGTCCTGATGCGCCGGATCGGCGGCGAGGTTCTGGTATTCGAGCGGATCGCTGTGGTGATCGTAGAGCTCCACGCCCCCCTGCGGCCACTCGGTGTAACGCCAGCGTCCGTCGAACACCGTCCGCCCCATCGTGGTGAGGTCGCCGAAATCGCCGGATTCACCCGGGTGGGGCCGGCTCACGACGGTGAAGATCGCACGCTTCCACGGGCGGTCGGGAACCTCGAGCACCGGCTTGAAACTCGTGCCCTCCAGGCCCGCCGGTGTCGCGAGGCCGCACAGGTCCGTCAACGTCGGATAAAGGTCGACGAGCTCGACCAAGCGTTCGGAAACACCGGGGGCATGGTCCGGCGTCGCAACGATCAACGGCATGCGCGTACCCTCATCGAACAGGCTCAGCTTGTGCCAGAGCCCACCGTGCTCGCCGAGGTGATAGCCGTGGTCGCTGATGAACACCACGACCGTGTTTTTCCAGAGATCCAGCCGGTCCAGCGCGTCGAGCAGCACGCCGACCTGCGCGTCCATGAAACTGATCGAGGCATAGTACGCCGCGATGGTGTCGCCGGGCCGCTCCGTGGGGAATCGGGGGTTGATGCCGATCTTGTAGGTGAGCGCTTCGTCGGGAATCGCCGCCAGGTGCTCTGGTGGCCCCAAGCGCGGCAATAGCTCGTCCGGGTTGTAGAGGGCGAAATATTTCTCCGGCGCCACGTAGGGACGGTGCGGCCGGCGGAAGCCCGCGGCGGCGAAGAACGGCTTGCCCTGGCGCACCGCCTCCTCGATCAGCGACACGGTCTTGCGGGCCACGAAGCCTTCCCACGTGTCCTCGTCATTGGCGCGGATGACGATGCCGTCCGGACCCTGCCGACGCACGATGTGCGCCGGATCCGTCTCGGTCTCCTTGGCGTAGTGGGGCTCGATGAAATCCTCGTCCCACGAGCGTGGATCCTCCATGCCACGGCCGGTGTGATAGATCTTCCCGGCCTTGAATGTGCGATATCCCTGCCGGCGAAAATATTCCGGCAGGAACACCCAGTCCTTCAGGTAGGTGCGCGTCGGCGTCGTGAGGTCGATGATCTTCGTCTCATCCGGCCTGATCCCGCTGAGAAACGACACCCGCGACGGATTGCAGACCGGATAGTTGCAGTAAGCCCGGTCGAAACGCATGCCCTTCGTGGCGAGCCGGTCGATGTTCGGCGACTTGACCACGGGATTCCCGTAGCACCCGAGGCTGTTGTTCAGGTCGTCGGAGACGATGAACAGCACGTTCTTCTTCGCCGGCGGGGCGGCCCGCAGCGGCGGGGAGGCGATGAAGGTTCCGAGCAGGGCGAACGCGAGGAGGAGTCGTGGGGGTTTCATGCGCGTGGAGACTCAGGGTGGGTTCAGTCCGTGAACTGCAGCGCGTAGAGCCGGGCGCCGCGCAGGCGGATCACGAGCCGCACGGGCTGGCCGGCGAACGCCGACAGATCCGTACCCTGGCCGAGCCACTCGACGTCATACCTTAGCTCGTTGCCATTGACGTAGACGCAATCGTCCACGCCGAAACCCTTGATCGGCATCCCGTCGCCGCGCAGCAGGCCGACCTGGATGGTGCCGGCGGCGCCGGTGTCGACGTTGAGCACCAGCTTGCGGCCGGTGAAGGTAAACGGCCGGCTGGTCATGGTGCCGGTCTCGTCGTAGGCCGCCTCGGCCGCGACGAAGCGATCGAGCCGCTGGACGAGGCGGAAGATTCCCTGCCGCTGGCGCTTGCCGAAGGGCGAGTGGTATTCCTCGTTGTTGTAGGAATACATCCAGATCTCGTCGCCGCGGCGCACCATGCCCTGCGCCATGTAAGTCTGGTGGATGTCGTAGCCGTCCACCAGGCCGACGCCCTGCCAGACCGGGCGCGGATAGCGCTTCCAGTTCAGGCCGTCACGGCTCGTCATGAGCTGCGTCTCGATCGGACCGGAGCCACGGCCGTGCGCCTTCTCGCCCAGGATGCTGCGGGTGGCGGGCTCGGTGCTTTCGTAATGATAGTAGATGCAGGGGAACGCGAGGTACACATCCGGCGCCCACGGATACTTGACCGCCTTCGGCACGTACAGGTCGACCCCGTCGGGATCGAAGCCATCGCGCGGCGCGAAGACGAACGGGTATTCGGCGCCCAGGCCGCCGGGCGTCAGCGGGCCGTTGTCGAAATAGAACGGCTGCATCGGATTCAGGCGGTTGGTGGCGGTGATCCGGTCGTAGTCCGCGCCCGTCAGCGGGTGGAACGGCCAGGGTGTCCTGAGGTTGTCGATCACCGTGCCGACGAACCGCCGCTCGGTCTTGCCAAAGACATTCCGCCCCATGTCCGAGCGGTGATAGCCGACATACTGGCCCCGCTGGTCGTCATAGAACATGTTCGACTGCGACGCAGACCGGGCCGACAGCGCCGCCGTCGGGCTGCGTTTCCACGTGTAGCCGTCGGGCGACACGGCGAGGAAGATGCCGTGCCATTCGTCGCCGCTCACCAGCTTCCAGCGCTCCGCCGGCGGGGCGAGTGGATCGAGGAAGACCGAGGGCGTGCCCGCGGAAAATGACGTGGCGATGTTGGGATTGTTCTGCGTGCCGTTCGGCAGCGTGGGCGTCTCGAAATGCGTGCCGTCCTTCGAGACGAACACGCCGAGCTGGTCCTCCTTGCCGATGGGCGCATAGAGGCGGATGCCGCCCTCGCCATCGTCCACCACGACGGTGTGTTTGCGGAACGAGCCCTTGACCTTGTACACGAGTTCCGTGCGGATCGGCGGCGTCGGCACGAACTTGACGTCCTGGTGCGAGGGAAACAGCGCGTCATCGACCATGAGGTATTTGCGGGAACCCAATGCCGTCACCTCACCCGCCGCCGCCTCGCCGGCGAACAACAGCGGCTGCGTGACCTTGGGCGCCGCGGCCGGCGCCCCGAGGTCCGGGTCCGCCACGAGGCTGCCCGGCGGTGTGAAGTTCGCCTGGTACACCTGGCCGCGGGAAATCCGCAGTTCGTCGAGCGCGCCGGGCAGCGGCGCCGCCCAGCGGGCGTCGCGCCCGAGGCTGAAGTACGCTTCGGCGCCGACCGGCAGCGCCTGCAGCCGCACCGCGAGCGGCGCGCCGACCGCGTGGCCGTTGACGTAGTGGGCGAGCTTCTGCGCCGCGGCATCGTAGACAAATGCCAGGTGGGTCCAAGTACCGGCGTTCTTCAGCGCAGCGGCGTCCGAGGGAATATCCAGCTTCACTCCCGCCGGCTGGTTGAGAAGCATGAAGCCGCTGCGATCCGCCTTCAGGCGCAGCGCCGTCACGTGGTCGTTCTCGCCGCGCGGGCCCTCGCCCAGCTCAAACACCACGCCGTCTGCGGCCGGGCCGGTGGCGGCGGCGGGCTCGAACCAGAATTCCACCGTCCAGTCGAAGGCACCGAGGTTGAGCCCGGTCTCGGTCGGGTTCGGCCCCGATTTCTCCTTGCGCAGGTGATGCTCGCCGACGGTCCACAGCGCGGCGAAGTGCGCGTTCATCCAGCTGAGCGGCGGCACCGTCCGGCCGGCCGGAGTCGGCAACTGTTTCAAGCCGAACAACACGGCACCGGTGTCCGTCTCCGAATCCACCAGTTGCCCCTTCTCGAGCTCGGCGCGGCTTTCCGCTCCCGGCTGGATCGGCTGCTCGACCGTCGAGAGCGCGCGGCCGAATTTGCCGGGCACCATGCTCCCGCCGGGACCGAGCGCGAGAAAGTACTCGTGCGGACCCTGGTCGGCCAGCGCGCTGCTGGGATACAGGCCGGCCGGCTCGTCAAACGCCCAGAGGGCGACAGTTTCGGCGGCATGGGATTTGGTCACCGCGCCGATGGCCGAAACGGCCAGAAGGACGCAGGATAGTTGGGTGATGAGGTGACGGTTCATCGGATGTTTTGGTTCTGGGGGATGGATGGAGGGTTATTCAAGGCGTTCGAAGACTTCCAGGCAGAGAGGACCGGCCCATCATGGCTGGCCCGGCAGGTTGATTTCACGCACCCAGATGTTGCGGTAGGCGACGGCCTGCTTGGTGTCGTTCTTGTGCGCCTGCAGGCGGAGGGGGAGTCTTGCCTCGTGGGGCCGGTAGCTGGGCGCGCCGGGGTTGGCGGTCGGCCCGCGAACGACGGAGTCGTATTGCACGAGCACGCCATTGTGCAGAACGGTCAGACGCGCGGGGCTGCGTAACCTGCCATCCGGGCCGAAGCGCGGCGCGATCCACACGGCGTCGTAGGTTTGCCATTCGCCGGGAGGGCGCGCGGCATTCACGAGTGGAGCGTACTGTTTGTAGATCGCCCCGGCCTGGCCGTTGACGTAGGTGCGACTGTTGTACGAATCGAGCACCTGGAGTTCATAGAGGCCCATGAAGAAGATGCCGCTGTTGCCGCGGTGCTGGCCTGTCCCCGTGATGGCGGAGGAAATGCGGAATTCGAGATGGAGCTGGAGGTCGCCCCATGCGGCCTTCGTCTGGATGTCGCCCATTTCAGGGGAGAAAACGAGGGCACCATCCACGATTTGCCACGGTGCGGGCCGGCCCGGATTCTTGGCCGACTCCCAAGCTTCAAGATTACGCCCATCAAAGAGCACCATGGCGTCGGAAGGAGGCTCGCCTGCCGGTGCCGCCACCATGCTGGGCACGGGTGACCAAACCTCCCCGTTGGCAGGTGAGGCAGGTTCGCCGGCCGCAGCCTGGATTGACCGGAGCGAGCAGGCAAAAACGAGACAGGCGAGGCCCGGCAAAAATTGGCGACAGAATGTATGCTTGTTCACGGGCGTTCTTGGGTGCCGGAGCACAAATTGCATTTCTTGGAGGGACCGGTGGTGAGACGGGTGCGAATCAAACGACATCGTGGTATTACTGCCGCATGACCCCGTCGCGGAATTCGTGCTCCTCGACCAGATGACCGGCGGTGTCCCACGCGCGGGCGGGACCGTCACAGCGCAGCCCGCGCCAGGTGGACTCGCGGCGCTTGCTGCCATCGGCGCGGAATTGCGTCCACATCATGGTGCCGTCGGCGCGATGGTCCCGCTGCCAGACCACCCGGCCGGCGGGATCCCAATAGGTCTCGCTGCCGGCCTTGCGCCCGGCACGCCAGGTCGCCGCGTAGAGCTTGGTGCCGTCGGGATACCATTGGGTCTCGAGTCCGTTAAGCAACAGCCGGCCGCTCGTGTCCGCCCGCAAGGTCCACTCGGCCTTCTTTCTCCCGTCGGCGTACTCCTCATGCATCGGAAAGGCCTGCCCGCGAAGTTCTCCCGCTTCGCCGGCCGGCGCACCGGCCGCGGGGTCGAGGATCCAGGCCTCGTTCATCTCGAAATGCTGCGCGGGATAATTCCGGCTGGTCAACAGGTGGATGAGCCCATCGGGACCTTGCGCCGCGATGGAATAGCCGAGCGTGCCGTCCTTGAGCGGACTCGGCCGATAACCGGGCCGGTCGCGCAACACCCAGCGGTCGGCGGGAAGCACGCCGGGCAGGTCCTTGATCGTCCAGGTCTCGCCGTCGTCGTCGGACAACGCAACGAACGCACCGCGATGCTTAAGCCCGGGCGGCTGCCTCGCCGCATCATCCGCCCAGTCCGACGCCGCGAACAACCGGCCGCTGGCGAGGCGGATCAGCGAGGGCTTCTGCTGGCTCGGTCCCACCCTGGGAAACGGAGTTTTGGCCACCTGCCACGTCCTGCCGCCATCCGTGGAGATGGACCGCGGCATGTAACCGTCGATGGCCGTCTCCTTGCCGCCGAGGCCGTAGATGCTGCCGTCACGGCGGGTGACGAACACCGTGTGCCGTCCCGCGGTGCGGCCGCCCGTGTCGGACCAGGTGATGCCCTCGTCCTTGCTGGCCCAGAGCAGCGAGGTTCCGCCGGCACCGTCCGTGGGCAGGTAGAGCATGCCGTCGGCGCCGCGGAAAATATTGCTGATCGGCTGAGGATAATACGGACCGGGCGAACCCAGCATCACCGGGAAATGCACCGGGCTCCACGTTGCGCCGTTGTCGGCGGAAGTCTGCCAGCGGAACGTCACCCCATCGAGCCCGCCGCCACCGCAGGCGAAGAAGAGGCGGTCGCCGTCGCGCGTGACCAGCGGGCCGATGTCCTTGGTGCCGGCGAAATCGAAGAACGGCCCGGGCAGGTCCCACTCGTCGGCGCCGAAGCGAAGGCGCGTGGCGATGATGTCGACATCCGTGAGGTCCTCGTAGTCCGGGATCGACGCGCTGAAATACACGGCGAGAAGGTCGCCGTTCGCCGCGACGGCAAGTCCGGGGTTGTGATTCTTGCCGTGGATCGTGGGGTCCAGGCCGGAGGCGATGATCTCCGCCGCGCTCGCGTTCTCCGGCGGGATCGGCAGCACGTCGTGCTGCCGGAACCAGGGCCGCGCGGGGTCGGGTCCGATCGATACGACCGGATTGGTCCGGTGGACGAACTGCATCGCCGGCTTCGGCGCTGGCTCATAGGGCGGCGTGGTCACGGGCGGCGCGGCGACGACGCGGAAGCCGATGTTGTGCCGGCCGCGAAACTGCGGCGCAACGCTCGCACGGTTGGCCGAGCGGCGGAAGAACGGCAACCGGCCGTCGTTGGGATATTTGGCATTCGGGCCGCTGTCGTGATACGGCATGTTCAGGCCGCCGCCGCGCACGACGCGCCCGAGGCCGGTGCGCGGACCGGCCGGATCGGTCTGCGGCTCCTCGGGATACGGGCCGTACCAGTCCTGCACCCATTCGGCGGCGTCGGTGTGCATGTTTTTCACGCCCCAGGCGTTGGCCACGCTGCTCGCCGGCGGCAGCGCGCCCGAGGAAAAATGATCCGCCGAGCCGGCGCGCGCGACGTACTCCCACTCCGCCTCGGTGGGCAGCCGGTAATTCGTGCCGTCGACCTGGCTCAGCCACCGGCAGTAACCGGTGGCATCGTCCCAACTGACACCGGTGGCATAGGGGCTGAACAGCGAGGTGTCCTCGTGGTCCTCGTGGAAGGCGGAGAATTGCGCCGCCGTGATCTCCGTCTCCGCGATGTAGAAGTCGTGCGTGATGGTGACGGTGTGGACCGGGCGCTCGTCGCCGCCACCGCGATCGAAGACCGGCGACTGTTTCAGCGCCGCGGGATCGGTCGGCCGGTCGTTGCCCATCTGGAAGGTGCCCGCCTTGATCAGGACCATCCTGATCCCGCGCGAATTCACGTAGCTCGCCGGCGGCTGGTCCGCAACGGCCGCGGCGGCGACTAACGTAGATGCCATGAGCAGCAAGCCGAGGAACAGCGAATTTGCCGGGAGGCGGTTCATGACGTCGTCGGAATGAATCAGAAGCCGAACGCCAGCGCCCCGCCGTCGACGGCGAGGTCGTGCCCGGTGATGTAGGTCGCCGCCGGGCTGAGCAGGAAAAGCACCGCCGCCGCCAGTTCGTCGGGCTGGCCGAAGCGATGCAGCGGCATGCGGGCGAGAATCTTTCTCTTCCGGCCGGCATCCATGACGGCGCGCGTCATTTCCGAAGGAAACCAGCCCGGCGCAACCGAGTTGACCAGGATGCCGTCGCCCGCCCACTCCACGGCGAGGCCGCGCATGAGCCCGAGCACCGCCGCCTTGCTGGTGCAGTAAGGCACGACCTCGGCAAAGCCCAGGTGCGCGGCCATCGAGGTGATGAACACCATGCGGCCGGGATGGCGCGAGCGCTTGAGGAATGGGTGCGCCCGGCGCGCCAGGTCCGCCGCCGCCGCGAGGTTGACGGCGTGGATCCGCTCCCAGTCGGCCGCGCGGCCGCGCGCGAAGGGCGCACGGACCGTGAGGCCCGCGTTGTTGACAACAAAATCGATCCCTTGCTCCGCACCGATCCCTTGCACCGTCGCCGCGAGCGTCGCGGCGTCGGTCACATCGACGCGATGATGGACGATGCCCGGCGTCCGACCGCCCGAACGCGGCCGTCCCGTGCGGCTGAACGCATGGACGCGCGCCCCCGCCGCCGCGAGGCGCCGGGCGATGGCGAGGCCGAGCCCGGCGGAACCGCCGGTGACGATACCGGTCGAGCCCTTAAGGGAGAAGAGCTGCTGGTGCGCGCGCATCAGAGGCGGAGTTCGGTGAGGACCGCGGGCTTGAAGCTGAAGCCCCAGCCGGGTTCGGCCGACGGGAAAGCGCGGCCTTGCTCGATGCGCAGCGGCCGGTCGATCAGCCCGTCGACCCAATCGAACGACTCGACGCCGTGCGCGTCCGGGATCGTGCAGCATAGCGCCGCGTCGTATTCCTTGTAGTAGTGCGGCAGCACGGGAATGTGGTGCGCGCGCGCCAGCGCCGCCGAGTCGAGCCAGCCCTCGACGCCCCCGAGCCGGAGGATATCGGGCTGCCACAGGTCGAGCGCGTTGCGCCGGGCCAGCTCGCGCAACGGTACGACGTCGAACTCGCGTTCCCCCATTGCCAGCGCCACGCCGGCGTTGGTCCGGAGCGCGGCGTAGCCGTCGAAATCCGTGTGGTTGAGCGGTTCCTCGAACCAGTCGATGCCCTGTTCTCGCGCCCGCCGCGCCAGCGCCAGCGCCGCCGGGTAAGCGAAGCCCTGGTTGGCATCGATCATGATCCGCACGCGCGGCCCGACGGCCTCGCGGACGCGGGTGATGCGCTCGACGTCGCGATCGAGTTCCGGCGAGCCCACCTTGAGCTTCACCGCGCCGAAGCCCCGCGCCACGTAGCGCTTCGCCTCGTCGACCAATTCCGCAATCGAATAGGAGAGCCAGCCGCCGCTGCCGTAGGCGGGCACGCTGCGCCCGTGCGCGCCGAGCAGTTGCCACACCGGCCGGCCGAGGTGGCGGCCCCAGGCGTCCCAGAGCGCGAGGTTGACGATGCCGCGGGCCCAGCGCAGCAGGCCGGTGGCGCCGAAATATTCGAAGGCCGCGTCGCACGCGGCGTTGAACGCCCGGGTGTCCCCGGCCTCGCGGCCCACGGCCAGCGCACGCACGTCGGCCAGCGCGCCGCGGATCGCCGCCGGGCTGAAATCGAACGCGAGCAGGTAGCCCTCGCCGGTCGTGCCGTCGGCCAGCGTCACGCGCGCCACGATGAAGTTGATCGCCGCGATCCGGTGCGTGGCATCGGCGATCGGCGCCGACAGCGGCGCCGAGGCCGTGAAGTAATCGACGGCGGTGACGACGGTCCGGCTCACGGGAGCACTTGCACCTGTTTCAGCCCTTCCCGCCACCAGGCGGCGAGCGGCCCTTGGAGCGATTCGAGTGCGTATTCCGCCGTGGCGCGACCGAGGTCGAGGTCGGCGACGATCACCTCTTCCTGCAACTGCGAGGCTTCCTCGACGATGTTGCCGTCGGGCGCGACGATGCGGCTCTGGCCGTGGGAACCGGTTTCCAGGCCGTCGGCCGGCGGATTGGCGTGGACCACGTAGACGGTGTTTTCCACCGCGATGGCCTGAACCTGGGCGCGGTACGGCACCATCTTCCGCTCCTTCAGGATCATCGCCTCCGAGGAGATGTAGAAGATGACGCGCGCCCCGGCCAGGACCGGCAGCCGCGCCAACTCGGGAAACCGGCTGTCGTGGCAGACGATCACCGCGGCCCGGGTCGGGCCGAGCGAGAACACCGCGGACGGCGCCGCGCCGGGCGTGCACTGCCACGCCCGGTCCTGGCCAACCAGGTGCGCCTTGTCGTAACGGGCGACGATCGCGCCGTGCGCGTCGATGACCAGCGCGCAATTGTAGAGCTTGCCCTCGCGGCGTTCCGGGATGCCGACGATCGCGGCGATGCCATGCTCCCGGCAGGCGGCGGCGATTTCGCGCTCGGCGGCATCGATCGCCGCGTCCGTCAGGGGCAGGATGGCCTCGGCCACATAACTGGATGCGGCACATTCGGGAAAGGCCGCGACCTGCACCTTGCGGGCCGCACAGTCGGCCAGGAAGCCCTTGATCTTGGTGACGTTCGCCGCCAGGTCGGGCCCGGAGCGCATCTGGACGGTGGCGACCCGGAGAAAAGGTCCGGGCTTGTCGCTCGGCCCGCCGGCAACTTCCGGCGCGGCGGCGCGAAGGACGGCGGCGGCGCCGAGGACGAGAAGAAACGATAGGGTCTTTTTCATCAGGGGAAAGGGGTTGGGACCGGGCCAGTGAACCGAGGGCCGCGGTTATTTTCCGGCGGGTTCGAGGAGCCGTCCGTAGAGATCCGGATGCCTGATCTGGAGGGCGTGGCGGTCGCCGATCCGGTCGTCGAGCGTGACCTTGGTGAACAGCATCTCGTCGTCGTTGCTGCGAATCTGGGAGACGATTTCACCGTCCGGGTCGGCGACGAACGTGTTGCGCGGGCTGGTGTAGATGACGTAGAGGCCGTTTTCGTAGGCGCGAACGCGCAGGAGAACATCCTCGTCCATCGGCGTGCTGGTCTTGCCGTAGGCCGGCACGACGATGAATTGCGCCCCGCGCAGCGCGAGCACGCGCGCATTTTCCGGCGGTTGCCGGTCGAAGCAGATCAGCACGCCCATCCGGCCCAGCGCGGTGTCGAAAACCTTCAACTCGTGCCCGGGATCGTAGATCTCGCCGCCCGGCATGGTGTGGGTCTTGGCATAGCGCCCGGCCAGCGAACCATCCGGCGCGAACAGCGCGACCGTGTTGTGGGCCTGGTCGCCGTCGCGCTCGGTGAAGCCGAACAGGACGTGGATCTTCAAGTCCTTCGCCAGCGCCGCCACCTTCGTCAGCCAAGGCCCGTCGATCGAGTCCGCCGCCGCCACCAGTTTCTCGTGCGTGATGCCGGGTACGATTTTCGGGCTGCCGAGGTAGCCGTCGAGGTAGCCTTCCGGAGTCACCACGAAGTCCGCGCCCGCCGCGGCCGCGCGCCGGGCCATCTTCTCGAACACGGCAAAATTGGCGGCCTTGTCACCCGTGACGGGCATGACCTTCAGGGTTGCAACCACGAACGATTTCTCGGCCGAGGCCAGGACGAGCGCGGGAATCGCGCCACAGAGCAGAAGGATGCGTCGGAGCAACATGGGGGCGGTGGGTGGGGTTGCGGGGTTGGCCCAAGGCCGCGGGAGGTCGCGGTGTACCGGCTATGGGCGCTCTGAACTCATGTTGAAATAATGAATCTATGTTTTTTCAAGTTTGAAAAAGCTGGGAATGAAAAAATGACGATTTCAGCCTTTGTTTGTCGCCATGCAGGCCCGGCCATTGGTTGTTTATGTTTGAAATACTTCACCACAATAGAAATGAAATATTGACCATTTTTGAAATAATATTCCTCTACGGGAAACGCCATCCCATGATGCCGCTACCCCGCACGCTGGCTTTCGTGTTGTCGCTGCCCATTGCCGGCCTGGCCGCGGCGCCGGAGCCCGTTCCCGCCACTTTCGTCTACAAGACGGTCGGGACTCTCCCCATCAAGGCCGACGTGTATCGGCCGGAAAACGTCAAGGCGCCATGCCCGGTGGTGGTCTACATGCATGGCGGCTCGCTGATCAACGGGCAGCGCGAATCGGTCGCACGATGGGATCCCCTGCCCGATTTCCTGCGCGCGGGCGTCAGCGTGGTTTCGATCGACTATCGGCTGGCGCCGGAAACCAAACTCCCGGCGATCATCGAGGACATGGAGGACGCCTTCCGGTGGGTGCGGGAGCGGGGCCCGGCGCTGTTCGGGGCCGACCCGGAGCGGATCGCCGTCGCCGGCACGTCGGCCGGGGGCTATCTCGCCCTCGCCGCCGGCTATCGCATCAAACCGCGCCCGCGCGTCGTGTACGCGGAGATGAGCTACGGCGACCTGATCGGCGGCTGGCAGTTGCGGCCCAGCATCCATCCGCCGCATTACCACGACAGCCACCTGAACGAGGCCGAAGCGTGGCAGCAAGTCTCGGGCCCGCCCATTGCGAATGGCGACGATCGCCACGGCGACGGCAGCGCCTTCAACGACTTCATCCGCCGCACTGCCCGCTGGCCCCAGGCCATCTCGGGCTGGGATCCTGTCTCCGAGGCGGACAAATTCCTGCCCTATCTGCCGCTGCGCAACGTCACGCCGGCCTACCCCCCGACGATTCTCCTGCACGGTGCGATCGATTCGGACGTGATCCCGCAGCAGCCCATGGCGATGGACGCCGAGCTCGGGCGCCACGGAATCGAGCACAAGCTGATCTTTCTGCCGAACGGCGAGCACGGATTCCGCGGCGCCGACCCCAAGGACATCAAGGCCGCGCAGAACGAGGCGGTGGCCTTCGTGCTCGACCGGCTGCGTCCGTACCGGAAGGCCGCGGCCCTTCCTGCGGTCGAGACGATCACCTACAAACGAATCGGCAACCTTGAGATCAAGGCCGACGTGGTCCGCGGGCGCTCCGACGGCCGGCCCGCACCCGTGGCCGTGTGGATTCATGGCGGTGGACTCATGAATGGCGAACGCCAGCGGGATTCCGTGCCCGAACGGCGGGTTTTGGACCTCCTGACCGCCGAGGGAATCACGACCGTCTCGATCGACTACCGGCTCGCACCCGAGACGAAACTCCCGGGGATCGTCAGCGACATCGAGGATGCCTTCCACTGGGTGCGGACCGACGGCCCGCGGCTCTTCGGGGCCGATCCCACCCACGTCGCCGCCCTCGGTTCCTCGGCCGGCGGTTTCCTCACGCTCGTGGCGGGAGCCCGCGTCAGGCCACGCCTCGCCGCGCTGGTTTCCTTCTGGGGTTACGGCGAAATCACCAGCGCGTGGGCCGTGACGCCCAGCGCGGCGCCCCGTCACAACCAGATCAAGGCCACCCGGGCCGAGGCCGAGGCGTGCATCGCGCCGTCGCCCGTCGCCAACAGCGCCGATCGCCCTCGGCCCATCGGTCCTTATTACCAATACTGCCGCCAGCATGGGCTTTGGTCCCAGGCCCTCACCGGCTGGGATGCGCGCACTGAAGCCGGGAAATTCGCGCCTTATATGCCCGTGCAGAACCTGTCGCCGGATTTTCCGCCCACGCTGCTGATTCATGGGACGGCAGACACCGACGTGCCCGTGGAGCAATCCGAGACGATGGCGGCCGCCTTGGCACGCCTGGGAGTCGAACACCGTTTCATTCGTGTCGCCGGCGCCGAGCACACGCTCAAGGGCTCCGACGAGGAAACCGTCGACGCCATGGACCGCGCCGCCGCCGATTTCCTGCGGCACCATCTGCTGGGGACCGACGCGCCGACCCCCTGATCACCCCCCGGCCTCCATCCTGCCAGACCACCTCCTCTCCTTTCTTCTCCGACGCCCGCGGGCTCCTTCGCCATCACCGCGCCAACACCGTTCACTCACCCCCACCCCAGCGCTCCAGCCATGACCGACCCCAAGTTCAACCGCCGCGATTTCCTGAAGACCTCCGCCGCCGGCGTCCTGCTGGCCTCGGCGGCGACCGCCGTGACGGGCGCGCAAACCGCCGCCCCGGCGAGCCCGCCCGCGGCCCCCGGGTCCAAGTGGGCGTACCCGCCGGCGGAGCCGGGCGCGATCTTTCGCTCGGACCTCACGAAATGCACTCCGGCCGCCCGGCTCACGCGGTCGTTCGAGGAAGGCCGCTGGCAGATGGTCGACTACGAGACCGAGGAGGGAGTGAAAGGCACGATGCTCTACGCGACGCCGGAGCACGACTGCGGCGAGCTCACGCTGCCGCTCGAGGCCGCGGGCCTGTGCCGGATCCATCTCGGGATCAATTACACCAAGACGGACTACAACATCGATTCCCCCTACGGGCTGATCCAGGTGAAGCTCGACCACGAGCCCGCCTTCCGGCGCGTCGCGATGGAGGATGGCGTCGCCAACGAGCGCGGCGACCCCAAGGTCGGCGTCAACAATTTCAACAACAAGTCGATCCAGGAGGCCTACTGGAAAACCGCCGACGTGACCGGCCGCGCGCTGGTCTTTCGCCAGCCGGACGCGCCGTACAACAACGAGCACCACTGGCCGATCTCGAATCTCGCCTACGTGAAGCTCGTGCCGGTCGCCGCCGCCGAGGCGGGCGCCTGGCGCGCCACCCAGGCCACGGCGGACACCCGGCGCGGCGCGATGCTCTTCTGCACCGGCCAGTTCACCGGGCACACGTCCGGCACCTACACCTTCCGCCCGCCCGACCTGCAATGGTACCGCAACGAGTTCGCGCCCTATGCGGATTCCGACATCGGCATCCTGGTGTTCGAGGCCATGCGCGGGAACTTCTGCCTGTTCGACACCAAGCTCGGCTACATGGGACCGTACGACCGGCCCTGGCGCGACGAGCCCGTCGAGCCGCTCGCCGCGTTCACGCGGGTGGCGCACGAGCATGGCGTCA
This sequence comes from Lacunisphaera sp., assembly GCA_035545835.1. Taxonomy (GTDB): domain Bacteria; phylum Verrucomicrobiota; class Verrucomicrobiia; order Opitutales; family Opitutaceae; genus Lacunisphaera. Next base: position 42,166 of record DASZXO010000078.1, read on the forward strand.
AACTGTTCGCCTCGCTGCGGATGATCGGCCTCCAGTATCCGATGAACCGCGCCCCCATCGCGCGGGCCGACGATGCCCGGGCGCATCCCGAATGGGCCAAGCGCGATCGCGAGGGCCGCCCGCTGACCTCGCTCAGCCTCGCCTACCCGGGCGTGCGGGCCCACTGGATCGGGCTGCTGCGCGAGGCGCTCGAGCGCGGCATCGACGGCGTGCAACTGCACCTGAACCGCTCCACGCCCTTCGTTTTCTACGAGGAGCCGACCGTGCAGTCGTTCGTGGCCAAACACGGGGTCGACCCGCGCCAGCTGCCGGAGAACGACCCGCGCTGGCAGCGCCACTGCGCCGGGATCGTCACGGACTACCTGCGCGAGGTGAAGGCCCTCGTCGACGAGAAGCCCGGCCGTTCGCTGGCGGTCACGCTTTATGCCCAGCCGCACAAGTACGACGACGACCCCTCGCCGTTTCATCCGCTGCGTTATGCTTGCGACGTGGACACCTGGATCCGCGACCGGATCGTCGATTATCTCATGCCGGACCCGAACACCCCGCTCGATTTCATCCGCGGCTGGCGCGCGCTCGGAGGCGATCGCCTGCACATCTGGCCCGGGTTGATGCCGCGCGCGCAGCTTCCCGCCGGCTATGCCAAACTGGCGAAAAAATACTACGACGCGGGCGCGGACGGATTTTCCACCTGGGACGGCGAGCGCCGCGCCGCCCGCCTGAGCGAGTGGGCCGCGGTGCAGCGGCTCGGCCACCGCGACCAGCTCGACCGCCTGGCGGCCGAGGGCCCGTCGTGGTACCGGCGCGTGCCGCTGAAGGTCCTCGAGGGCTACGGGGTGCACGACAGCTTCCACGACGGCTGAGACAGGGTCATGGATTTGCACCACGTGATCGAGCCGCCGGGGCGGCAAGAGGATGGCAGGGCGGAATCTCCAGGTTCCGTCTCGCATCCGCTGTCCGCCACTCCACGGCGGGGTTCGGAGACCCCGCCCTGCACATTCACACCCGGCGAAGGTGGCGCGAAACGCCGGGGGGTGTGGGCCGGCTGAAACTCTCCGCACCCAACCACTCCCTTCACCCTCACCTCACTGCATCATGAACAAGGCCTCACCCTTTCTTTTCCCGGTCCTCGCCATCATCGTTGCCGCCGCCCGCGGCGCGCAACCAATCCCGCCCAAGCCGGACAACCCCGAGGGCGAGTTTGCCCCGCCGGATGCGTACCTCAACGGCAGCAAGCATCCGTACTACGGGGCGGAGAACGCGTGGGAAATCTCCACGGCGGGAGCGTTGGAAAGCCGGTTCTTTTCCCGCGACGAGGCGACCGAATACATGCGGCGTGGACAGAAGGCCCTCCTGGAGACCATTGCGGGACGCCCGGAGCAGGCGGAGGCGTATTGCCGGCACCTGCTCGAGCAGGACACCGAGGATCTGGAGGCCCGGTTCAACCTCACCGTGGCGCTCACCCGCCAGCACCGGCTCGCCGAAGCGATGACCGAGGTGAAGGCCGCGGTCGACCACGGACTGCCGCTGGGTCGTTTCTTCGCCGGCCCCAGGGAACTGCTCCGGCCCCTCGTCGAATCGCCGGAGTTCCAGGCGTATGCCGCGCCGTTTCACCTCGAAGTCATCCAGGGACCCATGCTGGGCCGCGTGACCGACGGCGGCGCGAGCTTCTGGGTGCGCACGGCCCACACGGTCAGCCTGCGCGTGGCCGTCAGCGAACACGATGACCTGGCCGACCCGGTCTTGTCCCCCGTCGTCCGCAGCGACCCGGCCCGCGATTACACCGCGATCGCGACGGTGTCCGGACTCCGGCCGGGCACGTTGTATTACTACCGCGTGCTCGTGGACGGTGCGCCGGCGGAAAAAGCCGCGCCGCTGTCGTTCCACACCTATCCGCGGGCGGACCGGCCGGCCTCGTTCCAGGTGGTCTTCGGCGGCGGCGCCGGCTACACGCCGTGGCACGAACGCATCTGGGATGTGATCCGGCTGCACCAGCCGGCGGCGTTCCTGTGGCTGGGTGACAACGTCTACATCGACACCCCGCTCGAGCCGGACGACATCCGGTATTGCTATTACCAGCGCCAGTCGCGGCCCGAGTTCCGCCGGATGGTCTCCGCGACCAGCAACTACGCGATGTGGGACGACCACGACGTCGCCACCGACGACTGCTGGATGGGACCGTACAAGGACAAGCCGGCCTGGAAGATGCCGATGCTCGACTACTTCAAGGAACAATGGGTCAACCCGTATTACGGCAGCGACGAATGGCCGGCCTGCTGGTTCAGCTTCAAGATCGCCGACGTCGAGTTCTTCATGCTCGACGGGCGGTTCTACCGCACGAACCCGTACGACGCCAACCCGACGATGCTCGGCCCGGCGCAGAAGGCCTGGCTGCTGCGCGGCCTGGAGCGGTCGCAGGCCACCTTCAAGGTCATCGTCTCGGGCACGCCGTGGGCCTACGACGCCAAGCCCGGCGTCCGCGACACGTGGAACGGCTTCCACGAGGAAAGGACCGAGATCTTCGACTTCCTGGCCGCCCATCACATCGCCGGCGTCGTGCTGGTCTCCGGCGACCGTCACCGCACCGACATCCGGAAGATCACGCGGCCGAACGGCTACGCGCTCTACGACTGGGAGAACTGCCGCCTGACCAACGAGATTGTCCACTCCCTCGAGCCGGGCGCGCTTTTCGCCTACAATGACAAGCAGACGTTCGGGCTGCTCTCGTTCGACACGAAGAGCGCCGACCCGTCGGTCACCTTCACCGCCTGCAGCATCGATGACGAAAAGGTCTTCGCGATGACGCTCCACCTGAGCGAGCTGACCGATAAGAAGCGTCCGTGACACCTGGTCGCGCCGGCACCAGCCCCATCCGTTACAACTTCAACGCACCGCATGACCTCCTGACACACCCCGGCGCTCCGCGCCACCCCTCTGGCTGGAGGGGACCCGAGCCCGCGCCGACGAAGTCCCCCTCCACCAGGAGGGGTGCCGGTCAAGGCGGGGTGGGTCTCCGAAATCCGGCCATCGCCCCGCTTCCGTCGCCCGGCGACCCACCGTCGAAACAATTCCCGCCCACATGATACCACCCACGTCTCCGATCTGGTCCTGCCGCATCCATCGCTCCCTCGCCGGCCTGCTCCTGCTCGCCGCGCTGGCGGCCTCACCACCGCTGCTCACCGCCGCCGATTCGCCGGGCGTCGACACGCACACGGTCGCGCTCTGGTTGTTCGACGAGCCGACCTACCCCAACATGGTCCTCACGGACGCCAGCCACCACGGTTACGACCTGCGACTGCAGGCGGCCTACGACGAATGGTACGTCCGCACCGAGGGCAAGGGCGAGCCGCCGGCGGAGCCGTTGCACGTGGACGGCAAATACGGGCTCGTGCCCGGAAAATTCGGCCACGCCCTCTACGTCCCGGACCCGGCCATCGCCCGCGTGTTCTGGCTCGATAATCGCCAGCGTTACGGCTCGGTGTCGCTGCTCGGCCAGGGCAGCCAGGTGCCGGAGCGCTTCAACCTCGGCTATTTCGATTGGACGATCGAACTCTGGTTCCAGGCCGCCGGCCCGCAGCCGGTGGCCGGGACGTTCTTCGCCTTGCGCAACGAGCAGGATTACCCCCGCGGGCTGCCGATGGAGGACCGGCTGCAGCTCGAGCCCGGGCGCACCGCCTTCACCCTGCTCTGCCACACCACCATTCCGCCGGTGCACGATTCCCTCAGCTCGGCCAACCCGCGGATCTACTCGTTCGAGCTTTCGATCCCGACCGACACCGCCCGCCTGGGCGACGGCGCCTGGCACCACCTCGCGTTCTGTTTCAGTGCGGAGGAACGCCAGCTCCGCCACTTCGTCGATGGCCGCCTGCAGCCGCTGCCGGCGAAAGGCGGCTTCCTGCCCATGCTCGGTGTCCTCAAGGAGTTCAGCCTCGGGGCCAACGTCCACGGGCGGATCGACGAATACCGCATCTCCGACGTGAACCGCTACCCGGGCGAGTTCACGCCGCCCGCGGGTTTCTCGCGCAACTATGGGCCGGATCCGCGCCCGGCCAACCGGCCCGACGGCCCGCCGCTGCTCTTTGCCGCCGGCCGCGATCCCGCCGCGCCCTTCGCGCTCGGCTCGCGCAAGCACGTGCTGATCGACGGCGCCCTGCTCGCCTCGACCGACAACGTCGCCTTCCGCGTTCACGCGCCCGAGTCGCACCAGGAAACGGACCTCCGCAACACCGCGGCCTGGGAGCCGACGCCGCGCATGGGCTCGACCATCCCGGACGTCTGCAGCATCTGGGACGACGGCGACCGGCTCGGGATGCTCTACACGAACAGCGGCATGTGGGGCGGCAAGGCGCACGCCATTTGCTACGCGACCTCGCGCGACGGCCTCCACTGGGACAAGCCCGCCCTCGGCCTCTATCCGTGGGAAGGCGAGCGCGCCACGAACATCGTCATCCCCGACGCCGGCCAGGGTTCCATCATCCGCGACCCGAACCCGGCCGCGCCGCCGGCGGAGCGTTTCAAGTACCTCTCGTGGTCCTACTATCGCGGCTACTATCTCTACACGTCGCCCGACGGCGTCCATTTCGAGCGCAACGAGACCACGGCCCTCCCGTTCGACACCGACGGCAGCACGTCTTTTTTCTGGGATGACCAGCGGGGCTTTTACCATGCGTACTTTCGCTGCGTGACCGATGACGGCAAGGGCCAGCGCCGCGCCGGCCACATCGAGATCGCCGACCTGTTCAAGCCGTTCCCCTTCACGCCGGTGGCGCGGCCGTTCATCGACGACATGATCCTGGCCCGGCCGGCACGCGGCGAGATTCCGATCATCGACACCGGCGGCCAGGTCTATCGCTTCAAGGCCCACAAGTACGCCTGGGCCCCCGACGTCTACGTGGCCTTCCCCTGGCGCTACCTGGCCAAGGGCAACATCCGGCCGGGCAGCTTCATGATGGTCAGCCGCGACGGCACAAACTGGACGCGCTACGAGGACCCCTACTATTTCCCCGGCGGCTGGGAGCTCGCTGGCCGCACCGTGCTCGAGGCGCTGATGGAGCACGGCATGGTGCGCCGCGGTGACGAGATCTGGCAGTACGGCACCGTGCGTTTCACCGAGCACGGCGGCGCGCTCTACGGCGGCGTCGAACACGAGGGCGGCATCCACGACCGCCTGCTCCGGCTCGTGCAACGGCTCGACGGTTTCGTGGCCGTCACGCCGGCCGATCCCGCGCGCGGCGCCGCCACGCTCGTGACCAGGCCGCTCACGTTCGCCGGCGATCATCTCGAGCTGAACGTCGATGCCTCCGGCGGCTCGGCCCGGGTGGAGCTGCAGGACGCGGAAGGCCGCCCGCTGCCGGGTTTCGCCCTCGCCGACAGCATGCCGCTGCGGGAGAACGGCGTCGCCCTGCGCGCCGCGTGGCGCGCCGCGCCCGACCTCGGCGCCCTGGCCGGCCGGGTCGTCCGCGTGAAGGTCGAACTCACCGGCGCGAAGCTGTTCGCGTTTCAATTCCGCTGAGATCACGTCCCGTCAATCCCGCATGAGCTCGTCGCCCCAGGTCCATGTGTTCTGCGCCCGGCCGTTCCCGCCCGCGCAGCTCGAATTCCTTCGCGCCGTGTCGCCCCGCCTCGTCATCACGCAACAGGCCGCCCGCGACCGGGCCGGGCTCGAAGCGCTGCTCACGCCGGAAATCGAGGTGCTCTTCTCGGTCTTCCCGCCCCTGACGCTGGCGAGGCTGCCGAACCTGCGCTGGTTCCAGTGTCGCAGCGCGGGCATGAACGCCGTCATCGGCACGCCGCTCTGGCACGCACCGCACGTGGCGCTCACCAACGCCAGCGGGGTCCACGCGGTCACGATGGCCGAATACACGCTGGGCATGATGATCGCACTCGCGCGCGACTTCCTCGGCTACCTGTCCTTCCAGCGCCGCGCCACCTGGCCGATGCACCCGAAGAACCATCACGAGCAGTTCCCCGGGCGTGAACTCCGCGGTGCCACCGTCCTCATCGTCGGCTACGGCAGCATCGGCCGCGAGATCGGCCGCCAGTGCGCCGCCCTCGGGCTGCGCGTGCTGGCCGTCAAGCGCGACCCAGCGCGGCGCGCCGACACCGGTTTCGCCGTGCCCGGCACCGGCGACCCGGCCGGCACGATCCCGGAACGCATCGTCGGCCCCGGGGAGCTGGCCGCGGTCCTGCCCGAGGCGGAGTACGTCGTCGTCACCACCGCGCTGACGCCGGCCAACCGCGGGCTGCTCGGCGAGGCCGAGCTCCGCCGCATGCGGCCCGATGCGTTCCTGGTCAACGTCGCCCGCGGGGGCGTGGTCGACGAGGTCGCCTTGGTCCGGGCGCTGCGCGAGCACTGGATCGCCGGCGCCGGGCTTGACGTGTTTGCCACCGAACCGCTGCCGCCGGACAGCCCGTTCTGGGCGATGGAGAACGTCATCATCTCGCCCCACATCTCGGGCGTCACGCCGCGTTACGACGAACACGTCTGCACCCTGTTTGCCGAGAACCTGCGGCGGTACCTCGCCGGCGAACCCTTGCTCAACCTCGTCGACCGCACCCTCGGCTACTGAGCCCACCCCTTTCCATGAAGATAACCAAGATCGAAACCCGCATCCTCGAAATCGACGCTTCCGCCTGGTACAAGGGCAAGCCTCTCCCGACCGGTGAATGGAACGTCTGGCCGTTCCCGCTGCTCACGCTCGTCACCGACGAGGGCCTCCGGGGCTACAGCATGGCCTACGGCAAGCAGAACGAGGCCCGCGCCATCGTGTGCCTCCTCGAGGACTTCTTCGCCCCGCGCCTGCTCGGGCAGGATCTCAACGACTGGCCGAAGGCGTGGGCGGCGCTGAAGATGAAGCTGCGCGACCTGCGCAACGTCACCGAGGCGATGCTCGGGATGATCGACGTCGCGGTGTGGGATATCCTCGGCAAGGCGCGCGGCCAGTCCGTCGCCCAGATGCTCGGCGTGAAACGCCGCCGCATCCCGGGCTACCAGACTTCGACCCGCTTCTTCAATTCCCTCGACGACTTCGGGCGCGAGGCGCAGGCGGTGAAGGCCGCCGGCTACCACGGGTACAAGCTGCACATCTGGGCCGGCCCGCAGCACGACATCCCGGTCCTCGAGACGGTGCGCGCGGCCGTCGGTCCCGACTTCCCGTTGATGATCGACGCGACGTCGCGCTACACCTTCGACGAGGCCCTCGAGATCGGGCATGCCCTCGACCGCCTGAACTTCACCTGGTTCGAGGAACCGATCCACGACGACCACGTCGCCGGCCTGCGGGAGCTGACCGCCCGGCTCAAGACGCCGCTGCTGTGCGCCGAGAGCGTAGACCTCGACCGGCTGCCGCTCTACCTCGATCGCTCCGTCTGCGCGATGGTCCGCGGCGACTGCCACATCAAGGCCGGCATCACGGGGCTCGCGCGCGCCATGCGCATGGCGGCGGAGAAGGGTTTCAACCTCGAGATCCACGCCGCGGCCACGCCGCTGCTCGACGTCGGCAACCTGCACGTCGCGGCGGCATTCCCCAACAGCCGCTTCCTCGAGGTGTTCCCGTTGTACTTCCCGATCTTCAAGCGCAACCCCTATGCGATCGACCGGGAGGGATTCCTCACCGTGCCGGAGGGCCCGGGCCTCGGCGTCGAGCTCGACCACGATTGGATCGACAACGGCACCAAGAAGCTGGTCGCCTTCGCCCGGTGATTCCGCCCGGCCCGATTCGCGTCACCCTGCCCCGCTTCCCCCGGCGCCGGGCGTGGCCGGTCGTGGCCGCGCTCGCGGCGGCCGCCGGGCTCGGCGCCAGGACCCTCGACCTCGCCACCGCCACGATCCCGGAGTTGCAGCAGGCGTATGCCGACGGCCTGACGGCCGAGCGGGTCGTGCAGGTTTGCCTCCAGCGCATCGCGGCCTACGACCACGCCGGCCCGCAGCTCAACGCCATCCTGTGCCTGAACCCGCACGCGCTCGACGAGGCGCGGTCGCTCGACGCCGAGCGCCGCGCCCGCGGCCCGCGTTCCCTGCTGCACGGCGTGCCGCTGCTGGTGAAGGACAACATCGACACCGCCGACCTGCCGACCACCGGCGGCGCCCGCGCGCTGGCGGGCACCTATCCGGCGGCGGATGCCACGGTCGTCGCGCGGCTGCGCGCCGCCGGCGCGATCATCCTCGCGAAGACCAATCTCGACGAGTTCGCGCGCGGCGCCACGGGCACCAGTTCCCTCGGCGGCCAGACGCTCAACCCGTACAATCCCTCGAAAATCCCGGGCGGCTCCTCGGCCGGCACGGCCGTCGGCGTCGCCGCCCTCTTCGGCTGGGCCGGGCTCGGCACCGAGACCGGATCGTCGATCCGCAACCCGGCCACCAAAAACGACCTCGTCGGCTTCTGCCCGACCGAGGGCCTCGTCTCGCGCCGCGGCCTCATTCCGCAATCGCCCATCTTCGATCGCGCGGGCGTCATTGCGCGCAACGTCACCGACGCGGCCATCCTCATGGGCGCGATCGCCGGCGCCGATCCCGCCGATCTCTTCACGCTCGCGAGCCTGGGCCGCACCTCCGCGACCGGTTACCGCGACGCCCTGCAGCCGGGCGGCCTGAAGGGCGCACGCATCGGCGTGTTGCGCCAGCTCTTCGGCCCGGAGCCGGAGGACGCGCCGGCGGTTGCGTTGATCGACGCGGCCATCGCGCGGCTGCAGGCCGAAGGCGCAATCGTGGTCGACCCGGTGCCGACCGGCGTGGATCTCTGGCAGCGCGTCCGCGATGTCTCGAGTGGCGACGGCGCCGACAGCCGCGCCGGGCTCGAGTACTATTTTTCCACGCGTGGTCGGGAATTCCCGGTCAAGACCCTGTCGGACCTGCTGGCGTCCGGCGGCATCCTCGGCCGCCTGCGCGCGAAGTACGAGCGTGACCTGCAGGCCCCCGACCCCGCCGCGAATCCGGCCTACCGCGCGAATTACGAGGCGCGCCTGGCGCTGCGGCAGTTCACGATCGACCTGATGGACCGCGAGAAACTCGACGCGCTCGTCTATCCGCACGAGACGAAGCCGGCCCGCACGCTCGCGGAGGAGGTGCCGGACGGCGGCGCGTCCGCCGGCCTGCCCGATCCGCGCCGCGCCGGCCGGGGCAACACGATCAGCTCGGCGACCGGGCTGCCGACCCTTGTCGTGCCGGCGGGTTTCAATGCCGATGGCGTCGGCGTCGGCCTCGAGATCCTCGGCCGGCCTTTCGCGGAGGAGGCGATCGTGCGCCTGGCTTACGCCTACGAGCAGGCTTCGCCGCCGCGGCGGCTGCCCCCGCTCACACCCCTGCTCGGCAGCGAGCGGCTGGAGTATTGAACCGGAGGGACCTGCCCTCCGGAGCGCAGGCTAGCTGGGATCCGGCCCGTCAATGCCCGCCCATTCCCGGGCCGCGGCCCGCTCACGAAAGGTCCGGTACTCGGTGATCTTGCCGTGGCGGAATACGAATCCGTCCGCGAACCTCCCGCCGGTCCAGTTCGTGGCCTGCTTCAGCCGGACCCAGGCGTGCAGGTACACCACGACCTTGCTCCCGTTGACGAGGAACTTCTCCGGCTCGCACGTTCCCTCGGCCCAGGTTCCGCGTCCCTTGCGGATATTTTCCCGCACTTCCGGGATGCCGCGATAGGTTCCGGCGCCGGGAAAGCCATCGGGTTCGACCCGCACAATCTGCGGGTCAAAATCCTTCGTCATCGCATCCATGTCGTTGCGATTGACCGCGGCGAAGAGTCGCCTCAGGGCTTCGACCGCGGCGTTCATGGGTGCGGGTGGCGGCACGGGTTGGCGCGGCCTGACATCACGGCTGGTCCCCGCCCGCCGCCGGCGCGGCCCCTGCACCGGCAGGAGAGGTGACGGAGGTGGGCTTGGGCCCGAGCGCCCGGTCAGGCGTTCTTTGCATGACTGAGAATATTGAGGATGACGCCGTTCGGATCGGCGGCGAAGAAGCGCCGCACTCCCCAAGGCTCCGTCGTGAGTGGATAGACAATCTTGATCCCCTGTTCCGCCGCCCTCGCATACACGGCATCGACGTCACTCACCTCGATGGACACCGCGGGGGTCGGCATCTGTGCTTGCGCCTGTACGATCGTCAGCTGCGCCGTTGGATTCTGCGGCGACACAAACGTGACAATCCAGCCCATGTCCATCCCGACATCGAAACCGAGAAACTCGGTGTAGAACTTTCGGCTCTGGACCATCTGGCCGGACGATATGTCCGGGACAACTCTTCGAATCGACATGGCTGTGTTCCTCGGGGGTAGTGGGCGGACGTTACCGGTGAGACTCGCGCCGGCGAGCGCGGGCACCACCTGCATCTAGAGGGACGGAAGGCCAAAGGGACAGGCGGGAATGCGAAAGGGACCGGAAAAGTTTCAACCATTCGCACCGGCGCTTCCGCACGCTCTGGTCCGGGCGCTCCCAGGGCGACCTGGTCGGGCTCCGCCATCAACGGGGCGCCGAGGCGAGCAGCGCGTCGAGCGAGTCCCGCGCCTCGACATAAAGACGCCGGATGCCGGCGCGCTCCGCCTCGCTGGCGAACGTGCCGCCCTCCTCGATGCGCTTGAGCGCCGCGTCCACGCGATCGCGCAGCACCACGACGGCGGCGCGGTCGCACACCGGCCGGCCCGCCACCGACACATACACCGGGCTCGTGTGCGCGAAGATTGCCTTGCCGAGGACATTGATGCCGCGCCCGGAGTAGCGGGAACGGATCTCGTAGGGTTGGATCGGATCGATCCGCAGCGCGAGCCAGCCGGATTGCGCGACCGGCACATCGGCCTCGAGCTCCGCCTCGAAATGCCCGCCGACCGGCCGGCAGGGCGCCTCGCGGACGACCCGGCCGTCCTGCACCAGTTGCAGCCGGACGAAATCCGAACGGCCGACCGCCCGGCCGCGCACCGTCACCTGGCCGGCGGCCGCGAGCTTGATCGTGCCGCCGGACGACTCGCCGCCCGCCTGGAACTCGAGCAACGGCTCGTTGGTGATGTAGGTCCGCCCCTCGGTCAGCTCGTGCAGGAACGCCTGGCTCGACAAGGCCGGTGCGGCCGCCACATAGACCCGGTTGAAATCCGTGATGCCCCAGTCGGTGCCGGTCGAGAACGGAACCTTCAGGCCGGCATTCAGGTACGGATAATAGACGGTGTCGAAGGTGCCCTCGGTGCCACCGTCATAGATGTTCTGGGCGTCGATCACGCCCGCCACCCAGTCGGGCACCCCTTCCAGGCCCATCGTGCCATGGCACCAGACGATGCCCGCGCCCTGGTGGCGCCCGTCGAGGATGCCCGCCCGCAGCGGCACACCGTCCGTCGCCGCCGGGTCGGCGGAAAGTCCGGGACCGATGCTGGCCTGCATGCTCCGCTTCACCAGGTCCAGCAGCAGCACGTGCCCGTAGGTCAGGCTCGAGCGCGAGGAATCGAGCGGATACAACTTCGTTTCCCGGACCGCCGCGCCCGCGGGCGGCCGCTCCTCGACCCGCTTGCCGCCATGGCGAAGCTCGACGCCGTTGACGAACCGCGTCACGCCCTCGGACAGGTGCGCGAAGTCCTCGTCGGTGTATTCGTTCGAGATGATCACCGCGCCCGGCGCGGTCAGGTACGAGACATAGACGAGGTCGAGCCCGTCGGAGGCGCCGACCGTGTGCAGGTAGGCATCGGACTCGGCGCGATCGTGCAGGTCGACTCCCATTTTCGCCCCCGAGTGCAGGAGCAAGTGGAGGTGGGTGTTGCCGCTGTGGAGGTGCGCCGCCGCCGCGTCGTAGAAACGCACGAGCGGCAACACGACATCCGTCGGCGCATCCGGCCGGCATTCGACCGACCGGTGCGCCACCTCGGAGTCGATGCCATGAATCGCCTCCACCCGATAGCGGCCCGGCGGGATCCTCACCTCCGCCGTGGCCGGCATCGAGAACCAGCCCGCCGGCCTTTCGAAAAGCCCGGCGAGCACGGCCGGCGCGCCGCCGTCGAGCGGCGTGACCCGGATGAGTCCTCCGATCGGAGCGTGCGTCGCGGCGTCCTCGAGTCGCACGCGCAGGCGGCAGGTGTCGGCGGCCGCCTGGGCGGGATCCGCCGCCTGCGGCCCCGCCTCGGCCAGCGCCCGCGCCTCACCCGCGGCGGGCAGGGTCTGCTCATGGGCGGGCGCGGTGACGGCCAGCACCCCGCCGGCCAGCCACACCGACGCGCGGAGGATCTGCGGCAGGAATGTCCGGGAGATTTTCATGGCAAGGTGAATTCAGGGATTCGGCGGTGACGTCACGCGCCCGACGATGATCTCCTTCGTGCGCTTGAGGATCATGCAGATCTCGCCGGGCTTCGCCGGATTCCAGCTGAACGCCTGGCCTTCCGCGGGCACCGGGAAGGTGGCGCTCCAGGCCATCTGCGGACCCTCGCGCGGGAAATCGAGCACGTAGAGTTCGGTGTTGTCGTGCCCCGTGGCAAAGAGGTGTCCACCGGGACCCATCGCCCCGCCGGAAATGCTGTAGCCGCGCTGGCCCAGGGCGGCCATCAGGTCCGGTGGGAAGCCCCAGCCGCCCGTCTCGCGCCAGTCGTCGTCGTACTCGACCAGCCGCGTCCATTCGGGACCGCGGCCGGGCTCGCCGCCTTTCTTCGCGTAGTGGACGAAGCACGCAATCCAATGGCCGTTGCGCCGGTCGAGCCACGTCAGCGAGCCGTCCGTGCGGCCGAAGCTGTGGCTGCCGACGTGACGCAGGTCCTTCGTGTCCCAGATCTCGACCGAGCTGAACATCGGCACGCCGGGATAGTTGGAGTGCGCGCACCAGAGCCGGCCTTGATACACGATCCCGGCGTTGAGGTGGATGATGGGGCCGTCCGCCGGGCCCTCCCAGGCGGCCACGCGCTCACCGGTGTCGGCGCGGTACTTGCCGAGGCCGTGGTTGGTGATCGCATAGAGAAACGTGCCGTCGGTGGCGACGCCCTGCCGCGCCTCGGCGGCGGGAATCCGCCGGAGTTCGGTGAACGACCAACCCGCGGCGCCCGGCGCGGGCTTCGGCGCCGGCGGCGCGTCGGCGGCGAGGACGGCGAGCGGGCCAAGGAGCGGGAGCAGGAGGCGCGGGAGGTTCATGCCGAAGATCATTTGGCGGGCGCCGGCTGGCGGTACGGCGACACCTCGGCGCGGATTCGGACCAGCGCCGCCTGGACATCGGGCTGCCGGAGGAAATCGCGCGCCAGTCGCTCGCCGAGAATCCGGCCGGCGGCGATGTCCGTCGGATAATGCACGCCGGCAACGATGCGCGACCACGCGACGAGCTGGGCCCGCTCGTTCAGCGCGGCGCGATGTTCCGGGAAAACCTCGCCGAGCAGGCCGGCCCACAGGTACGCCTGCGTGGCATGCCCGCTGGGGTAGGAGCCGCTCACCGGCAGCTCGATGCAGGGCCGGAGGCGCGGGTCCAGCAGCGGCGGCCGCGGACGGCTCCAGAGTTTCTTCGCCATCGAGCTGATGGCAAACCGGTCGGCCTCGACCTGCGCGAAGAATGCCGCCGTCGCCGGCAGGTTGCGGGCGTTGAACCAGGCGCCGAGCACCGCGTCGTATTGGAAGACGTCGTCCACCGCAAAATACGCCGCCACGGCCGCCTGCTCGGGCGTGCGCCGCTGCTGCACCTGGTAGACGGTTTCGAGGTCGGCCAGCGTCGCCAGCGAATCCGCCGCCGGCGCGGCCGGGATGATGGCCGCGAGGTCGTAATCGGCCGCGGGCAGGTAACGGCCGGCCTCGGCGGCCAGCAGGGCCGCGGGCAGGGCGAACACGAGGAGCCAGGACAGGAGCCGAAGGGATTTTCTCATGGTGCGGTCAAGATGGCCCGGCCGGCCGCCTCAGGGCACGACACCGGGAATGACGTAGGCTTGGAGGAGCACGAGCAGGCCGACGAGCGCCGCCAGCGCCAGGCTGTGCCAGAACACCGAACGCAGGATGGTGCCCTCCTGCCCTTGCTGCCCGGTGGCCACGCCGGCGACGACGATGCTCTGGGCGTCGATCATCTTGCCCATGACGCCGCCGGTGCTGTTCGACGCCGCCGCCAGCAGCGGCGGGATGCCCACCTGCTGCGCGGTCACCTGCTGCAGGTTGCCGAAGAGCACGTTCGAGGCCGTGTCACTTCCCGTGAGCGCCACGCCGAGCCAGCCCAGCACCGGCGAAAAGAACGGGAACAGCGCGCCGGAACTGGCAAACGCCAGCCCCAGGGTTGAGTCGAGACCGCCGTACCGCGAGGTGAACGCCAGGGCCAGCATGCACGAGATCGTCAGCAGCGACAGCCGCACGCGCCAGATCGTGTGCAAATAGGTGCGCGCGAGTCGCACCGGCCCGACGCCGAGCACAAGGCCGGCGAGGAGGGCCGAGAGCAGCGGCGCGGTGCCGGTCGCGGACAGCAGGTTCAGCGTGTACAGGGCGCCCTCCGGCTTGAGCTCGGTCACGAGCGGCGGCGCCTTGAGCACGACGTTGTGCAAGGCGGGAATGGCGAAGGTCGTTTCGCCCACGCCCTTGAGCGCCGACTTCGTCACGGGCAACGCCCAGACCAGGACCACCAGCGTCAGGATCAACCAGGGCGACCAGGCCCGTAAAATCGCCCGTCCCGTCGGGCCGCCGGCGCGTGGGTCCGGCGCGGCAGCCGTCTTCTCCTCGGGGAAACGCCACAGCGTGCGCGGCCGCCAGAAGCGCAGCAGCAGCAGCAAGGCGCCCAGGCCCGCCAGGGCGCTGGCCGGCGCCGCGAGCCACGGCCCGTGGAGATTGCTCACCAGCGCCTGCACCACCGAAAAGACGAGGCCGGCCGTCAGGCAGGCCGGCCAGACCTCACGCATCGCCCGCCACCCGGCGAGCGCTGCAATCAGCCAGAACGGAATGACCAGGCTGAAGACCGGCAGCTGCCGGCCCACCATGGCGCTCAGCCCCGCCAGGGGCAGCCCGGTGACCTGCGCCAACGAGATGATCGGAATGCCGAGCGAGCCGAACGCCACCGGCGCGGTATTGCCGATCAGCGAGAGTGCCGCCGCCTGCAGCGGCCGGAAGCCGATGCCGATGAGCATGGCGGCGGAGATCGCCACCGGCGCGCCGAAACCGGCCGCGCCCTCGATGAACGCCCCGAAGCAGAACGCGATCAGCAGCACTTGAATCCGGCGGTCGGCCGAGATCCCCGCAATGGACTGCTTCATGATCTCGAACTGCCCGGTCGTGACCGCGATGTCGTAGAGAAAAATGACGTTGAGGATGATCCAGCCGATCGGCAGCAGGCCGTAGAGCGCCCCGTATCCGGCCGCGGCGAATGCGACCCGCACCGGCAGGTGGTAGATCGCGATGGCCACGAGCAGCACCGTGGCCAGGCCCGCCAGCGCGGCACGATGCGCCCGCACATGGAAGAATGCCAGCAGGCAGAGGAGCACGACGGCCGGGGCCGCCGCGAACACCGCGGAAGCCGCGAGGCTGTGGCTCACCGGGGTGTAGTTCTGGGTCCAGCTCATGGGGCGGCGCTGAGGAAATGGTCGGAACCGGCACTCCGTGGGGGCCGGTCCTCGACCGGCCCGGGGAGGGCCAGTCGGGGACTGGTCCGACACGTGGCAGGAAACGTCGCCGTCAACGCCATCGCTCAATAGTAGAGGCCGAGCGCGGTGGCGCTGTTCGGATCGACCTTGGGGCTCCAGAAGAGCGCGCGGGCGGGGTCGAAATGCGGGTTGATGGTCATCTCCTGCGCCCCGACGTCCTTGCGCCACTGCCGGAGGCGGGCCCAGAGCTGGTTGGCCAGATCGGGCATCTGGTCGGCGAGGTCATGGGACTCGCCGACGTCCTCCTTGAGGTTGAACAGCGACACCGGGTGCGGGCCGCCGGTGAGCGAGCGCTCGTACCACTCGATCAGCTTGTAGTCGCCGACCCGGATCGCGCCGGAGGGCTGGTAGTTGAAGCGATGGTAATGCGGATAATGCCAGAAGAGCGCATCGCGCGCCGGGGCGCGGCCGTCGCGCAGCAGGGGCACGAGGCTGACGCCGTCGATCTTTTCCGGAAACGAGTTGATGCCGGCGATCTCGGCGAAGGTGGGAAAGAAGTCGCAGCCGATCACGGGCACGTCGGTGACCGTGCCGGGCTTGACGACGCCCGGCCAGCGGATGGCCATGGGCACGCGCACGCCGCCTTCATAGAGCATCGATTTGCCGCCGCGGAGCGGGTCCTGCGACTGCAGTTTGTCGTAGCCGCCGTTGTCCGAGAAGAAGACGACCACGGTGTGGTCGGACAGGCCGAGCTCGTCGAGTTTCTTGAGGAGGACGCCGATGCCGGTGTCCATGCGCTCGATCATCGCGCCCATGATCGCATTGTTGACCGCCAGGTCGGAGGCCTGCTTCTCGCGGTATTTGTAGATCAGGTCGGCGTGCTCCATGATCGGGCGGTGGACGACGTTGTGCGCCACGTAGCAGAAGAACGGCCGGTCGCGGTTGGCTTCGAGGAATTTCACGGCCTCGTTCGTGATCTCGACGACATGATGCGCGTCGTTGTTGGGGTTCGAGTCCTCCTCGGGCTTCACGGTGAGGTGCTCGACATCGAAGCCCTGCGAGGCCGGCTCGCCCGGCCGGCCCGGGGTGTAGTCGTAGTCCTTCGCGAGATGCCATTTCCCGATCATGGCCGAGATGTAGCCCTTCGGCTTCAACATCTCGGGGATCGTGATCTCGGCCAGCGGGAGCATTTTTTCCTCCTCCGGCCGCAGCAACCTGGCCCAAGGATAAGGATCGCCCGGGATGTACTCGGTCAGGTGGATCCGTGCCGGATAGCGGCCGGTCAGGATCGAGGCGCGCGACGGCGTGCAGATGGGTGCCGCGCAATAGGCGCGCGTGAAGCGAATCCCCTCGCGTGCGATGCGGTCGATGTTCGGCGTTTCATAGAATGTCGAGCCGCCATAGCCGGTCTGGTTCCAGCCCATGTCATCGGCGAGGATGAACAGGAAATTCGTGGGTTTCGTCGCGGGCGCCGGGACCGCGGGCGCCGCAAGCGCCAGGCCGGCAGGCAAGCCCATGGCCAGCAGGCCGAGGGTTGAGGTCAGTTTTCGAGTACGCATGGGAATGAGTTTCCGAAAGGCATGGCGCGGTCGGAGGACAGCTGCGTGCCAGAGTCGAGCGGGGGTATTTGAAGAACCGGGTGAACTGAAAATTAGTTCACGCTATTTCGTGGGATCGGGAAAACCGAATAATTGTTTCCATGAAGACGCCGGGGCAAGGACTATGTTTCGAAGATGTTCAGTTTCTTCGGACATGGTTTGTATTTCATTGAAATATTTGAGCCGGAATGCGGCGAGAAACGAAGGACACCATCGTCCCAATCATCGCGCATATCCGCTCCAGGACGGCCAACCTGTCCCTGTCGCGACGCTTCGGCGTGTACTGACCTGTCCCCTGCAGGGTCATCCCCTGCCGGCGTCCCGCAGCGGATTGTCAATCATCCTTAGCTCACTCCGCTTGGAGTGCGGAAACTGGGTTCAATCGCAGGACCCGGCGCGCCGGCAGGTAGCAGGCCAGCAGCGCAACGCCACCGACCGCGATGGCCCCGACGGCAAACGCCACCGGATCAACCGCACTCGTGTTGAACAACAGCGCCGAGAACCCGCGCAGGGCGACACCGGCGCCGATCGCGCCGAGGCCGATGCCGCAGCCGGCCAGCCGCAAGCCCTCGCCCAGGACAAGGCGGATGATCGACTGCGGTTCCGCGCCCAGCGCGAGCCGGACGCCGAACTCGGGAAAGCGAAGCGTCACGGCATAGCTCATCATCCCGAAAATGCCGACACCGGCCAGGGTCACGGCCGCCACGGCGAAGAAGCCCATCAGCCCGAGGTTGAACTTCCGTCCCGCGAGCAGGCTGTCCTGCAGGTTCTGCAGCGAGTTGGGCATCTTCACCATCACGGCCCGATCGACGCCGGCCACGGCCGCGCGAACCGAGGCGGCCATCGCGGCCGGGTCGCCCGCGGTGGCGATGACAAATGAACCACCCGACTCCGGACGCTGCGCCAGCGGCCAGAAGCCCTGGGCGACGGGTTCGTGGTCCGGGCCTTGCCGGCGCAAATCGGCGACAACGCCGACCACCGTGGCCCAGCGCTCGTCCGCCGCTCCGTCACTCTCGATGACCTGGAGTCGCCGCCCGATCGGATCCTGCCCCGGCCACAGCCGCCGCGCCAGCAACTCGTTGACGATCACCACGCGGGCGGAGCCCGGCCCGTCGTGGCGGGTGAAGAACCGCCCGGCGCGCAAGGCCACACCCGCGGCCTGGAAGAAATCCGGCGCGATGGAATCGAATCGAACCGGCAGCCGCACCTGGTTGCGTCCGGCGGCGCCCGCGCCGTCGAATCCGAGGTCCCGCGGCCGCACACCGCCGAACAGGATCTCCTCGCCAAAGCCCGCGGCGGTGACGCCGGGCAGGGCGCGCACCCGCTCGAGGACCTCGTTCACGTAGCGATCGACGCCGTCCGCGTGCCGTTCGCGCGGGAAAATGAACCCGACCAGCAGGACGTGCGGCGCATGATAGCCCGAATCGACCTCCGCGAGGCGTTGGAAGCTGCGGAAGAAAACCACCGACGATACCAACAGGGCCACGGCCAGGGCGAATTCGACGAGGACAAAGGCCGACCGCAACCGGCGCGACCCGGCCGTCGCCGACTGGCCGCGGCCCGCCCGCAACATGGCCAGCGGTGTCGCCCGGGTTGTCGCCAGCGCCGGCAGCAGGCTGAACAACACGACGCAGGCGAGCGACAGCGTCGTGGAAAATGCGAGGGCCCCGAGGTCGACCGCCGCCTCGTCGAGCCGCGGGATGTCGCCGGGTCCGAAGGCGCGCACCGCGCGCAGGGCCAGCTCCGCGAGGCCGCCGCCGAGGAGCGAGGCCAGCACGGCCATCAGGCCGGCTTCCGCCAGGAGCTGCCGCACGACCCGCAGGCGGCTGGCGCCCACCGCCTCGCGCACTGCGAACTCCCGCTGCCGGACCGTGCCGCGCACCAGGAGCAGGCTGGCGACGTTGCCGCAGGCGATCAACAACAGCGCGAACACCGCGCCCGAGAGAAAAAGCAAACCCTGCCGGACCGGCCGGCCGGTGAATTCCAGGCTCAACGGCACCACGCGGACCCCGAGCCCTTCGTTGCCATCGGGATGGGCCCGCTCGAGGTTGGCCGCGATCCCGGCCAGCTCGGCCCGCGCCCGGTCGAGGCTCACGCCCGGCGCCAGCCGGCCGGTCACGTGCCAGGAATCGGTCCCCCGGGCCACGCGCGCCCGGTCCCAATCGCTCTTCAGCGACATCGGCACCCAGAGTTCGGTCCTCTTGATCGGGAAGAAGAATCCTCGCGGCATGACGCCCACCACCTCGACCGGCCGTCCGTCCACCACCAGGCGCCGGCCGATGATGCCGGGATTGCCCCCGAAACGACTCTGCCAGGAATCGTAGCTGAGCACCGCCACGCCCGCGCGATGGTCGGCCTCGTCGGCCGTGAAACGCCGGCCCAACACCGGCTGGACGCCGAGCACGTCCCACATCCCCGGGTCGACCATCGTCGCCTCGACCTGCTGGGCCTCGGCCAGTCCGTCGCGGACCAGCACCTGCATGCCGTCGTACGCCACCAGGCCGGTGAACGACTGGCTCGCCTGGCGCCAGTCCGCGATGTTGGCATAGGCGGATGACGAGTCGGCCAGACCCTCCTGGCGCAGCGTGGACTTGATCACCACGAGCCGGTCGGGCTCCTGGAACGGCAGCGGCTGCAACCAGACCGCGCGGACCACGCTGAACATCGCCGTGGCCGCCCCGATGCCGAGTGCCAGCGTCAGCAGCACGAGGGCGGCAAAACCGGGATTGCGCCGGAGGCTCCGCCACGCGTAACCGAGGTCGGCGAAGAGATTTTCTCCCAGGGGCACAGGCACAGGTAACCGGGCTTCGGGCGGAGCGTCAATCGCCGCCAAGTTCAACCCCTGGCCGGCGGCGGGGTGCCCGCCCGCCGCAACCCTGGACCCGCGGTGTGAGGGTATCCCGCCGCCAATGACCCTGGCCTCCCTTGCTCATCACGGAAACATGCCGGGAATGTCGACGGAGAACCGCTGGTCCGGCTCCTCGCGGAAGCGGCCGAGCCAGGGCGAGTACGTGTAGACCTCGAGTTTCTTCTCGCGCGGCAGGAACTTCAGGATGCGCAGCCAGCCTTCGCCACCGTGCGGCAGGAACTGGTAGTTGGACAGCATCTGCACCACGGACGAACCGCCGTCGGTCTTGCTCACCAGGAGACCGGTGCCGTCACCCTTGATGTGGCCCGAAAGCACCATCCCGATGGCATCGCTTGGGTTGACCAGCTTCCGCCAGATTCCCTCCCCGTCATTCCAGTCGGGCCCGCGGTCGCTCGGATTGTATTTGTCCCCCGGCCCGACGCGCGTGTCGTCGTCGTACAGGTAGCAGTGCGTGACGAGGATGACCCTGAGATCGTCGAAATTGCCGACGAGTGTGCGCGCCCAGGCCAGCGTTTCGTCCGAGGGACCGTATTCGAGGCCGAGCACGGCGAACTGCCGGCCGGCCGCCTGGAAGTAGCCGAAATTGTTGTCGTTCGTGACCCCCTTGTGTCCGCCGTACCAGGGGCGGCCGGCAAAACGGAGCGGTGGAAAGACGGCGTTGAAGCGCGTGGTGGCCCGGAAGCCGGCCTTGAGCGCGGCGCGGTCGAGATCGTGGTTGCCGGGCACGACCATGTACGGGACCACGCCCTCGATGAGGCTGAAGGCCGCGTCGGCCACGCGCCACTCCTCGTCCCGCCCTTCCTCGACGATGTCGCCGAGGTGAATGACGTACTTGACGTTGAGGGCCTCGCACGAATTGCGGATCCACTGGAATTGCGAGTGAAAGATCTCCGGGAAGTACGCGGCATAGCGCTGCGTGTCCGGAACGACGATCAGGCAGAACTCGTCCCGGGCGCGGTCGACCGTGACGGCAAACGGCGCTGGCTTCGTGCTGGCCGGGGCGGATGGCGTCTCCGCGATGGCCGCGTGCCCCAGCAAGCCCAGGACGAGCCAGCAAATGACCTTGGTGCATGAGATGACCGGCTTCATGGGTGGAGTCCTCCTTTGTGTTTCACTCGCTCCCGAGAGCGCGGGAGCGAATTTCGGTTTTTCGCGATTTGAAGCCTGCTCGAATCCAACCGGATCCTTCGCTGCGCCCGGGTTGACCGGATTGAAGAGTGATTTGCCGAGCCCGACATTTTGAGCGAAGCGAAGAACCCCTCCCCAATTCCCGCGCGTTCCACCTTATGGCACCACCGTCAGCTCACCCGGCGCCGCGCCGTCGGTGAGTTCGGTGGGCCGGGCGGCGCCGGCCAGCCAGTTCGCCTGCAGCACGACGCCCTTCGTGCCGGACCCGGCGAGCTGGAGGAACACCGCCGTGCCCGCGGGCGGCGTGCAGTGGCGCACGACCGCGCCGTCCACATCAACGAAGCGGGCGAAGGGCGCACCGGCCGGCGGCTGCATGGGATTGACCGAGGAGAAGCGGACGTTGCGACTCTGCTCGACGGTGACGGCGGATTTCTCCGGCCCGTCGAGGTCCCAGTCGGACAGATGCAGGCCGTCGACGAAAACCGCGCTGAGGCCCCGGCGCACATGGCGAACGACCACGTGGTCAAGGCGGACGTCTTCCAGGTATCTCTCCGGCAGGCCCTCGATCACGCCCGCATCCCGGGCGCCGTCGATCGTGAGGTTGCTCCAGGCGAGGTGGCGGAAGACCGGCGTGCCCTCGTCGACGGGGTGCGGCGTGCGATCCTTGCTGTCGTAGTAGGTCGTGATCGAGAGCGCCTCGCCGCCGAGGTTGCGCATGACGATGTTGTCGGCGCGGAAATCCTCGACGAAGGCGCCCCGGCCGCGCCCGCTCTTCACGCGGAGGCCGTTGTAGGCGCCGTCGAAGACACAGTTCGACACGGTCACGTTGCGCACGCCGCCGGAGGTCTCGCTGCCGATGCCGACCGCGGCGATGGCCGGACCGATGACGCAATTCGTGATGACGATGTCTTCGCAGACCCGGCCCACGCGGCGGCCGTCGGCATTGTAGCCGGACTTGATGATGATGCCGTCGTCGCCGCAGCCGATGCGGCAGTTGGCGATGCGCACGTTGCGGCAGGAATCCGGGTCGATGCCGTCGGTGTTGGGCGACTTCGCGGGAGCGGTGATCGTCACGCCGTCAATCACCACGTCGTCGCAGTAGACCGGGTGGATGTTCCAGGAAGGGGAGTTCAGGATCGTAATTCCGCTCAGCCGCACCTTCCGGCAGTCCTGCAGATAGATGGCGCGCGGCCGCGGGTAAGCCAGTGGAGCGCCCGGCGGGTTGTCCGGTTCGCGCTCCTTGATGCCTTGTTCCTGGCGCAGCCGTTTCACCTCGAGCGCCGCGGCCCACCAGGGCGCGCCATGGCAATCGAGGGTGCCTTCGCCGGTGATGGCGACGTTGGTCGCATTTAGCGCGGTGAGGAGCGAGGCGTGGATCTTGCGTTCGATGCCCTCCCATCGGCCGTCGATGGCCGGATAATCGGCAAAGTTCTCCGAGCCCGCCAGCACCGCGCCCGGCGACAGGTGGAAATCCACGTTGCTGCGGAGAAACACCGGGCCGGACCGGAAAGTGCCGGCCGGCAACACGACGCGCCCGCCGCCGGCCGCAGCGCAGGCATCGATCGCCCGCTGGATGGCGGCCGTGGCCGGCGTCCGGCCATCGCCGACCGCGCCATAGTCGGCGACGTTGAAGTCAGGTGAGGCCGCGCAGAGCACGCCGCCCCACCCCGCGGTGGTGAGCAAGAGGCTGAGCAGCCGGAAACGCGTCCGCATGGCGGCGATTGGGCTAAGGCGTCTTCGCCACCGGACCGGCGGACACGTCATCGAGATTGTAGATCGCCGCCGGCACCGCCTCGTCGCCGCCGGGGAAGTCCTCGCCCGGCGACTTCGGGTCGCGCAGCGTCGGATGGTCATTGAAGGGACCGGTGCGGAACGACACGCGCTCGAGCGAGGGCACCGGGTCGAGGATCTCCGCGCCGGTGAGCAACGGCTGGTGGTCGATCACCACGTCGAAGGAATCCTTCTGGACGTCGAACCGGATTTCCACGTCGACCCAGGCATTGCGCACGTAGCGGGTGAGCACGGCGGTCTCGAGCATGTCGCTCGACATCGTCGTGATCCGCCCCTGTTCGTCGAAGGTCAGCCGGATCGGGGCGTTGCCGTGCCGGTCGGTCAGTTCGATCTCGAGCCGGCCGTGGTCGGACTGGTGCGGGTAGACCTTGAAGCGCACCACCCCCTGCTTCGATTCGGGAAAGACGCGGACGGCGCGCGCGTAATCCGCCGGGTCGGCGTCGCTCAGTTGCAGGCTGCGGTCGTTCTTGCTCGGCAGCTCCGCCAGCGTGACCGGCGCCCACTTCGGGCTGTAGAGATTCCATGGCAGGTCCTCGAGCGTGCCAGTGTCGAAGGTGTCGTGGACCGGCTGCGTGACCGTGCCGGTGACGGGCACCGGGACGCGGGCCACCCAGATGTCGTCCTTGTTCATGCTGTACGTCACCCAGAAACCCTGGCCGGGAGGCTTGCCGTTGCCCTCGGCGATCGCGCGGTTGTATTGGGCGCCGAAGGCCTTGTCCAAGCCGTTGTAACGCCGCGGCGGGATGTCGCCCTGGACCGTGAGGAGATGGTCGAAATGAATGCCGTCGTCGCCGGTCACGACGGCCAGCGGCCAGCGATGGCGGTTGTCGGCGCGGGGATTGTAGATGAGCGCGTAACGGCCATCCGGCGTGCGTTGCCCCGAGATCTTCGCCTCGGCCATGACCAGCGTCGGGACCTTGACCGGCGGACTCCACGTCTTGCCCTCGTCCCTAGAGAGCGAAGCCCACGAGCTTTTCCACAGGCCGACGACCGCGCCGTCGGCGCGATGATAGAACGAGAGCGCCTTCAGCACGGCGCCGCCCATGTCCGGATAGAACCCGTCCTTGGCGCGGTCCTCCTCCCACATCTGCAGGCTGATGAGTTTGTTCGCCAGCAGTGCATCGCAGGCCTGCCTGAACCCGGCGTCCGGCGCCGTGGTGTAGAAGGGAAACGTGGTGTTCGTCTCGTTCCAGCCGTTGTGCCGGTTGTAGCGGAGGAAATAGACCGGGCCGAAGGATCCGTCCCGATGCACCTCGCGCACGACCCGGCCGATGCCGTGGCCGTCGTTCGGATGATTCGGCAGCCCATAAAAGCCGAGCACGAGCAGCCGGTTGTCCGGCGACACGAAGAAGCCCATGCGCTGGTGCATCTGGGCCATGTCGTCGTTCGGCATCCTGTAGAAAGGGAATACCTCGACCGGCTTGTCCCACTGGATGCCGTCGGCCGACGACATCAGCATGTTGTGGATCGGCCCCTTGTTCTCGTGATACGGCGCGCTCAGGTACTCGATGTAGAAACGCCCGTTCCAATAGGCCATCATCGGGGCGTGGTTGTAGGTGTAGCCGTAGCCGTCGGACAATTCCGGGTGCGCCCGGTTGGCGCGAAAGGCCTGCCAGTTCTTGGCGCCGACCGCATAACGCAGCGCGCCATCGTGGCTGGCATCGACCTGCTCGTTGCCCATGTAGCGCACGGGTTCGGCTGGAGTGCCGGCGCTTTCGGCCGACAAGGTGGCCCGGAGGAAGATCGTCAGTGCCACGCAGAGCAACAACTTGGAGTAGCGGGGTATTTGCATAAAGATAAACCTAAGTTCATCACACTGATGAAGATTTTGTGTATGACGCATAGATTGACACATCACATGTAATGAACGACTAAGCACTATTGCCGGCCAATTTTTCTTAAATCAAGTTCAAATCCTTGTGTTTTTAATTCAATGATGTTTCATCGTCCGGGCTTTCAATCCTGATTATTCGCCAAGACTCAAATGCAGACGGCTCCAACCCATTCCCCGCCCGTCGGATTGATTCCAATCGGCCCGACAAAATCCGCCGCGGGCGCGGGAATTTCGCGCCGGGTCGTGGCCATCTTGCTGCTCGGCGTCGGGGCAGCCCTGCACGGCAGCACCGCAGCCGGGCCCCTGCCGCCGGTGCTGGAGGCACGGGAAAACGGTGTCGCCCCGGGCGACCAGATGCAGGTCTTTCTCCAGGGCGAGATCGATGCCGCCTGGGAACGTTGGAAGGCGGCGTATGAAAAACGCACGGACCCGGCCGCCATCAGGGAATACTACGCCGGATTGCAGCAGAAGATGATCGCCGCCATCGGCGGCTTTCCGGCGCGAACGCCCCTGAATGGTCGTGTTACCGGCACGTTGCATCGCGAGGGCTATCGCGTCGAGAAGGTCATCTTCGAAAGCCAGCCGGGTGTGCTGGTCACCGCCGCGCTGTTCCTGCCTGAGGCGGCGCGTTTTCCCCCGCCCTACCCCGGCGTGCTCGTGCCGTGCGGCCATTACGCCGCTTCCAAGGCCCACGACGAATACCAATCCGTCGGTGCGCTCCTCGCGCTCAATGGCATGGCGGCCCTCGTGTTCGATCCGCTCGACCAGGGCGAGCGGCACCAGACCCTGGACGAAAACGGCCAGCCGCGGTTTTGGGGCACCGAAGGCCACACGCGCCTGGCCATCCGCGCCTCGCTGCTCGGGCTCAGCGCCGCCGGGTTCGAAATCTGGGACGGCATGCGCGCCCTCGACTACCTGCAATCGCGCCCGGACATCGACCCGGCGCGCATCGGCTGCACCGGAAACAGCGGCGGCGGCACGCAGACCGCCTACCTGATGGCGCTCGACGATCGCATCAAGGCGGCGGCGCCGAGTTGCTACATCACCCACCTCGCCTCGCAGACGCGCGTCGCCACCGGCGACGGCGAACAGCACATCTACGGCCAGGTCGCGTTCGGGCTCGATCACCCCGACTACCTGATGATGCGGGTGCCGCTGCCGATCAAGCTGCTGGACGCGACGCACGATTTCTTCGCCATCGATGCCACCTGGGAAACCTACCGGCTTGCGCTGCGCGCCTATACGCGCTTCGGCGCGTCCGACCGCATGGCGATCCTCGAGAACGACGCCGGCCACAATTACAACCGCACGCAACGCGAAGCCGCGGTCCAGTGGCTCGCCCTCTGGCTGCTTGGCCGCAACACCGAGGTCCACGAACCCGAGCTGCACCTGTTCACGGCCGAGGAGATGCGTTGCACGCCGCGCGGCGAGGTCCTGCTCGAGCCCGGCACGCGTTCCGTCCAGGCGCTGCTCGCCGCCGATGAGGACCGCCTGGCGGACCGGCGTCGCGAATTCTGGGGAAAACTATCACCCAACCAACGCCGCGAAGCCGTGCGGCAGGCGGCGCGCTTCGACGCGCTGGATCGGTTGCCGAAGCGGATATGGAACCGGGCCTGGACGCAGCGGCGCGATGGGTACACTGCGGAAGGCTATCGCGTCGCCGGGCCGGGCGGACTCATGCTGCCGGCCTTGCGGCTGGTGCCCGACCACCCGCACGACGGGCCGCCCGTGGTCTTTGCCGCCGGGGATGGTTTCCATGCATCGCTCACCGCCGGCGGCCGCCTGGACGCACTGGTGCGATCGGGCCGGACGGTGCTCGCGATCGACCTGCGCGGAACGGGCGAGACTAAGCAGGGCAACCAACACGACCGCAGCGAAGCGATCGGCACGGACTGGCAGGACCTGTCCCGGGCGTATGTCCTCGGCCGCCCCTACGTCGGCATGCAGGCGGAGGACCTGCTTGAGGCGGTGCGCCAGGCACAGGCTTGGACGAACCAAGCGACGGTCGACCTGGTCGCCACCGGGGAGATCGGGGTGGCCGCCCTCCATGCCGCTTTCGCCGAGCCCGACCGGTTTCGCCACGTCACAATCGAGCATTCACTGCGGTCGTGGGACGAGGTCGTCCGCGCGCCGCGGTTCTACCATCAATTCATGAACGCCGTGCCCGGAGCCCTCCAAACCTACGATCTGCCCGACCTGGCGCAGGCGCTCGGTGACCGCGTGACGTTGGTCGACGGCACCGATGCCCTCGGCTGGTCGGAAAAGGAGACCGGAACCGTCGCGGATCCGGCTGAGGAAAATCCCGATCGCCATGGGCTGGCCGGGGTTGTTTACGGCAGTCCCAACTTCACCAATCCCCAGTCCGGAAACGTGCTGGCGTCCGGCGCGATGGAGTGGCCCAAAGGTGCGCTGAATCCGGGCCGCGATTGGGCGGTCCGCTGGCAGGGTTTCCTGCGGCCCGACATCACCGGAACGATCAGCCTGGGCGTCGACTCGACCGAGACCGCGGTGCTCCGTGTGGCGGGGCAGCCGGTCACCGGCGGGATTCGCTGTGAAGCCGGCCGGCCGCTCCCACTCGAGCTCGAATTGGTCAAGCCGGGCACGAATCCCGCCCGACCCGGCGGCATCATCCGACTGCGGCTGCGCTGGCGCCGGGAAGGTGGCGACTGGCAAACCGTGCCCGACGCCTGGTTGGGCCATTCCCGCCGGCAGGAAATCGGGATCGAACGCTTGTTTCGGTGATGGCCCGGCCCGGCTGCTTGCCACGCGGTCTTTTTCGCCGTTCCGTCTCGCCATGACCTCGAAGAACGCGCCGCCGCCGTCCGCCAAGGCCAAGGCTGCCTTCCACCTGATGACGAAACCCATCGGGTCGCGGTGCAACCTCGATTGCAGCTACTGCTTCTATCTCGAGAAGGAGAAGCTCTACACCGACGCGGGCGGCATGCGGATGAAGCCCGAGGTGCTCGAGACCTATGTCCGCGACTACATCGCCGCCCAGCCGGGACCGGTCGTCAGTTTCGCGTGGCAGGGCGGTGAACCCACGCTGCTCGGCGTCGAGTTCTTCCGCACGGCGGTCGCGCTGCAGGCAAAGCACGCGAACGGCAAGGCGATCGAGAACGCGTTCCAGACCAATGGCGTCCTGCTGAATGACGACTGGGGCGAGTTTCTCGCGGCCCATCATTTCCTCGTCGGCATCAGCATCGACGGCCCGGCCCCGCTCCACGACACGTACCGCGTCGACAAGGGCGGCAAGCCGACCTTTGCGCGGGTCATGGAAGGCCTGCAGGTGCTCCGCCGCCACGGGGTCGAGTTCAACACGCTCACCACGGTGCACCGGGCGAACTCGCGCCATGCTGTCGAGGTCTACCGGTTCCTGCGCCAGGCCGGGTCCAGCTACCTTCAGTTCATCCCCATCGTCGAGCGCAACGCCTCGGCCCTCGCGGCCGAAAAGAACGGCCTCTGGCTGGCCCCGCCGCCCGACCACGAGGACGCCGCCGCCCTCGACGGGCACGTCACGCCGTGGAGCGTCCGCCCCGCCGAGTACGGCGAGTTCCTCTGCCGGGTTTTCGACGAATGGGTGCGGCAGGATGTCGGCCGCGCGTACGTGCAACAGTTCGATGCCGCCCTCGCCAACTGGGTCGGCGAGCCGGCCGGCGTCTGCATCTTCTCGGAAAACTGCGGCCGCGCGCTCGCGATCGAGCACAACGGCGACGTCTACAGCTGCGATCACTACGTCTATCCGCGCTACAAGCTGGGCAACCTGATGAACAGCTCGCTGGCCTCGCTGGTCGACTCGCCGCAGCAGGAGGCGTTCGGCCGGGCCAAGTCCGCGACCCTGCCGCGTTACTGTCGCGAATGCCCGGTCCGCTTCGCCTGCCATGGCGAGTGTCCCAAGCATCGCTTCCTCCAAACCCCGGACGGCGAGCCGGGGCTCAACTACCTTTGCGCCGGCTACAAGAAATTCTTCGCCCACATCGACCCCGCGATGTCGACGATGGCCGCCCTGCTGCGCCAGGGGCGCGCTCCTGCGGAGATCATGCAGCTGCCCCGCCGCGATTGGGTGACCCGGCGGCCGGGCGCAGAATGAACCGAGCCACGGCCGCACTTGAGGTGCAGCCGCGCTTGGGCCAAAGGCGATGGCGTGGCTTGGCCTGAACATCTCCTGCTCGAGGCCGCACCCACAAACCCGCCCTCTCGGGCACCCCTCTTGCCAGAGGGGACTTCGGCCTCGCGTTTTCGGAATCCCCTCTGGCAAGAGCGGTGGCGCGCAGCGCCGGGGGGGTGATTGTTTTGTGAGGTGTGAAATATCCTGGCCGGGACAAAGCCGCGCTGTCGCCCGGCTCCAGCACGGCTACAGCGAAAGCGGCTCGCAAAGTCCAAGCGCTGGTTGCTAGCGGTCAATTGTGAGAGTGATTCGGGTTTTGGTCGGGCGCCCAGCCTGGCTAGGTTGTCGTTCGCGCACTCCACGACGCCGCGATTCGCCGGGTGCTCAACCCCAATGCTCGAACCCATGCGCTCCCCATCGATTGTCCGGTTCCTCCTGCCTGTCCTCGTGTCGTTGCTCGGGTCTGCCCTCCAGGCGGCCGGCGCCGCGCCGGAAACGCTGCCGTTCGTCAGCCCGATCTTCGGCGATCACATGGTACTGCAACAGGGCAAGCCCAACGCGATCTGGGGCTGGACGACCCCCGGGGCCACGGTGAGAGTCACGATCGACCGCCACACGGCCGAGGCGGTCGCCGGCGCCGATGGACGCTGGCAGGCGCAGGTCACGCCCCCCGCCGCGGGCACGGCGTGTGAGGTGAGAATCGACGGGCCCGGGCATGTCGTGCTGCACGATGTCCTCGTGGGTGACGTCTGGCTCTGCACCGGCCAGTCCAACATGGCAATTCCCCTCGCCTACGCGACGGGCGGCAAGGAGGCAGCCGCCGCGGCCCGTCACCCGACCATCCGGCTGTTCAATGTGCAGGCGCGTTCGGGCTATTCGCCGGTCGCCACGCCCGCCGGGGAATGGCAGGTGTGCACGCCGGAAACCGCCGGCCGGTTTTCCGCCGTGGCCTATTTCTTCGCCCAAAAGGTCCAGGCGGCGACGGGCCTGCCCATCGGCCTGGTCGAGGACTGCCTCGGCGGGACGCCGGCGGAGTGCTGGATGAGCCCGGCGACGCTCGCCGGCATCAAGGATTTCGAGAAGCCCATGGCGGAGGTGGCAAGGCTGCGCGCCGCGCATGCGCCGGAATACGGCAACTACATCATGCATTGGTATGATGATTACGACGGCGGCATCCAGGGCAGCGGCTGGTTCGATCCCGCGCTCGACGACCGCGCGTGGAAAACCGTCCACCTGCCCGGTGCCTTCGCCGAGCTCGGTCTCGCCGACGTGCCCGCCGTGGTCTGGTTCCGCCGCGAGGTCACTTTGCCCGACCCGCTGCCGGCCGGCGATGCGTTCATCAAGCTCGGCGTCGTCGAGAAGATGGAGACCACCTGGGTCAACGGCCAGTGGGTGGGCGCCAGCTCGTGGGTCGAGAACCCGCGCAATTACCGCATCCCGGCCCGCGTCCTCAAGCCGGGGAGGAACCTCGTCACGGTCCGCGTGTTCAAGCTGAAATCCAAGGCCGGTTTCCTCAGCCCGCCGGAGGACCTGCGCATCGCGTTGACCGGTGACGCCGGCGTGCCGCTCGCCGGCGAATGGAAGGCCCGGGTCAGCGTCGACGCGCGCCCGCCGCACCCGCTCCCGCTCGGCTACGAAAACTACCCCATCATGCCGTCGGTGCTCTACCAAGGCATGATCCAGCCCATCCTGCCGCTCGCGGTGACCGGCGCCATCTGGTACCAGGGCGAGG
Organism: Lacunisphaera sp.; assembly: GCA_035545835.1. Classification (GTDB taxonomy): domain Bacteria; phylum Verrucomicrobiota; class Verrucomicrobiia; order Opitutales; family Opitutaceae; genus Lacunisphaera. The sequence goes on from DASZXO010000078.1 coordinate 72,711, forward strand.
CCAACTCCGGCCGCGCGCACCAGTACCGGACGCTGCTGCCGGCGATGATCCGCGACTGGCGCGCCGGCTTCGGCCAGGGCGATTTCCCGTTCTACATCGCCGGCCTGCCGGCGTTCGAGCCGCGCAAGGACCGCCCCGGATCCGACAACTGGGCCGAGTTGCGCGAGGCGCAGGCCATCACGGCGCGCACCGTGCCCCACACCGGGCTGGCGGTCTCGGTCGACACGGGCGATGCGGGCAACATCCATCCGCACGAGAAACAGCCCGTGGGCGAACGGCTGGCGCTGCTCGCGCTGGCACGGCACTACGGCCAGGACGTGAAGTGCGACAGCCCCTCGTACCGCGCGATGGAACGCGAGGGTCACGCCGTCCGTGTGCATTTCGACCACACCGACGGCGGGCTGGTCGTGAAGGGCGAAAAGCTCGGCGAGTTCTCCCTGGCCGGCGCCGATCGCCAATGGCACTGGGCCGACGCGCGGATCGACGGCAACGACGTCGTTGTCTCCTCGCCCGACGTCCCCGAGCCCGTGGCGGTGCGCTATGCCTGGCAATCGAACCCGCTGGCCACCCTCTGCAATGGTGCCGGTCTGCCGGCCATCCCTTTCCGCAGCGACGACTGGCCCGGTGTGACCGACCACGCGCCGCCGTGGTGAGGTGGGTGGAGCTTGCCCCCAAAGCGCCTTGAATCCGGCAATGGAGGCGGGACGCCCTCGTCCCGCGGGTTGCCATTCGCGCTTATGCCCCGCGGGGTGAGGGCACCCCGCCTCCAGTTCCTGGGCCGTTGAGGACAACGGTCCCTACGTGCGCAAACCTGCACTCGCTCTTCAGTCATAGACCGCCGCTACAACGTTTGAACCGGCATAATGACTTGCCGTCCCGAACGCGCCGGGAACTATCAGCCGGATGCCGGTTTTCCCTGAGTGTCGAGTCGACGCGTTGCGGCGCCGCACCGTGTGCGCGGTCCTCGCCGTCCTGCCGCTCTTCGCCGGCTGCGGCCGGGAGCCAACAACCGCCGTCGATCCGGCCGCCGCGGTCCGGGCGCGGGCCGCCGCGGATCGCTACCTCAGCTATCTTCAGCCGCAGCCCGTCGGCTCCGCGGTCGACCAGCCGCCGTGGATCGCCCACGTGCTGCCCGTGGATCTCGATCGCGACGGCCTGATGGACCTGGTCTTCACCGAATCGCGGCAAAACAAGCTCTTCTGGCTGCACCAGACCGCGCCGGGCAAGTTTGAGGAGGTGCTCCTGGCGGACAATCTCCGGGCCCCGGTGCACGTCGACGCGGCTGACCTGGACGGCGACGGCGACATCGACCTGGTCGTGGCCAGCATGGGCGTGATCTTCCCCGACAACGACAAGATCGGCTCAGTCACCATCCTCGAGAACGACGGTCACCAGCACTTCACCCCGCACGTCATCCTCGAGAACACCTCGCGCGTGACGGATGTGCGGGTCGCCGACCTCAATGGCGACGGCAAACTCGATCTCGCGCTGGCGCAGTTTGGCTACGACCAGGGCGAGGTCGCCTGGCTCGAGCGCACCGGCCCCTGGGAATTCCGCCGCCATGTGCTGCTCGAGCTTTCCGGTGCGATCAACGTCTGCGTGGCCGACTTCAATGGCGACCATCGTCCCGACCTCGTGGCCGTGGTCTCCCAGCAATGGGAGGAGATCTATTACTTCGAAAACAAGGGCGGTGGCAATTTCCCCGCCCAACGCATCTGGGGCTCGACCAACGAGGACTACGGCAGCAGCGGCATCAGCGTGGCCGATGTCAACCGCGACGGCCGCCCCGACATCGTCTACTCCAACGGCGACGGCTTCGGCCCGGCCGCCACGCCGGGGCCCCGGCCGTGGCACGGCGTGCAATGGCTCGAGAACATGGGGAACGGCTTCTTTCGCTATCACCGGATCGGCGACCTGCCCGGTGCGTACTCGCCCATCGGCGTCGACCTCGACGGCGACGGCGCGATGGACGTCGTCGCCGTGGCCGCGTACGCCGACTGGACAAACAAGAACCGGAATGTCGTCTCGTTGATGTGGTTCCGCAACGACGGCCATGAGAACTTCGAGCCGCGGATCCTCGCCCGCGTGCCAAAGGACCAGGTGGCCCTCGCCGCGGCCGATCTCGATGGTTCCGGTCACCCGACGCTGGTCACCGGCGGGTTCTACCTCTATCCGCCGTACAACGACATGGGCCGGATCACGCTCTGGCGCCGCCCGTCGCCATGAAGCTGCGACTCACCCTCATCGTGCTCGTGGCGATCGCCGGCGCCGGCGCCGGCTGGTGGTGGTGGCACGGCGCGGCGCAACAAGCCGTCGTGGCGCAGGCCTTGCCGCCCGCCCCGGACCTCAGCGCCGCCTCGCCGGCGCTGCGCGACGCGATCGCCCACGCCGAGGCCCGCGCCCGCAGCCGGCTCACGACCGTCTCGGGCTTGGTCGAGCTCAGCCGGCTTTATCACGCGAACGGCTATTTCGACGCCGCCCTCGCCTGTTACGCCGGGCTGGAGCGCCTCGAGCCGCAGGAGCCGCGCTGGTTGCACCTGCGTGCCTCCATCCTCGCCGGCTACGGCGAGTTGGAACCGGCGATCAAGCTCTGGCAGCGCGTCAAGCAGCTGGCTCCGGACTACCTGCCAGCGCGGCTGCGCCTGGCCGACGCCCTGCTCAAGTCCAACGAGCAGGGCGCAGCCACCACCGAGTACAACGCGGTGCTCAGGGCGAAGCCCGAAGAACCCTACGCCCTCCTGGGTCTCGCCCGCATCGATCTCGAAGCGCAACGCTGGGACGACGCCCGCACCAAGCTCGAGAACGTCGTCCGCCTGACCCATTTCAACCTGGGCTACGACCTGATCGTCACGCTCTACGAACGCCTGGGCCGGCGCGACGAGGCCGCGTCCATCCGCGGTTCGGCCAAGGCCTCGGGCGCCTACCGCGATTTCCCGGACCCGTGGCTCAACAACCTGATGGAGGATTGCTATGATCCCTATCGCCTCGGCATGACGGCCGGTGTGGCGGCCCAGGGCGGCGACACCGCCGGCGCCAAGCGGCTGCTGCAGCGCGCCATCCAACTCGCGCCCGACGACGTTTCCTCGCATTTCCAGCTCGGCGGGCTCGCCGTGGCGACGAAGGACCTGCAGCTCGCCCGCGAGCAGTTCGAACTCTGCACGCGGCTCAACCCGGCATTCTCGGACGGCTGGGCGCAGCTGAGCGAATTGCAGGCCAACGGGGGCGACAAGGCCGGCGCCGCGCAGACGCTCGCCGATGGCCTCGCCCATTGCCCCGATTCGCCCGGGCTCCACCTCATGCGCGCGCGCAACCTCCGCGACGCGGGCCAGACCGGCGAAGCCATCGAGGAATTCAAAGCCTCGATCCGGCTCCGGCCCAATGAGCCCGAGGCGTACGTGGAGCTCGGCAACGTGTACATCAACCTCGGCCAGGACGAACTTGGCATCAGCCTGATGCGGCTCGCGCTCGAGGCCGATCCGGGCGACCCGACCGCACTTGGCGCCATGGCGTTCAGCGCCATTGCCACCGGGCGCGAGGCTGAGGCCCGGCGCTGGCTCACCCGGGTGGCCAACCAGCCGCGCGTGCCGCGCGAGCAGGCCGCGGTTCTTCTCCGGGCCTACCAGCAGGCCTTCGGCCGCACGTTCACGGCGCGTCCGTCGGAGGACTAGAGCGGTTTCGCTTGCTTCCTAGCTGCGCCTGAGCCGGAGGCGAAAGCATGGCCGAGAGGAGAGCTACGCAGTCGCTTTGCTCCAGCGCGGCCACAGTTGAGCTTGAACGCTGCAGCCTCCGATGGGCGCTTGGCTTGGCCCCCGCCGCTCCACATGCTAAGGTGTGCCTCGACCGCGCGCTTGGGCGCATGGCCTGACGAACCGGCCGGCGGCCGCGTCGCCTCCCCCTAATGCATCGCCCCGAGCGCGTGCACGCCATGCTCCCGGGCCGCCGCTTGTCTCGCCTGCTGCAGCACAGCGGCGGCCTCCGCGGTCCGGCCGGTTTCGGTGAGGAGACGGGAGAGATCGACATAGAGCTGCGACGTCACGGGCCCGCTCGCAGCCAGGTCGCGGAGCAACTCGATCGTCCGCGGCTTGTCGCCGCGGTTCTCGTAGATCTGCTCCAAGCGCGCGTTGTTGGCAAAGCTGCGCGGATTGTAGGCGTGCGCCGCCAGCATCAGGTCGACGGCGCCGTCGGCCCGCCCGTCCTTCAACATCCGGATGCAGAGTGGCTCAAGCGCCTCCTCGTCGTCCGGCACCGCGCGCAGGATCTCGCGCCAGACGTCCTCCACCCGCGTCCACTCGCCGGCACCGGCGAGGGCGGCGGCATAGGCGTGGAGTACCGCGAGGTTGCCGGGCAACTGCCGGTCCAGCGCGCCAAAGTAGTCGAGCGCGCGCCCCCACCGGCCGAGGCTGCCCCACAACCCGCCGAGCAATGCGTACGTCTGGAAATAATACGGGTCGGACTGCGCCGATTGGAGCAACAGGGCTTCCGCCTCATCCGCGCGGCCGGCGTTGCCGAGGAAGAACGCGCGCTGCGCGGTGAGTTCCGGTGAAGCCGGTTCCTGCGCCGCGAGTTGTTCATTCAGCGCCAGCGCCGTGGTGATTTCCCGCAACTGCCCCCGCATGGTGGCCTCGTGGAACCAGAGGAAGAGGTTGTCCGGGTCCTGGCGCCGTGCCGCCGCCACCGCGTCGGCCATCGCGGCGAGCGCGCCGGGCGCCGCCACCGCCTGGTTGGCCGCGCGGATCTCATCCTGCAGGCGCGTGCGGGCGTCCGCATACGTCAACTGGCTCGTGAACGGCGGCCGCATGGTCAGCCGGTCCATGCTCATGGCCACCGCCGCGTGGCCGAATTCCGTGTAGCCGAGCGCCGCGGCGCTGTCCGCGGAAGACAGCCAGTGCGGCGCCGGGGTGTCTTCAACCTGCGCCAGGCCCGCGGCGAGCAGGCGGGCGAGTTCCTGGTTTCCCGCCCAGGCCAGGTGCACGTGCTCGAGAAAATAATTCGCCCCGGCGGGCGCCACCGTTGAAGCCGCATCGGCGCCCATGTCGCGCGCGGCGTCGACCAGCGTCACGCCGGGCCCGGCGGCCCGCGCCTCGGTGCGAATGATCTCGTTGATCCGGGAGTCCGCCCGGAACCGCAGGGCGTCGTCGTCCCGGGCCTCGAGGTAATCGCGCCGCGCCGCCGCCAGCTCGCCCGCGGCTTCCTCCCCTCTTGCCAGACGGAAATGCGCCCCGGCATCCCGGGGGTTTCGCTGCAGCGCCTCCACCAGGGATTCGCGCTCAGCCACGCCGACCTCGTCATCGTGTTCGCTGGCGGACTCTCCGGCCGTGGAGGCGAAAGGCGCGCAATCGCGAAGGTTCACCGCCACGGTTGACAGCACCACCTTCGCCCCGGCGGCCCGGGCGTCCGCGACGATCTCGTGGAGATTGGCGGCAAAGTTCGCGTAGACGGCCGCGAGGCGCGGGTCCCCGGCGGGAATCGCGTTGCGCGCGAACATCTCCATGCCGCGCCATTCCTTCCGGCCGGCGCCGGCGCTCCCGATCGCCTGGATTGCGCGCTGGACGAGCTGACCGACGCGGGTGCGCCGGACAAAAAGGTCGAGCTTGATCAGGGCCCGCGGCGGCACGCCCTGCGTCGTGACCGAGCTCGGCCCAAACGGGCCGACCACCTCGTTGTTGCCCATGTAGATCACGAACGCGTCCGGCGCGAACTCCGCGGCCTGGCGGACGATGGGCACGATGGCGTGGGAGTTGATCGCCGTAAGCCCGAGGTTGTAGACCGCGACGTGGCGGCCGGGCCAGGCCGCCTGCAATTGGGCCCGCAGCTGCGGCGCGAGGCCGAAACCCGGCTCCGGCACGCCCATCGCCGCCGACTCGCCGACGACAAAGACCCGGAACTCGCCGGCGGGCTTCTGTTTCGGCAGTCGGAAATTGACCGGCTTGAGCCCGAACGTCGGCGGAAAGAAGGTGTTCGTGAACCACGGGTTCGTCCGGAACCACCCGGGCTTTTCATCCGGGATGAAAAACTCCGCGGGGCGGCCGAAGCCCGCAAGACGCAGCACCAGCTCGGTGGCCGCGAACACGCCGACGGTCACGCCGAGCGAAAGCCCCAGTCGGGCCAGCCAGTAGCGTGGCGAGCCGACGCGGGACGGGGTCAGGGATGCTTGGTCCAAAGGAGGCAGAGCACGAGACGCTCGCCGCCTCTCCACAGTTTCAGCGAAGCCAGGATTCCCCGTCCGGACCGGATCACGGCGCGGGAATCGTCAGGGACTTCGCATCTGCCGGCACAATTACATTTGTAACGGCCCCGCCCGGCCAGAGGACCTGCAACTGCTTCGGCGGATTCACCGGCAGCCAGCCGAAGAAGGCTGTGGCGGACGATTGCGAGTAGTAACCGGATCCCGCCTGGAGCTCGACCGTTTGCCGGCTCCCATCGGCGAGCTCGAGCGCCAGACGCGCGCCGATGCCCGACGGATTGCCCGCCGGCCCGCGCAGGCGGACCGCCAGCGCATGCCGGCCGGCCACGCCGCCGTTGTGAAAGGCCAGGGTCGCGTCGCCGCTCCGGGTGACGAGGAAGTCAGGCCAGCCGTCGCCATCGAGGTCGGCCAGCGCCAGCGCCTTCGCGTCGCCCGGGACGACAAGGCCGCTGTCGATCGGTGCCACGGGCGTGAAATGACCGTGCCCATCGCCCCGCAGCAGCTGGCTGAGTCCGCCGTCGAACCAGCCGATCATGGGCGCTGGCGCATGGGAATTCTGGACGGCATAGATGTCGGCGTGCCCGTCGCCGTCGAAATCCCCGGCGACGACGCCCTGGAACGGCGCGATCTGGGCCAGGCGCGGCAACGGTTCGAAGCGGTAGGTCCCGTCGGGCTGGCTCAGGAACACGCCACTGCGCAGCTCGGTGGCGGCGAAGCGATGCGCGGCGGCGAGTTTGTCCGCGCCGACGATGTCCTCGAGCGCGGCCCGGGCATAGAGGTCGTCCTGGCGGTAGCGTTGCAGGACGGCCGGGATCTCGGCTCCCAGGGCCTTCCGGGTTCGCCAGGGCAACAGGCGGCCTTCCTCGTAGACGCCTTCGACGAGCTGGGCCGCACCCGCGCGGGCGAACTCGCCGCGAAACAGCACCGCGGGCGCCGCCGGGCTGGCGTGGTACTGCGTGTTCAACCCGATGTTGCCGGCGACAAAATCGGGCCGGCCATCGCCGTTGAAATCGGCGCTGGCGAGGCTTGTCCACCAGCCGGCGCCGGCGGCGGCAAAACCCGCCCGCTCGGTCCAGTCGGCGAAGCCCCGGCCATGTTCGTTGTGAAAATACCTGACCTGGCCCCATTCGAGCGCGATGAGCAGGTCGGGCCAGCCGTCGCGGTCGACATCGCTCCACAACGCGGCCGTCACCAGTCCGATCTCGCGCAAGCCCGGGGCCAGCGCCTCCGTGACATCCTCAAAGCGACCGCCGGTGTTGCGCAGCAGCGCACTGCGCGCGGGCTCCGGGTACCGACCCGGCACGACCCGCCCGCCGAGGAAAAGATCGAGGCGGCCATCGCGGTCGAAGTCAACCGCGGCCGCCGCGCCCACGCTGAGCGGCAGCGGGGGCAAGGCGCCGGGCTGCGGCTGAAGATGGCCGTGGCGGTCGTTGTGCCAGAGCACCGGCTGGTATTCCGCCGCGCCGGCGGGAAGGCCCGCGCCGCCCTTGGTGACGAGCACGTCGTTCGCGCCGTCGCCATCGGCGTCGAAGATCAACACCGGGCCGTCGTCAAGGCGCGCATCGCGCGGCAGCTCCATGAGCGGTTGGAAGGCGCCCGGCGTGGGAGAGCCCAGCAGCCGGGCCGGATCCGCGAGCGTGCCGCCAATCACCGCGTCGTCGCGCCCGTCGCCATCGAGGTCGCCGACCGCCAGGGCGGGACCACGGCCGTTGAACCGCACGGGCTGCAACGGCTCCATTTCCTCCCGGCTGCCCGTCACCCGGCCCGCGGGCCGGGCGAAACCCGCCGCCTGGCTGGAGTCCGCAAATTGCCCCGCGGCCACCGGCGCGGGCGCGACCGGCTGCGCCCGTGGCGTCGCCGGCTCGGTGATGGTGAGCCGGCGATCCACCGGCAGGCCGGTGAAAGTCTGCTCCGTCCCGCTGGGCCAGCTGACCGTGAGCTTTGTCACCACGGTATCGTCGCCCAGGCCGAAATGCAGCACCGGCTCGCTGCAGGAAAGATAGCCGCGCGCAAGCTGCAACGTGCGCACCTGGACGCCGAGCGCGCTTTCGATCCGCACGGTGGCGCCGACGCCGAAGCGATTCGATTGCGTGCCGCGCAGGGCGACGATGAGCCGGTGGCCGCCCGGGCAGTCGTTGCGCAGCACCGTCACCCCGCCCTCGTAGTTGGCGAACACGAGATCGAGATCGCCGTCGCCGTCGAGGTCGCCGAAGGCCGCGCCGAAACTCACGCCGCGCTGGTTCAGGCCCCAGCGCGCCCCGACCTCCTCGAACTTCAGGTCGCCTTCGTTGCGAAAAGCCAGGTTCGTCTCGGCCAGCTTGGGGCTGGCCCGCATCATCCGGCGCGAACCCTGCGGATCCTCGGCGGCCATGACGCGCTGCAGGATGTCCGCGTTGTGGTATTCGCGAATCATGCCGTTGGTCACGTGCAGGTCGAGGCGGCCGTCGTTGTCGAGGTCCTCGAACCGCACCGACCAGGTCCAGTCCGTCGCGGCGACGCCGGCGAGCCAGCCCGCCTCGAGGCAGCGGCCGGTGCCGGTGTTCAGGTACAACGCTCCCCGCATGTACTGCGGCGCCTCGCCGGGACGCGCCGGCTCGAGCTGCGCGCGCTCGCGCGAGCCGGCCATGCCGCGCAGGTCCTTCTCCCGCGTGGTCGTCGCCATGTCGGCCACGATGAAGTCGGGCCGGCCGTCGTTGTCGACGTCACCGAAGTCGGAACCCATCGCGTAGTACGGCGTGTGCGGCACGACGCGATCGATGACGTTGGTGAAGGTTCCGTCCCGATTGTTGTGATACAGCCGGTCGGGGCCGCTGTAGTCGTTGGCCACGTAGAGATCGGGCCAGCCGTCGCCATCGTAGTCCCACCAGGTGGCGGAATGCGTGAGGCTTTCGCCGTCGATGCCGGCGCGCGCCGTCACGTCCGTGAAGGTGCCGTCGCCGTTGTTGTGGAACAGGTGGCCGCGCTGGCCGTTCGGGTGCGCGGCGGCGTCAAGCATGTTGGCCGTCACATAGACGTCCAGCCAGCCGTCGCGATCGTAGTCGCAAAAAGATCCCATGCCGGAGGCGTCGGCCAGCGCCAGCCCGCGCGCGGCCGCCTCCTCCTTGAAGGTGCCGTCGCCCTGGTTGATGAACAGCAGGTTGGGCGCGCCGAAGCGGCAGATGTAGATATCCAGCCAGCCGTCGTTGTTCACGTCGACGAAGGTCGCGCCCTGCCGCCACGCGGCGGCGTCCACGGGCGTCGCCGCGCCGTCCGCGCCGATCGTGCGCTTGAGCCACGCCACGCCTTGGGCCCAGCCGTCCGGCCGGGATTCCACCACGCCGGCCTTCGCGGTCACGTCCTCGAATTTCCACCCGCCGAGGTTGCGGAACAAGCGGCAGCCTTCCGTCTTCTCGACCACGAGCAGGTCCGGCCGGCCGTCGTTGTCGAAATCGCCGATCGCCACACCCGACCCCGATTCGCCGTAGACGAGCTCCTGGTACCGGCGGCCCCACATCTCCGGATCGGCAAAACGATTTTCGGTCGCGATGCCCGTCTGCGCGGCGGGCAGCGCGGCGAACATGGCCGGGCCCGGCGGCCCGGAACGCGGCGCGAGGGGTTCGACCTGCAAACCCCCGGTGGCCGGCGGCGCGCCGACCGCAGAGGCCGCGGAGGCCAGACCGCCCGCCAGCACAACGAGGCCCGCCAGCCAATGCATTAGCCTCGACGGTTTCGTTCGACTGCGGTTGGCGCCGGCGGACATTTTCTCGGGTGCATACGACCGGGAGGCCCGGGCCGAGTCAAGGACCGGTGCCAGCCAGCCCAATCCGGCCGTATGTCCCATGACGGACCTGGATTCTTCGCTTCGCTCAGAATGACAGCAAAGAAGATTCCATCATGGAATCGTGTCATTCTGAGCGAAGCGAAGAATCCAGCGGGAAGCGACGCAACCAGACCGGCACCCCGGCCCACCTTTGGTTACCAATACCTTTAGCCGCCCGGCTTCTTTTCCGCCGGCTTCCCGTCGCCCGCGCCCTCGTGCAATTCCGCTGGCGAGACGACGCCGACCACCTGGAGTTCGCCCAGCTTGACCTTGCCCTCGGGCTGGTACTGCCGCAGCAGGCGGCCGCTGTCCTGCCCGAAGTACCGGGAGGCGCGGTCGAGCATGGCGGCGAGCGTCTCGTTGAACCTGTTGCCCTGGGCCTGGACGCTGACGCGGGTGATCCAGAGCGGCTTGAGCTTCCCCTCCTTCTGGGCGGTGTGGAAATCGTAGGCGGCGATGATGACGTAGTAGCGCTCGGATTCGATGTCATCGATCAGGTCGTGGTAGGCCTCACCGGCGCCGGCAAAGCGGGCGATCGTGTCGCCCCGGTTGATCTCGTCGACATAGCCCAGCAACCGCGCGTTGTGCTCGTCCGCATTGCGGCGCATGTCCTCGAACGTCTGCATCTCGTAGAGCTGTTGCTCGAAGTCGTCGCGCGCCGCGTTGGCCACGGAGGCGGCCGGCGACTGGATCCCGTCCACGCTGCCGTTGGTGCCCGCCGCCGCGGCCGTGGCGGCCTTCATCGCGTTGGAGGACGAGTAGAAACCGGCGGCGTTCGCCTGGTAAACCGAATCGTTGAACGGCACCGTCGTGCCCCAGGAGATCTCGAGCAACAGCTGCGCGGACTTGGCGTCCGGGGCGAGGTAGTAGTTCCTGAGCGCGAGGAATTGCGCCACGAGCTTCGCGACCTGGGGAAACTTCACCGCATCGATCGAGCGGTTCGGGCCGAGGCCCGGGTAATAATGGCCGTTGGTGAGTGCGTAGAATTCGCGCTTGAAGGTGCCGTCAGGCAGCTTTTCGCGCTGGTAGCCGTTGCTCACGCGGGAGAAGACGGCGGTGACGAGCGAGCCTTCGGATGCCCGGGCGAGCGGAGCGGCGAGCAGGAAGCCGGTGAGGACGAGGCGGGCGGAGGTGGTCATCGAAGGGCAACGAAAGTCACAAAGGTCAAACCTTAAACAAGAATTCACGTCACCGCCGCACAAGACGCGGCCCGGCGCCTCCGGTTGCGCCCGCCCGCGCCCGCCGGCTCACTTCGGCGTTTCCGCCGGGGGCGCTTCCTCGGCCTGACCCTCGGGCTCGGTGCCCAGCACCTCGAGCTCGCCCAACCGGACCACGCCTTCGCGATAGTTCCGCACCAGGCGGCCGCAGTCGCGGCCGAAATACTGCGACGCATCGGACAGCATGGCGGGCAAACACCGGCTGAAATCGCTGCCGTAGGCGGGTATGCTCATGCGGGTTGTCCACAGCAGCTTCCGCCGTCCATCGATCGCGGCGGACTGGAAATCATAGGCCTGCACGATTACATAGAAGCGCGGCGTCTCGATGTCGTTCATCAGGTCGTCGAAGTAGTTGCCCGCCCCGGCATAGCGGCTCGGGTTGTCCCGCAGGTTGATCTCCTCGACATAGCCCAGCAGGCGGGCGTTGGCCTCGTCGGCCTTCAGGCGCATGTCCTGGAACAGCTGGCTCTGGAAAAGCTGGGTCTCGGCATCCTCCCGGGCGGCGTCACGCGCCGACCGGATGGGAATCTGGATGCCATCGGTGGTGGTTTGCTGCTCGCCGCGGGCTTCCGACTCCCGGACCACCGCCTCGGCGTTGTTGAGCTGGTTCATGGCCGAGCCAAAGTTGGCGTTGGCGTTTTGGAGCTGCGCATCATCGAACGGCACCGTGGTGCCCCAATGGATCACGAGCAGCAGGTCGGCCGATGCCCGCTGCCGCGCGGGATAGAAATTCTGCAGGGTGAGGCGGCGCGCCAGCAGGCGCACGATGGTGGGAAACATCGCCGGGTCGCCCGCGCTGCTCCGGCCGGGCAGGTTGGCGATGCCGCCGTTGCCGACGACATAGGTCTGCGGCTTGATGTTGCCGTCCGGCAGGAACTCCCGCCGGTAACTGGGGCTGGTGCGCGAATAGACTGAGATGACGAGCGAGTCCTGCTTGGCGGCCAGCGGTGAAAGCCCCAGGAGCAGGGCGAAGGCCGGGACACCGGCCGCGCGGAATGAAGGATTCATGGGAAACAAAATTCGTGGTTTGTTCGCCGGGCATAACACCGGCTCGGGCCCTACCCCTTCGGACAGCGCGGATATTACCACGCCGGATTTTCCCCGCAACGGCCACGACAGCCCGGTCGCGATTTTTACCTATCTAACCGTTTGGTGCGTGGTGATGGTGCATCGGCGCGCCGCCGGGCGCCGGCCAGGCAAAGGTGCGCAGGGGCTGTTCCTTGGCCGCGGCGTCGCCTTCGCGCACGAGATAGCTGTGGTCCGGTACCAGGCCCCGGATCACCTGGGTCCGGCCGGTCGCCGGCCAGGAGATTTCAACGCGGTCGATGCCTAGCGGCTGGCCCAGGCCGATTTCCTGCCGCAGGGGCGACGCGCCGAAACTGCCGCCGCTGCCGACCACGCGATAGATCGCGCGCTCACCCTCGGGCGTGCGGACCACGACCTTCAGCCGCGCGCCGATGGCCGACCGGTTCGATTGCACGCCCTCGAGCCGCAACTTGACCCAGTGGTTGCCGTGCCCGGGGTTGGCGAACAGCTGGTTCGGATAATGATCGCCCAGCAGGGCGCCGCCCACCACCGAGTAGATGTCGACCTCGCCATCGTTGTTCAGGTCGCCAAACGCGATGCCGTGCCCCTTTTGCAGCTGGCCGAAGCCGCCCGAGGTCGTGACGTCCTGGAACGATTTCCCGCCATTGTTGCGGAACATCCGGTTCGGGATGAGCGTGCCGAGGATCGGGTCGCCGGTGCCGATGTAGAAGTCGAGCCAGCCGTCGTTGTCGAGGTCGCCGAAGTTGGCGCCCATGCCCTCCAGGATCTTCCACAGGCCCGCCGTCTTGGTCACGTCGGTGAACGTGCCGTCGTGGTTGTTATGGTAAAGGCGCGGGCGCTCGCTCATCGGCGGCGGCGTGCCCAGGTAATCGGCGAGGATGTCGCCGGCATTGTTGATGGAGTAGCCGCAGACAAAAATATCGGGCCAGCCGTCGTTGTCATAGTCCCAGAACCAGGCGGGGAAACTCCTGATCGGCTCCGTGACGCCAGCCGCCTGGGCGACATCGGTGAAATGCCACGGGGCGCGCGGTGACGAGCCGCCGCCGTCGGGCCCGTCGTTGCGGAGGAGCAGGTTGGGCCCGCCGAACACCGAAATGTAGAGGTCGGGACGGCCGTCGTTGTTGAAATCGCCCGCCACGACGGCCTTGACCCAGGCCTTGATCGCGACGCCGCACGTGGCCGCGCATTCGGTGAAGGTGCCGTCGCCCTCGTTGCGGAAAAGTTCGCAGGGCTGCGGATCCTCGTCGGCCGACTGGGTCTCGTTGCCCACGAACAGGTCGAGCTTGCCGTCGCCGTTGTAGTCGAACCACACCGCCGTCTGGGTCGAGCGGAAGTGCAGGAGGCCGGCCTGCTCGGTGACGTCGGTGAACGTGCCGTCGCCGTTGTTGTGCAGGAGCGAACTCGGGTAACGACCGTCCTTGCCCAGCCAGCCGCCGCGGAGCACGAGCACGTCGACGAAGCCGTCGTTGTCGTAGTCGGCCTGGATCAGGTTGAGCCCGCCGGTCAGCCCCTTGAGCCCGGCCTGCTCCGTGCGCTCGGTGAAGGTGCCGTCCCCGTTGTTGTGGAAATAGCGGAGCTGGCTGTCCAGGCCCGAGGCCGAAACCATCAGGTCGAGCAACCCGTCGTTGTCGAAATCGTCCATGATCACGCCGCCCGACTGGTCGTCCACGTCGAGGCCGAGCGCCCCGGCGACGTCGGGAAAGCGCTTGATGTCGTAGTCGGACTTGAACACTTCCGGGGGAATCCGCCACTGCTCCGGCACCTTGTCCGGGTACTCGCCCAGCGTCATGTAGGCGATGTTGTACAGCCAGATCGCGTAGGGCGTGGGCAGGTGGGCGAGCAGTTCGTCCAGCACCTTGATCGCCTCGCGTGAGCCGCGCTGGTTCGTGTGGACACCGCCGCCGCGGATCGGCAGCAGGCAGGAGTCGGCGTTGTGGTTCGTCAGGCAATTCTGTTGCTCGCCCAGGCGCAACCAGCAGATGGCGCGCAGCAGAACGATTTTCCCCAGGTCCTCGTCCTTCGGCGACAGGCCGTTCTGGTCGAGGATCCGGTCCAGGTCGTCGAGCGCCTTGATCGCCGCCTCCGACTCGCCGTCGTTCAACAACGCCATAGCATACCGCCACTGCAGGCTCGCCCGTTCGCCCGGCGAGCGCGCGCCGGCGAACTTCCGCGCCACCAGCTCCGCGGTCCGGCCGGCAAAGTAGGGAATGATCGTCGGGTCGACATCGCGCGAGATGCCGGCCAGGCGTGCGATCATCCGGCGCGTGCTTTCGGGCTGCGGCTTGACTGGCGTCGATTCCTCCGCCGGGAGCGGCGCACCCAGCAGCGCCAGGAGACAGGCGGCGACGGCGAGAAGCGGCCCGCGGCCGAAACGAATTTGACCACAGGGTTTCATGGGTGGGTGAGCGTCAAGGTGGCGGACGATGCCGACACGGGATGGCGCGAGGTCGAGCCATCGGGCCAGCGGACCGTCACCGTGCGCGGCGGGTTGGCGTCCCGGTAGCCAAAGAACGCGGCCGCCGCGGATTGCGACCAATAGCCCCCGCCGGCGAAGATCTCCGCGACCTGGACCGAGCCGTCCGCCAGTTCCAGGCTCACCCGGGCACCGATGGCCGGACGATTGCCGGCCGGCCCGCGCAGGCGCACCGCCAGGGCGTGGCGGCCCGGCACGCCCGTGTTGTGCCAGGCCATCGACGTCGCGTTGTTGCGGGTGACGAGCAGGTCGGGCCAGCCGTCCCCGTCGCGATCGACGACCGCGAGGCCCTTGGCGTCCCCCGGCACCACAAAGCCGCTCTCCGGCACCGGGACGGGCTCGAAATGCCCGTGGCCGTCGCCCCGGAGCAACTGGCCGACGCCACCGTCGAACCGGCCGACAATCGGGAGCGGGGCATGGGAATTCTGCACGAGGCAGATGTCCGCGTGGCCATCGCCATCGAAGTCACCGGCCACGAGGCCCTGGCAGGGCGCGATCTGGGCGAGGCGGGCCAGCGGCTCGAAGCGATAGCTGCCGTCGGGCTGGCTCAGGAACACGCCGCTGCGCAGCTCGGTCGCGGCAAACCGCCGGGCCGCGGCCAGTTTGTCGGCGCCGACGATCTCCTCGAGCGTGGCGTGGGCATACGGGTTGTTGCGCGTGTACCGCTGCAGGATCGAGGGAATCCGGGCGCCAAGGTCCTTGCGCGTGCGCCACGGATAAAGTTTGTCGCCTTCGTAATACGCTTCGACGAGTTCGGGCGGGCGCCCCGGGGTGAAACTGCCGGAGTAGAGCAACGCCGGGTGTCCGGGGCTGGCGTGGTATTGGGTGTTCAGGCCGACATTGCCGGCCACGAAGTCGGGCCGGCCGTCGCCGTTGAAATCGGCGCTGGCCAGGGCCGTCCACCACCCCGTGCCGGCGGCCGCGAAGCCGGCCTGTTCGGTGCGGTCCACGAATCCCCGGCCCGCCTCGTTGTGGAAATATCGCACCGCGCCCCACTCCAGCGCCACCAGCAGGTCGGGCCAGCCGTCGCCATCGACGTCGCTCCACAACGCCGAGGTCACCAGGCCGCATTCGCCCAGCCCGGGCGCCAGCCGGTCGGTCACGTCTTCGAAATGCCCGCCGCGGTTCGCAAGCAGCACACTGCGCGCCGGCAGCGGATATTGCCCGGGCAGCAGGCGTCCGCCCACGAAGAGATCCAGCCGGCCGTCCCGGTCGAAGTCGGCCGCCGCGACCGTCCCGGCACTGATGGGCAGCGGCGGCAGCGCATCCGGGGCCGGACGGAAACCGCCGCGGCCGTCGTTGAGGTAAAGTTGCGGCTGGTACTCCGCTGCGCCCGCCGGCAAGCCCGCGCCGGCCCGGGTCAGCAGCACATCGTCGGCGCCGTCGCCGTCGGCATCAAACATCAGCGCCGGGCCGTCCTCGACCACCGAGTGGCTGGCGAAGGCCGAGGCGTCGGCCGGCACATAGCGGTCGCCCTCGGCCAGGAGCAACCGCGGGGGATCGCCGGCCGTCCCGCCGACCAAAACGTCGTCATGGCCGTCGCCCCTGAGGTCCCCGACGGCAATGCCCGGCCCACGATGGTCGAAGCTCAGCGTGAGCAGCGGCTGGGTGCCGGCCGCCGGCCGGGCGGAGCTGCGCGCGGGCCACGCGAAGCCGGTGGCGGCGCCGACTTCCCGGAACTGGCCGGGCGGCGGTGGCGCGAGGGTCGTCGGGTTGGCGGGCGCATCCGGCTCGGTGATGGTCAGCCGGCGGTCCGCCGCCACCCGCGTGAAAGTCTGGCTGAGCCCGCTCGGCCAGTCGACCGTGAGGCGGTCGACCACGCTGTCGTCACCCAGGCCGAAATGGACCACCGGCTCGCTGCTGGAAAGATACCCGCGGGCCACCATCAGCGTGCGCACCTGCGGGCCCGACGCGGTCTCGATCCGGACCGTGGCCCCGATCCCGAAGCGATTGGAGCGGGTGCCGCGCAGGGCCACCACCAGCCGGTGCCCGCTGTCGCTGTCGTTGCGCAGCACCGTGGCGCCGCCCTGGTAGTTGGCATAGACGAGGTCGAGGTCGCCATCACCGTCGAGATCGCCGAAGGCCGCCCCGAAGCTGACGCCCCGCTGATTCAGCCCCCAGGCGGCGCCGGTCTCCTCGAAGCGCAGGTCACCGAGGTTGCGGTAGGCCAGGTGAACCTCCGCCAGCGGCGGGCTCGATTTCATCAACCGCATCCGTTCGGCCGCGCTCTCGGCCAGGATGATCCGGTCGCGCAGGTCCGTGTTCTGGTACTCGCGGTTCATCCCGTTCGTCACGAAGAGATCAAGCCGGCCGTCGTTATCGAGATCCTCGAATCGCACCGACCACGTCCAGTCGGTCGCGGCGAGGCCCGCGAGGAACGCCGCCTCGCGCAACCGCCCCGCGCCGGTGTTCAGGTAGAGGGCGTTGCGGGAGTACTGCGGCAGGCCTTCCTCGGTCGTGTTCAGGGCGCGCGAGTACGCCATGCCGCGCTGGTCCATCTCGTGCGTGGTGGCGGCCATGTCCGCCACGAAGAAGTCCGGCCGGCCGTCGTTGTCGACGTCGCCGAAGTCGGCGCCCATCGACGAATAGGGCGTGTGCGGCACCACCTCGCCCACGACGTCCTTGAAGGTGCCATCGCGATTGTTGTGGTAGAGCCGGTCGGTGCCGGCGAAGTCGTTGGCGACATACAGGTCGGGCCAGCCGTCGCCGTCGTAGTCCCACCAGGTGGCCGAGTGCGAGAGGGTGTCGCCATAGATGCCCGCCCGCTCCGTGACGTTGCTGAACGTGCCGTTGCCGTTGTTGTGAAACAGGTACCCGCGCCGGCCGTTCGGTTGCTTGGTCGCGTCGAGCATGTTGGTCGTGATGTACACGTCGAGCCAGCCGTCCCGGTCGTAATCGCAAAACGCGCCCACGCCACAGGCGTCGACCACGCCCAGGCCGCGCGCGACCGCCTCTTCCTTGAAGGTGCCGTCGCCCTGGTTGATGTAGAGGAGATTGGGGGCGTTGAAGCGGCAGACGAAAATGTCGAGCCAGCCATCGTTGTTCACGTCGACAAAAACCGCGCCCTGCCGCCAGGCTTCGCTGTCGCTCCTGGCCGCCTCCTCCTGGCCGGCCGCCTGCTTGAGCCAGCTCAGGCCCTGGTCGAGCACGCCGCCCCGGGGCCGGCCGTTGAGGCCCGCCTTCTCCGTCACATCCTCGAATTTCCAATGGCCGAGGTTGCGGAACAGCCGGCACGGGCTGCTCGAGGTCTTGCTCACGATGAAGATGTCCGGGCGCCCGTCGTTGTCGAAGTCACCGATGGCCACGCCCGTGCCCATCGCGCCGAGGGCGAGTTCCTGGTAATGTTCGCCCCACATCTTCGGGTCGTCGTATTGGTTGTCGGTGACGATCCCCGTCTGGGCGGGCGGCATCAGCGCAAACAGCGTCGCCCCGCGCGGGCCCGAGCGGGGGGCCAGCGGCGCCTCCTCCAGTTTCCCCGCGGCCGCGGGCGGGGCGCCCGACGACGCCGTGGCGACCCACCAGCAGGCGAAGGCGCAAAGGCAGCGCCTGATCAGGGCCGGGGATCTCCACGCCAGGAGCTGGTCGGTTGCTAGGGTAAACATCCGTGCCCGAAAAGTGCACCGGCAGCCCGCCGCCGAGTCAAGGGCGCCATCGCTCTTGCCTCGCCCGGTTGGCACCCGCAGCATCGGGTTTTATCGACCTGCGCCGCATGAGTCCCGCCACCCGGCTTACCCCCCACCTGTGGATAATCGCCCCGCTGGCCGCATTGGGATTCCTGCTGTGGATGGCCGCCGCCCGGCTGCACCGGATCGACCTGGTCACGAACCTCGTCGAGACCGAGGCAGTGACCGATCCCGCCTCGCCGACCGGTTATGCCGGCGGGCTGCGCAAGCTGATCGTGCCGGAACACAACAACGACAGCTACCAGTGGATCGCGCAGACCCAGCAGATGCTGGCCGGCGGGAACTGGCGGGTGCGCCACGTCGATTACGACAACGCACCGGCGGGGCGCACGGTGCTCACGCCGTCGCCGTACCGGTGGTGGCTGGGCCTGCTGGCCGGACTTGACCACCAGGTGACCGGCCGGCCGGCCGGCCAGGCCGCGGAACATGCCGCGCGCTATGCGGGCCCGGCGCTGCTGGCGGTGCTCCTGCTGGCCGTCGGCGGTTTCACCGGCTGGCGATTTGGCGCGCTCGCGGGGACGGTGGCCTCGGCGGCGCTGGTCACACTCTTTCCCCTTGGCGGCTCGTTCCTCGCCGGCCAGCCGGATGACAACGGCTTGGCGCTCGCCGCCGCAATCGGGAGCGGGCTGCTGCTGCTCGCCGGGATCAACGCGCCCGCCGGCGAGTCTCGCGGCTCGGCTCCAGCGTGGTTCATCGCCGCGGGTGTCGTGGGCGGCCTCGGCGTGTGGGTCGATGTCGTGCGCGCGATTCCCTTTCTTGCCGGCATCATGCTTGGCGCCGTCATCGCCGCCGCCCTCTCCCGGCGAGACCCGGTCCGGTCGGACGCCGTCGCGCTCCCCTGGCGGCATTGGGCCTTGGCCGGCGCCCTTACGTGTCTTGTCGCCCACGTGGTGGAGTATTTTCCGCTGTACTGGGGCGGATGGCCGGCGCGGTACGTTCATCCCTTGCACGGCCTCGCCTGGCTTGGCGCGGGGGAAGTGACCATGCGGTTGTCGGCGTGGATGGAGCGGGGCGAATCGCCCTGGCGCCGGCGGAATGGGTTCATCCTGGCGCTGGCGGTGCTGGCGGTCGCCTCCGTTCCGCTGGCCTGGGTGCTCAAGGGCACCCACGATTTCTTCACGGCGGACCCCGGCGCCCTGCGGCTTTCGGATCTTCCGGGCAGCCCGGCGGGCCTGGGCCCGTGGGCGTGGCTCTCGCATGACGGGCTGTCGCTGATGGTCGCCGCCACGTGCCTGCCGCTGGTCGCAATCGCGCCGGCCGTGTGGTTGTTGTTCCGGCGGGGGATCGCCGCACCCGATCGCACCCGGTGCGCTGTCGCCCTCGGACCCGTCCTGGTCCTGGCTGGATCCGCCTGCCTGCAACTGCGTTGGTGGAGCACACTCGATGCCGCCGTGCTTGTATTGCTGGCCGCGCTGGCGGCGTCGCGAAGCCTGCCCGGCGCACGCCAGGCGGCCATGGCCTGCGCGATGGTCGCGTTGGTCCCCGGGGCCGCCTTGCTCGGCTTGCGGGCCCGCGCGGCCCGGAACGAAGCGGTGACCGAGGGGGACGTCGTGGCGCTCGTCGAGCGTGATCTCGCGCACTGGCTCGCGCGCCGTGCCGGCCCGGGCGGAGCCGTCGTGCTGGCACCGCCAAATCTCGCCGCTTCCCTCTACTTCCATGGCGGCCTGCCCGAGCTCGGCACCCCCTATTGGGAGAACAAGGACGGCTTCCTGGCGTCGGTGCGGATCGCGGCCGCCAGTTCGCCCGACGAGGCGCAGGCCGTCGCCCGTTCCCGCGGGGTCAACTACATCGTCGTGCCGAGCTGGGACAACTTTCTCGACGAGTACGCGCGCCTCGGGTCCGACCAGGTGGATCATACCCTCATGGCTTCACTCCACCGGTGGCTGCCGCCCCGGTGGCTCCAGCCGGTGCCCTACCAGCTCCCGGCGGTCAACGGCTTCGAGGGCCAGTCCGTCGCGATCTTCGAAGTCGTCGAGGCGCAGGACAACGCGACGGCCTTGAGCCATCTCGCCGAGTACTTCGCGGAGATGAACCAGCCGGACCAGGCGCGCGCGGTCGCCTACACGCTCGAGCGCTCGTTTCCCGCCGACCTCGGCGCCGCGATTGCACGAGTGCTCGCCACCCGGGCGGCGGAGGACGGCCCCGCGTTTGGCCGCGCGCTGGACGATCTCGAGACCGCCCTGGCGCGGGGCGACGACCAAAACCTGACGTGGGACCGCCGCGTGAGCCTCGCCATCGCCCTGGTGGAAGGACGCCGCTTCGACCAGGCGCGCGAACAGGCCCGCCGCTGCCTGGCGGATGTCAGCGACCCGCGGCTGCGTTCCCTGACCACGGTCTCGCTGCACCGGCTGCTGGTCATGAGCCGCGGCTTCCATCTCGCCATTGGCGACCCGGTGCTGGCGAAGCTGGCGCAGCAGTTGCTGCCGGCTGAATTGCGCGAACGGTGATGAGCCTGCGTGGATCGCCTCTCGTGCCTCGCGCCTGGCTCGTCGTCATCACGGCCAGCGCCCTGCTCGCCGGCGGCTGTTCCCGCCAACCGGAGGCGCGACCGGTTTCGTCCGCCGGGCCCGCGAAGACGCCCGTGCCGTTGACGGCGCAGCAGGCTCACCTTGAGTATGTGCCGGTGGCCATCGGGTCCCCGCTGGGCGAGAACGACCGGCCGATCGTGACCCATATCGCGATCGCGGACCTCGACGCCGACGGGTTGCCTGATGTCCTCTATTGTGACGCCCGGAAAAACACGGTGCGCTGGATCCGCCAGGCGCCGCGCGGGGTTTTCACGGAGCGGATCATTGGCGAGGACATCGCCGCACCGGCACACGTGGCGGTCGCCGACGTCAATGGCACCGGCCGCCTCGACGTGCTGGTGGCCAGCATGGGCCAGGTCACGCCGAACAACGACCGGATTGGCGCCGTCGTGATCCTCGAGAATCTCGACAACCGCAACTTCCGTCCGCACGTCCTCCTCGATCATGTCGCCCGGGTGACCGACGTGCGCGGCGCGAACCTGACCGGACGTACCGATCATCGCCTCGATCTCGTGGTCGGGCAGTTCGGCTACGCCCAGGGCGAGACGCGTTGGATGGAGAACAAGGGCGACTGGAACTTCGACAGCCACATCGTGAACACCCAGTCCGGTTGCATCCACACGCCCGTCGCGGATTTCGACGGCGACGGGTTGCCAGATTTCGCCGCCCTGATCTCGCAGGAGTGGGAGGAGGTGCATTGGTTCCACAATCTCGGTCACGGGCAGTTCCGCGACAACGTCGCCTGGGGTTCGACCAACGAGGACTACGGCAGCAGCGGCCTCGACGTCGCTGACGTCAACCGCGACGGCAAACCGGACCTGATCTACACCAACGGCGACGGCTTCGATTATGCCGTTCCCGGCTCGCGCCCGTGGCACGGCATCCAGTGGCTGGAAAATGTCGGCAACGGTTATTTCAAGTTCCACCGCGTGGGCGACCTGCCCGGCGCCTATTCGCCGTGCGCCGCGGACCTCAATGGCGACGGCTTCATGGACCTCGTGGCGGTGAGCGGTTTTGCCGACTGGAGCAATCCGGCGACAGTCTCGATCATGGCCTGGCTGAATGACGGTCATGAGAATTTCACGCCGGTGGTGATTGCCCACGAGCCGATTCAACTGGTCGCCGCCGCCGTGGGCGACCTGGACGGCAACGGCGTGCCGGTGATCATCACCGGCGGCTTCCATGCTCTCCCACCCTACCAGCGGATGAGCAACATCACCTTGTGGCGAAGGAAGTGAAACAGTCCCAGCCGGCGGCGCAGCCCGCCGGC
Source organism: Lacunisphaera sp. (assembly GCA_035545835.1). Classification (GTDB taxonomy): domain Bacteria; phylum Verrucomicrobiota; class Verrucomicrobiia; order Opitutales; family Opitutaceae; genus Lacunisphaera. Next base: position 94,912 of record DASZXO010000078.1, read on the forward strand.
GGCGCCGCGCGCGGCCCGCGCCCGGCGCGCCATCGTGCCATCGCGGTTGCGGTAGCCGCCCTCGTCCTGGCGGCCGCGGGTTACTATCTCGTTCCCGCCTGGCGGCGCCACGAGATGATTGCCCGGTTGCAAACCGGCCTGCCGGCAAGGCCCGCCGCGAAGGGAATGGCACCCCAGCTGGCCGAACGCCTGGCCCAAGCCGAGGGCGAGGCGCGCGACCTGCGCACGACCCTGGCGGGGCTCGCGGAGTTGGGCCGGCTCTACCACGCCAGTGGATTCCCACAGGAAGCGGAGACCTGCTGGCGCCTTTTGCACCAGGCGGAGCCGAAGGAAGCGCGCTGGTGCTATTACCTGGCGGACCTTCGCCGCGTAGCCAGCGACTACGAGGGCCTGGCCGACCTGCTGGCGCAGACGATCGCGCTTGCGCCCGGCTACGCCCCGGCCTGGCTCCAGCTCGCGGACCTGCAGTTCAAGACCGGCCGGATGCAGCTGGCCCAGGACAGCTATGAGAAGCGCCTGGCGCTGGTGCCCGGCGATCCCTACGCGCGCCTCGGGCTCGCGCGGGTGGCCCTGCAGGCGGGCGACAAGGCACGGGCGCGGGACCTCGTCGCGGCCCTGGTCAAGGACGCGCCGGAGTTCTCGCCCGGCCACAATCTCTACGCGGAGATGCTGGCGGCCGACGGCGACACAACGGCGGCGAGCAAGCAGCGCTGGCTGGGCCGCGAGACCACGCGATTCCGCGAGGCCGACGACCCGTGGCTGGATGAGCTCGGAGCCTGGTGTTTCAACTATGAGCAGTTGTGCATCCGCGGCACGGTCGAGTACCAGACAAGACACGGGGATCGCGGCCGGGGGTACTTCGAGCGCGCCATCCGGCTGCAGCCGGGCAATCCCATGGCGTACGGCCTCCTCGGCGGTTTGTATCTGGAGCTGAACAATCCCGCCAAGGCACGCGAGGTTTTCGAAGATGGCCTGAAACAGGCCGCCTCCGTCCAGCCGGGCGTGATGTACTTCGTCGACCTGAGCCGCGCCTACCGCGAACTCAAGCAGCCGGCGGAAGCCGAGCGCGTGGCGCGCGCGGGCCTGGCCCGGCTGGGCCGGGAATTTGAACTCTACGACGCACTCGGGGTGGCGCTGGGCGATGCCGGCCGGCGCGAGGAAGCGGTCGAGGCGTTACGGACGGCGGTGGCGCTCAATCCCGACGACACCAACGCAAACTACAACCTCGCCATGGCCCTGGTGGCGGTCCGGCAACTGGACGAAGCCATCGCCGCCCTGAAACGCTCGCTCAAGCTGAAGCCGACCTTTCCCGCCTCGCTGGCCATGCTGGCCCAGATAGAAATCGACTCCGGCCGATGGGAGGACGCCGCCCGCTACCTGCAGCCGCTCTATGAATCGCATCCGGAAATGCCGCAGGCGCGACGCCTCATGGCCTACTGGCATTTGCGCGCGGGCCTGGCGGCGGAAAAGGCCAATGATCCGGCCGCCGCCGAGCGTCACTACCGCGAAGGCGTGGCCATCGACCGCAACCAGCCCGACCTGCAGGCGCGTCTCGGCACGCTCTGCCTGCTCCAGGGCCGCTTCGGCGACGCGGTCGGGCCGCTCGAGGAGTTTCACCGGTTGCAGCCGGACAACGCCCAGAGTTCACTCTATCTCGGCCAGGCCTATGCGGCGGTGGGACGGCGCGACGAGGCCCGACAGGTCCTGACAGCCGGGGCGGCGATCGCCGAACGCATGGGCAACGCCCAGACCGCGGAATTCTGCCGCGAAATCCTGCGGCAACTGCAGTAGCGCGAGGTCGGGCCTCTTCGTTCCAGCCGTTCGACTGGCGGCGGCTGGTTCGAGACGATTGCGCCGCGCGCCGATTCCGAGGATCCGCCAGCGCAGTCTTCTCCCGCGGGCATTCCTGGCGGAGACCGGGTTGACCGGAAAGGATCATCGCTGTTCGCGCAGCCAGGCCAGGTGCTCCCTGGCCTCGGCGAGATCCGGCTGCAAGCGCAGTGCTTCCTGATCCTCCCGGATTGCCTCGGGCCACCGTCCAAGGCCGCCCAGCACGAGCGCGAGCTCATGGTGTGCCGCCGCGGACGCCGGCATGAGACGCACGGTGGCATCAAAGTGCGGCAAAGCCTCCGCCGGCCGGCCGAGTTGCATCAACGCAGCGCCGAGATTGTGCTGCGCCGCAGCCAGTCCCGGATCCAGCTGTACGGCCGTCGCGAATTGGTCGACCGCCGCGCCCAAGTCCCCGCGCGCTGCCAGCAGGTTGCCGAGGCCATAATGCGCCGGGGCGAGGCCGGGTTGCAGATGCAGTGCCGCTTCATAGTGCGCCTCCGCCTCGCCCGCTCGACCCGACGCCGCGAGCGCCTGCGCGAGATCCGCCTCAGCCTCGGCCGAATCCGGATGCCGCGAAGCGACATGTTTGAAATGGGGCAGCGCCTCGGCCAGCCGGCCGTTTTCCGCCAGCGTGCGGGCCAGATTCGTCTCAGCCTCCGTGAAATCGGTCTGCAAGCGCAAGGCGGCGGCGTAATGATCCAGCGCCTCCGCGGCCCGGCCCAGTTTCGACAAGGCGTTGGCCAGGTTGTTGTGCGCGTCGGCAAAATCCGGCTGGAGGCGGAGGGCTTCGCGATACTGTTCGACCGCGTCGTTCCACCGCCCCACCCCTGCAAACGCGACGCCCAGATTGTTGCGCACGTCGAAGGCCTCCGGTTTTCCGCGCACGGCGGCCTCGAGTTCGGGAATCGCCTCCGCCGGGCGGCCCAAGGCAATCAGCGCCCGGCCGATGTTGGCGTGGGCGTCGCCATTGTAGTTCGGCGCCAGGCGCAATTCCGCCCGACAGGCCGCGATGGCCTCGTCCCATCGCCCCAGCTGAAGGTAGGCGCGACCGAGGTTGCCATGGGCGCGCGCGTTGCCCGGGACCTTGGCAACGGTGTCGGTCCAGATCGTCACCTCAGACCCATAATCCATGCAGCGCCGGCGCGTCGCGAGGCCCAGGACGATGGCCAGGGCCGAAAACGCCAGCATGGCCCGGGCCCCACCCCAACGCCAGGCGGCGGCCAGAGCTGCGATCACCATCACGGCGAGCGGCAAATACATCCGGTGTTCCGCGATGGTCTGACTCACCAAGGGCACAAAGCTCGAACTTGGCGCCAGGATGATGAAGCAGGATGCCGCCAGGAATCCGATCACCGGTCTCCTCGCCAGGGCGACGATCGTCGCCGCGAGCAGCGCCACAATCACCACGGCCCGCCCGCTGACGTCACCGAGGTGCTGGACCACCGGCCAGCCGTAATCGAGCACCAATGGCGTCGGCCAGAACGCCAGCTTCAGGTAGAGCACCAAGGCGCGGCATTGGGTCAGCAGGTATTCCCAAGGGGTGATCGAAAGACCGAACCCGACCGTGCCACCGCGCTGCCGGTTGTGCCAGACGAGCCAGGCCAGCGGCAGCCAGGTGGCGGCAAGCAGGAGGTAGTACCGCCATCGCTGCCGCCAGGCGGACCGGAACGAGCCCGCCACAAACGTCCGGTCATACAGGAACACGAGCAGTGGCGCCGTGGCCACGATCTCCTTGCTCGCGACGCCGGCCAGGCAGGAGACGACTGACAGCGCGGACCACAGGCGACTCGAGACCCGCGGGGGTGCGTTCACCTCCACGTGCTTTCGGGTCTCAGCGGCTTCCACGCGCGCGGCCTCCGGGGCGCGCCATCGCCGGGAATCCACCCCGCATACGAAGCAATGGATCGTCAGGAGATAGAACAAGCTGCCCATGATCTCGTTTCGCTGCACTACGCAGACAACCGATTCCGTAAGCAACGGATGGACGCTCCAGACCAGCGCGGCCGTCCAGGCGAAGAACCCGGCACCCGCGCGGGCGTCTGCGCCGGTCAGGCGCATTGTCCGGCGCAACAGGCTCCACAAGCTCAGGGCCGCGAGCAGGTGAAGGGCGATGTTGCCCCAATGAAAACTGCGCGCATCGGACCCACCGACGGCGTAATTTATCGCCAGGGACAGGTTCACCATCGGGCGACCCGAAACGCCCGAGCCATCCGCCGGCGGCTGCAATGCCGGCCAAAGCGGCCACAAGCTGCGGATGGTGGCATTCCGCTCCACCGCCGGGATGTCGTCGAACACAAGCGGCGCCTTCAGCGCCGGCCAGTAGGCAGCGAACGCAGCCAACGCCAGGCCGGCTGCGCCCGCGGCCAATGCGAATCGCAGCCGGCGGACGGGGGGCCGGGGACTGGAGACGGAAGGGATGGCCGCGATCTGGCTCAAAAAAAACGCCCCCGAGGATTGGTTACCTCGGGGGCGTCGCAATTCAATTCAGCTGACCGTTAGAATCTGAATGTATTGGTCAGCATCAGCTGCTGCGGAGCTCGGATGCGGTAGGTAGCCCCGCTTCCGTCCGGATTGGTCGTGATGGGTACGAGTTCGTTGCCCACCCCGACGTTGCGGACGTTGAGCTGGACGTTCCAGTCGATGTCCTTCCAGACCCTCCGGCTGTATCCGACCCAGAGGTCGAAGTTGATGTCCGACGGGCCCCGATACGGATTGGCGATGTCGAAGCTGATCGTGCCCGGGAGGGTGCCGGCGATCGGCTGATACCCGATGACGATGCTCGACTCGTAACGCGCACCCGCGCCGACGTTGAAGCCCTTGAGCTTGCCGTGGTCGAAGTCGTAGTTGGTGATCGCGTTCCAGCGCCACTTGCGCAGTTCCGGCACGTCCGTGCCTTCCTGCAGTTTGCGCTGGTTGTATTCCGAGTTGATGTTGGCGTTCCATTCCTGGAGGGCGGTTTCGTTGCCTGCGCCACCCCACCAGATGCGGAGGTCGCCGCCGGAGCCCTTGGCCCCGGTGCCGAGGAACTGCGTGTAAGCGGCCATGAAGGCGGACAGGTTGGTGCCGCCGATGTTCGAGCGCTGCGCCGTGGTCTTGCTCGCGTTCAGCGACAGGCGCCAGTTGCGGGTCGGCGAGGCGTTGAACTCGATCTCATAACCCTGCGACGAGCTGTCTTCCGTCACGGCAAAGCCGGCCGGCACCGTCGCGCTGATGCTCTTCGTGTGGTCGTTGAGGTTGATGCCCCACGCGGTGTAGAAGCGCGGATCGACGCTCTTCTGCCAGGCACGCCAAGCCGCAATGACGCTCTTTTCACGGGCCTGCGCGTCGGCGAGGGTCTCGCCCGGGGCCGGCTCGTAGTTGGCGATCGTGTTGGTCGGATCGAGGTTGGCCACCGCGCCACCGACGGTGTCATTCGTCCAGTCGAACTCATAACGATTGACCCAGTTGCCCGACCAAGCCTGCGAGGCGCCGATGAACCAGGCACCGCCGAGGCCGGAGCTGGAGGCATTCACGCTGTTGGTGGTGTATTTGTTGACCTTGAGGCTGAACCGCCCGTCGTTGGTCTCGAGCAGAATGCCAAGGTCCTTCGTCTTGCCCGACGGGGCGGAAAGCGGCACGCCATAGATGTCGACGCGCTGGGCCGCCGGCTGGAAGTCGGTGGAGTGGTTGTAGAACAGCGTGACCTGGATCGGCAGTCGCTTGAAGCCAGGCAGCTGGTTCAAGTGGGCGACCGTCGTCCACGCGTGCGAGGTGACCTCGAGGGTGTTTTGCGGGGTGTCCGCCAGCTTGTAGACGCTCGGATCGAGATTCAGGCGGTAGTATTGATTCGGATCACCCTGCTGGGTGTTGATCGAATACGTCCACGCTTTCGCGATGTCCTTGCGGACGCCGAAGGTGCCAATGAGCGCGTTATCCCAGAAGTGGGCCTGCCAGTCGAACGCACGCGAGAACGTGTAGGACTTGGTGAGCTGCGCACTGGTGGTGTTGCGATCCTGGGCCGCCTGCGAGGTCAGGGCATTGGTGAAGTTCACGTTGTAGGGCCGCCAGCCGACATAGTTGGCCGGGTTCTCCGACTGCGTGCTGTAGCCCGGCGTGCCGGGACCCGCCGGGAGGATCGCGCCAGGGTTGGCGCTGGTGTCACGATACTGTCCGTCGGTCGTGAAGGTGACCTGGCCGGGGAGCGGATAGTAGTCGTCATGCCACACCGCACCCGGATTCACGTACGTCGGATCCGCCGGGTTGGTGGAAGGCTTCCACGTAGCGTCGAAGTTCATGACCTTGCCGCTTGTGATCTGCGGGAACACATCGGGATTCGGGATGTGGGCGCCGGAGGCTGAGTTGGCGCTCAACAGGGAATTGCCGAGGTAGAGGAAGGTGAACGGCGCAAACTGCGTGAAGTTCAGCTTCGGGCTGTCGGTCGGGCTCGGGTTGACCACCTTCTCGTAAGCCGGGTCGTCGAGGGTATACAGCGCATACCCGCGATTGTCCGTCTTGATCTGGTCCCGCGCGATGAGGCCGGTGATGATATGGCGACCCAGCATGCGCGTGAACCAGTTGTGGTGGTCGGCATTGAAATCGTGGTCCGCGAACACCGTGAGGCGGCTCGCGTCGCGATTGTTGGTCTGCGTGTTGTTGCCGTAGAGACCGTTGCCACCGACATAGGGCTTGCCGAGGTTCGGGTTCGGCGTGCCGTCCTGGAACGGTTCGCCATTCTTGCCGGTGGGCGTGCCGTCGGAGTAGACGTTGTTGAAGTCGATGTTGAGGCTGTCGTCCGTCAGCAGCTGGACCTTGCCGCTCTTGTACCACTCCTTGTTGTAGGTGGCCTCAAAGCCGACCTGGTCGTGGAAGAACGTCTGCGCGAGGCTGATGTTCGAGGCGCGGAAGTTCTGGAACTCGTGCTTGGTCGGACCGTCGTAGAGATTGTTGTAGAAATCAAAGATCGACGGATCCTGGATCGATTTGTCCTTGAAGAGGCCGTAGGACCACGCGGGAAGGCCATTGTAATAGAGCTTGGCGTTTCTGGCGAAGGTCGAATACGAGGACACGCTGGCCGGACGCACATAGCGGACACCGGCGCCGTTGTTACGGGTGCCGTTGCTGCCGGTGGAATCCATGCCGTGGTAGCCCGTGGGCTCCCAGTCGACCGCCGTGCCTTGGGTCGCGTCGTTATACTGGAAGTTGAAGGCAGGTGAGCCGAAGACGCCCAGCATCGAGCCGGACACCCAGGGCTGATAGTATTCGTTCGGGGCGCCGCCGAACTTGCCGGAGGCATAGTTCGGATCGTTGGCGTACTTCGGAATCAGGTAGCCGAGGTACTGGCCGCCGGGGCCGTTGTGGGACGGGCGGTCGTAGCCGTGATTGGGCCGGCCGGTGTTGTCGTCTTCGTTCTGGGCCGGGTTCACCGTCATCTTGTTGAGGTTCGGGAACTGGAACGGCTGGTTGGCGACGTTGAGGCCGGCGTACGTGCCGGTGAGGAACCAGGGCGTGATCCGGTCCGTGGGCGGCAGCTGGCGCGGGTTGTTCGAATCGATGTCACCGAATTCGACGTTCGCCTTCAGCACCGTGCGGGCCGAACCCTTCTTGAGGAAGCCGGGCTCGTAACGGATGGCACCGTAAAGACGCCGCTGCAGGGCATAGGCCGGGTCCTGCTTGAACTTCTCGTCGTTGCGGACGGCATCCACGCGGATGGCGAGTTCATTCTTCAGGAGGACCTTGTTGATGTCGATCGCCTCGCGCGTGCTGCCCCAGCTGCCGACGCGGACGGAAACCTCATTGGAATCCTTGAACGCGGCCGACTTCGTGCGGGTGTTGATGATACCGGCCGGGCTGCCCTGGCCGAACAGGATCGAGTTCGGGCCGCGCTGCAGGTCAACACCGTCGATGTTGTAGCCTTCCCAGGGAATGTCCGTGAGGAAGTAGTCGCGGGTGTTGTCCGCGGAAGTGAGGCCGCGGATACGGGTGTTCGAATTCGGGTTTGTGAACCGGCTCGATTCATCCAGGTGCGAGCTGTCACCAGCGCCGGCGAAGTTGCCGTAGAAGCCGCCGACCTCGGTGTTGGTCGTGTACTGCAGCAGCGTCTTGTTGTCCGTCGCGCCAATGTCCTTAAGGAACTGGCTGGTGACCACCGTGACGGCGTTGCCGACGTCGCGCAGTTCCGTCGCGAGACGATTGCCGGCCAGGGTTGATGTGGCCTGGTAACCGGTGGTCGCCTCTGAGGAGACTTCGAAAGGAGTGAGGACAATGACTTCCTCCTCCTTGTTGGCGTTCGCGGACTGAGCCGGTGCGGCTTGGGCCCACATACCGGTCGGGGCAGACATCAGCACAAGGGCCAATGCCGCCGAAGCAGGCATATACCTGTTTTTCATAGTTTGAGCGGTGCTAGTTAGGGTTCTATCGCTCTTGGGCTAGGGTTCCCAAGAGTCGTCGGGGATTTGGTAGCAGCAGCGCAACGCCGGGGTTGCGTTACTTATGGGCACTATAAAAAGGGGCTAATCAAAGTCACGGGAATAACTAAATAGTTCTCACATTAGACCATGTCTTAACAATCGTATCTCGCGATCATTGAACCACTCCAGCAAGGGCCTTTGAACCCGCCGGCCGCCAGGGCGGCCAGTCTCGAAATACGGGCGCTCCGCCCTACCCCCAATTGGCGGCTAGGGAGAATGCTCCACCTGTCATCGCTCAGGCGGAAGGATTCCAGACCCCCAATCCTGCAGCCGGGAGTGCACGGGCCGAGACCCCCGGCCGTGGGTCAGAGCTTCAACTCGCGCAACGAAAGGCGCGCCGTACCTTCGACCGGCCGGCCTTTTTCCATCGCTGGATAATAGCGGACGTTTCGCGCCAATTCGCCGATCAACCCGTCCACGGGCTGCGTGCAGGCTTCGTCCAGGTAGGTGCCAACCGGCATGCCGTCCCTCGAGACCTTGGCGTAGTAATAGGCTTTCCACTGGTTGGGTGTGATTTGAAGCCGCTGCTCCTTGGTGGGCTGCCCGAGGGCCGGCGTGGCAATCACGGTGTCGTTCTTGTGGCTGGCGACGTATTCGATCTTCAGGTACTCGAAAGCCTCGTCGCGGCTCAACGGAACACGTTTCTGGGCCACATCCGTCGGGATTTCCTGCCCGTCGTTGTACAGATGCAGTTGTGCATCCTCCATCTCGAAGCCGGGCGGGAACCCGCCCTGCAACACGTCGATCTTGGTTGGCCGCGTGCCCACGGCTTCCAGCGCCTTGGCGATGACAACATTCCGCGCCACGCCCGGGCGGTCATCACGGGTGTGAAACCGGATGATCGCGACAAGGTATGGCCGCTCAAGGTAGACCGGGGACGAAATCTCGAATCGGATGGATATCGCGTCGAAGAGGTCCTGTCGCAGGTCGTTCTCCGCCGCGAGCCGCGCGAACGCGCCCGAGGTGACGTTCGACTCGCGCAGCGTCTCGGCCTGGCTCATGGATTGAAAGGCCGTCGCCGCCCGGGCCGCGGCTTGCGCGTCGATGGCCGCCGCCGCATCGGCCGCGCCGTGAATTGGGGTTCCGTCCGGGGCCCGGGCATCCGAGTTCACCGCGACATAGCTTTTGTTCATCGCCACGATCATCTGTCCCTCGGCCAGCGACGCCTTGTCGCCCATGGCCGCCTCGGCCCGCACCGCATCGCGCTGGCGCTGCATCCGCGGATCGTTCCACGGCGTATAGGACCGCTCGGTCACGAGGCCGGTGAGTGACGCCGGGTTCCGCGCGAGCGTGAGCGCATGCTTGAACTCGATGCTGCTCTGTTCCCCCACGGTCGGCACCGTCACCAGCGTGCCGTTGACCGACACGATGAAGTCGCGACCCGACACATCCTTCACCGGATAAAGCTTCTTGTTCTTGGCCACGGAAAGGTCCGTGCGCATGAACAACACGTAAGGCTTCGCTTCGGAGGTGGCGGGGCCGCCCGTCGCGGCTTCGGCTGCGGATCCCCGAGGGGGCGCAGACAGCAGGAACAAGGAGACCAAGGCGAGGGCGGCACGCACGCGGGTACTCATGGCGATGCAGAGTTCGGAATGGCGGGACGGTCGGCAGGGTTCACGCTCACCGTACCACATGCTCCCCCCAGCGCAACCGCCAGTTCAGCATTTCGCCGCAAGATCGCGTCAACGGGCCGGCGTCTGGTCACGGTTGAAATTCGCCCTGCTCGCCGGCTCTAGAGCTGAAGCTGTCGCAACGACAACCGCGCCGTGCCATCGACGAGCCGACCCTTGTCCAACGCCGGGTAGTAGCGAACATTGCCCGCGAGTTCGGCGACCAAGCCATCCACCGGCTGGGAGCAGGCTTCGTCGGTGTAGGTACCCTGCGGCACGCCGTCCCTGGACACCTTCACGTAATAGTCGGCCTTCCATTGGTTCGGCGTGAGCTGCAGCTGCTGCTCCCTGGTCGGTCGGCCAAGGGCCGCCACGGCCGGTAGCGTGTCGCCCTTGTGCCCGGCCAGATACTCGATCTTCAGGTATTCAAAGGCATCGTCGCGGCTCAACGGTACGCACTTGGGCGAAACCTCGGTCGGAATCTCGCGACCATTGTCGTACAGGTGCACCTGCACCTCCTCGAGTTCGAAGCCGGGCGGCATCCCGCCCTGCAGCACATCGACATTGGTCGGCTTGCTCCCGATGGATTCCAAGGCCCGGGCATAAACCGCGTTGCGCGCCTCGCCCGGCTTGTCGTCCTTGGTGTGGAACCGGGTGATCGCAACCAGATACGGTTTCTCCAGAAAGTTCTCCGAGGAGACCGTGAAACGGATCGACACCGCATCAAACCGTTCCTCCCGCATGTCGTTCTCCGCCGCCAGTTGGGCGAAGGCGCCCGAGGTGATATTGGAAGAGCGCATCTCCTCGGCCATGTTCATGGCTTGAAATGCGTCCGCCGCCGCTTGTCTGGATTCGGCGTCCTGAGCCGCCGCGGAGGCGGGCGACGACTGCGAGTCGATCAAGACGTAACCCTTGCTCATCGCCGCGATCATCTTTCCTTCCGCCAGCGAAGCTTTGTCCCCCATCGCCGCCTCGGCCGTCACCGCATCGCGCTGCCGTTTCATGCGCGGATCGCTCCAAGGCGTGTAGGCCCGTTCCGTGACGAGGTTGGTGAGCGAGGCCGACGCGCGGGCCAGCGTGAGTGCATGACCGAATTCGATCTGGTGCGGCTCCCCCACCATGGGCACCGATACCAGTTGGGTGCCGTCCGCGACGATGAACGTACGCCCGGACACGTCCTTCACCGGGTACAGCTTCTTGTGCTGCTCGACGGAAACGTCCGTGCGCATGTACAGCACATAGGGCCTCGGCCCAACGGGCGCCGCCGGCGATCCGGGGTCCGACGCCATTCCGGGAGGAGCAACGCCCGAGAGCAGGAGCGCTCCCATGCCGGCATGGAGGCAGGTAGTGGCAAAGCCTTTCAAGGGACTGTGGGTCTCAGTCGCTGACGAGGGACTTGATCCGGGCGAGGTAATCCTCGACCGCATCCGTCCGTTCAATCGACAGCGCCTGCTGCAGGTAATCTACGCTGCGGCGGTAGTTCCGGTTGCGTAATTCCACATTCGCGAGCTCGAGGCAGGCGGCATACTTGCTTTCGGGCACCTTGAAAGCCGACTCAAAGGCCAGCTGGGCATGCGCCAGGTCGTCTTCCGCGGCATAACAGCGTCCCGTCCCCAGCAGAGCCGGTCCGTTGAGCGGCGCCTGCTGGAGAATCTTCTCAAACACGCCCCGGGCCGCCGGCCATTGCTGCTGCGCGACCAGCCACTCGCCCCGCGCCTGCAGCAGCGCCACCTGGTTGGCCGCCGAGATCCTGGGCTCGAGCCGGTCCAGCGCTTCCCTGGCTTCGGCGTATCTGCCGGAAGCAGTCAGCATCTTCGCGTAGGCCAGCAGCCGGTGCTCCCCGGCGTCGGGCGAGGCGGCCAGCAGTTTCTGGTAGATGCGCAGGGCCTCGGGTGCCAGGTGTTCCTCGGCGTAGAGGTCGCCGAGCATGGTGAGTTCATCGGCGCCGGCAATGCCGGTCCCAGCGGCCGTCTCCAGCAGCGTGATGGCCTCGAGCTTCTTGCCCTCGGTAAGCTTGAGATTGGCGTAAACCAGCCAGTAGCGTTTCTCGTCCGGCCGGTCCTTGATGAGTTTTTTCACCAGGGCCTCGGCGCGGGCATCCTGGCGTTGCTGGATGCAAATGCGCAGCAAGCCTTCCTTCCATTCGGAGCTGGAGGGATCGCCGGCCAGCGCCTGCATGTAGGCGAGCTCGGCCGAGACGTAGTCCTGCGAACGCTCGAGGCACGAGCCCAGCAGCCCGAAGGTCATCGGCTCCTTGTCCCCCAGCGTGATCGACTTCGAGAAACACGGGGTGGCCTCCTCGTACTTGCCCGCCGCATAATAGAGGACGCCGAGGTTGTTCCAGGCCCGGACGAAGGTGGGATAGCGCTTGACCGCGCTCTGGTAGCTGGCCGCGGCCTTGTCGACATCGCCGGCGCTGTAATAGGCGTTGCCGAGGATGAATTCGAAGGCGGGACTCGGCGGCTCCTTGTCGTTCATCATCGCCTCGAGCAGCTTGACCGCGAAGGCCGGGTTGGTCCCGAGCATCGTCACGACCTTTTCGTAGAGGGCATACTCCTCCCCCGTCATCTCGGGCTCGCGCTCCTTCAGGAACGAATTCGACTGGTTGATGACGCGCTTGGCGTCGAGGTTGACCTTGTTCTGCCCGCGGTTGCTGACCATCCGGTCGAGCAGGAACTGGTCCATCTGGTTCTCGTCCTGGGCCCGGAGCGAGACGGACGCGATGAGGAGACACCATCCGAGGCCGAGATAGGGGCGCAGGCGCATCACGATTCAAAGGGGTTGGAGGCCCAGCGCACGATGACCGCGCGCTGCACGAGGCACTTGACCTTCTTGCCGCGCTTGATGGCCGGGCTGAACAGCCACTGCCGCTTCACGCAGTCCGCGACGATCTCGTCGAAGTTCTTGTTCCCCGACGCGCGGGCGATCCGCACGCTTGCCACGGCGCCGGTCGTGTCGACGACGAAAAGCAGCGTGACCGAGAGTTCCTTCGCGCCCATGCGGACCACCGGCGGGATGAACGGCTTCGCCTCGACGAGGATCTGCGGCCGCTCGTCGACCTCCGCGAGCTGGTAGATGTGCTGGAATTCCGATGAAATATCCAGGCGCGGCTTCAGGTCGGTGTAGTTCACCTGGGTCAGCGCCTTCATCGACGGCTGGATGACGTGGGCGGGAAGCAGCTGGCTCACCTCGCGCGGCGAGACCGTGATCTTGACCGGGGCGCCGATATCGCCGGTATCCACGCCCAGGCCGCCGAGGACAGGGGTGACCGGTGCCTCCGGCGCGGATGGGCCGACCGTGGGCGGTGGCGGCGGGGGAAGGTCCAGGGGTAGCGCGGCGCTCTGCAGGTCGCTGTACTCAGGCTCCGGCGCCGCCGGGGTGGTGCGCTCCAGGTGGGCCAAGCCAAAAAACAAAGCCGAGGTGAACGCCAAGCCGAGGAGCAGCCCCACCAGGCCTCTTTGCAGCAGGCCGGCTGCCGTCGGCTCCAGGTGCATGGGGTACTCGCTCGTCATGGTCGTGCGGCGTTACTCGGATTTGGCCGTGGCAAACTGGACGTGTTGGATGCCCGCATGCTTCGCCTCAGCGTAAACCGCAGCGAACACGCCATGGGCCGTGCGCCGATCCGCGCGGATGATGAGCGTGGGAGCCCGGCCGATCGCGGCCTGCCGGACAAAGCCGCCCACCTGCTCGACGCGAATTTCCTGCCCATCGAAGAATATCCGGTTGTCCGGCCCGATGGCGATCAGCAGCACGTTCTGGTCGCCCGACGTCGTGCCGGTCACGTCGGGCCGCTGCACTTCGATGCCCGGGTCGTTCACAAACACGCTGCTGATCATCAGGAAGATCACCAGCACCATGATGCAGTCCACCATCGGGACCATGTCGATGTGGGTGGTCTCGAAACGGCTGGGTCCCAAATGGCGCCCGATCATGGCCGTGCCTCCTTGCTTCGTCCCGCCAGCCGGTTGAGCTGCTCGACCAGCTTGTGCGTTTGCCGGTGCGCGACGTAGACCAGCAGCAGCGCCGGGATCGCGACCAGCAGGCCGGATTCGGTGGCGACCAGCACCTCGGAGATGCCGCCGGCCAGGCCCTCCATGGATTTCTGCCCCTGGGAGGCGAGGTGCGCGAAGGTTGCCTCCATGCCGGTTACCGTGCCGAGCAGGCCCATCAGCGGCGCCGCGGCGATCATCGCGCCGAGCGCGAGTCGCTGGTGCCGGAAATTCTCCTGCAGCGCCGCCTGCCGCCGGCGCAACGCCCGGATCTCTTCCGGCGTGACCGCTGGTTCCGCGCGCAAGCTGCGGCGGGCGTGACGCAGGCTCAGCAGCAGGCTGAAGCACCACGAGTACAGCACCACCGACAGCGCCAGGATCGCGATCATCACCGGGCCGCCCTTGGCGATCAACTCGCGCAACGCGCTCACGCGGGCACGTCCTCCTCGGCACCGACCAGCGGGGCGCCTGCTTTCACGCTCGTGACAAACTCCAGCGCGTAGTGCTCGAGCATCCCGAGTTTTTTGTGCACGCGGTGGGCGAGGAAGCCGTGCGCGACCAGCGTCGGGATGGCGACCAGCAGGCCGAGTTCCGTGGCGACGAGCACCTCCGAGATGCCACCAGCCAGCTTGCCGGCATTGCCCGTGCCGAACACCGTGATCAGGGCGAAGGTGCGCACCATGCCGATGACCGTGCCGAGCAGGCCCATCAGCGGCGAGGCCGTGGCGATGACCGCCAGCAACGGCAGCCGGCGCTCGGCAAAAAGCCGCTGCTGCAGCAGCACGGCCTGCAAGCGCTCCTCGAGGGTGGCTTTCGATTGCTCGCGGAACTTCAACCCGGTGGTGAACAGCTCGCGCGTGGCCGCCTTGAGTGCCGGCAGGCCCCGTTCCGCCGCCGCGGGGTCGACTCCGGCCTGGGCCAGGAACGCCTGCACCTTGCCGGGCGCGTCGACGCCCAGCCGGACGACATCGCGGGTCTTCATGAGGATCAGCAGGAGCGACAGCAGCCCGACGCCAACGATCGCGTAGGCCACCATCCCGCCCTTGTTGATGTGCTGCAGCAGGTCGCCCTTGGTTTCCTCGAGGCGCAGGGCCTTGCTCACGGTGGGATCGGCCGGGAGGCTGCCGGGCAGGCCCTGGAACAGGGCCTCCGCGTCCGCCGCCTTCCACGCCGGGAGCGCATGCGCGACGGCCACCGGCCCGGCCGACTCCTCCCGCGGCCGCAACACGAGTCCGGCGCGGCCCTTGTCCGATCGAAAATAAACTTCCGGCCCGACGAATGCAAACGAGCCGGCCCAGACCTGGTTGTCATCATCGAACCGGCCCCGGCCCGGCACGACCATGCCGCCAAGCTCCCGCCCAACCTGGGCGTAAAGGAATTCGGCCACGTCCACCGGCGCCTTGCCGTCCGCGCTGCTGGCGTTGTCCAGCTGGTCCTGCAGCTCCCGCAGCGGTTCCGCCAGCAGCTGCGCTTCGCCCGGCAGCGTCGTGTCGGCGTAGGCCTTCAGTCCATCCTGCGCCACCGACGTCAGGTACGACCGGTTGCGCAGCAAGGCCTCCGCGTCGCGCTGCAACCGATGACGGGTTTCGTCCGCCTGGTCATGCGCCGTGGTGCGCCGCGTCATGTCCTCCTGCGCCGCGATCAGCCGGTCCTCGGCGGCGCGCATGGCCGAGAGCATCGGCGCCTTTTCGGCGGCGATCTTCGACCGCGCGGCGTTCAGCTCCACGTTCGCCTGCCGCAGGCGCTCGGCGTAATCGAGTGCCGCCTTCTGCACCGCCTGGTCGAAATTGTCCGCCGCCGCGCCCGCCACGCCGGCCGCCAGCGCCAGCAAAAAAAGGATCTTCGCCTTCATGGGTTTCACGGGTTGGCGCTGGTGCCGCCGGCGTGCTGCAGCCGGGCCGGCACGTTCACGAATTCCGGTTCCGCCTTGTCGTTGGCGATCGCGATAAGTTGCGCCACCGCCGGGGCGGCTTCGGGTCGCAGTTCCCACTGCCAGCCCTGGGGCCCCGGCGAACCCAGCCAGGCGCGACCGGCGGCGCGATCGAGGGCGTAACCGTGGCTGAGGCCCCAGTAGATGACCTCCAGGGCCCGCGCCTCGGGGTCGCCCGGCAGCTGGATGACCTCCTCGCCGTGGGTGATCACGCGGTTGAACTGCACGCACCGGTTCAGCACGGTCATCGTCAGCTGCATGCGCTCACCGAGCGGCAGCTCGGCGCCCGCCAGGCTGCGGTAAGGCAGCTCGAGGGCCGCGGAGAGGCGCGGTGGGAGCGATGGGCGCAGGCGCAGCAGTTTTTCATCCAAGGCCTTCAGGCGGTCGCCCGAGCCCTGGAGCGCGGCCGCCATCGCCTGGTTCTTGGCCTCCATTTTCTGGAGGTCGTCCTGCTCCTGCGCCGTGCGCGCCTTCAAATCGTCGCGTTTGGCCTCGAGATTGTTGGCCCGCTCCTGCACGGCGCGCACGGTCGCCTCGAGCAAGTCGCGCTGCGATGACCATTCGCCCTGCAGGCGCACGGTCTCCGCCCGGGTCTTGACCCATTCGCCGGCGGCCTTGCCCACGGCCTCGACGGGATCGGGCTCAGCCGCCAGGGCGAGCGGGACAACCAGCAGGGTCAGGCTACACCATGGGCGCGTGCGGCAGCCGAAAGCATTCATGACGGGGTGGGTTCTGGTGGGGTAACATCGGCCCGGGGCCGAGGACGCGAAGGCAAACGTGAGCGGGTCGCGTGCCGCACGCAAGAATTGTCAGCAGTGGCGCCCGGCTAACAATATGACAAATTTTGCTGCATCCACCCTCACGGTGCCCCGGGCTCGTCCAGCCGGCGCAGGTTGCGGCGCGCGGACTCCATGCGCGGATCGAGGCGCAACACCGTTTCCCACTCGCGCCGGGCATCGGCGATGCGTCCGGTCATCGCGTACAGGAGCGCGAGGCCGTTATGCGCGTCGATGTAGTTCGGGTCGAGCTGCAGCACCGCGGCATACTCCGCCCGCGCCTCATCCTGTTTGCCCGGCAGGCGGCTGAGCAGATAGGCGAAATGGCACCGCGCCCAATGGAGCCCGGGGTTGAGGCGCAGCGCCTCCTGGTAGTGCGCGACCGCCTCGGGGACGTGGGCGGGAGACCGGGCGAACTGGTCGGCGAGGTTCGCGTGCGCCACATCGAACTCGGGCTTGGACCGCAACGCCGCCTCGAATTCGGTGACCGCCTCCGCGGCGCGTCCCGGGATCCGCGCCAGCTCAAACCCGAGGTTGTTGTGCGCCTCCGCGTAGTCCGGCCGCAAGGCGATCGCGCGCTCGTATTCGGCGATCGCCTCGCCCCGGCTTTCGGTCCGTCGCGCGAGCACGGCGCCGAGGCCGAAGTGCGCGTCGGCGTAAGCGGGATTCAGGCGCTGCACCTCGCGATATTCGGCGATCGCCTCGTCGTCGCGGCCGGACTCAGCCGCCAGGGTGGTGGCCAGGATCTGGTGGGCGATCCAGCTCGCGGGCACGCGCGCGAGCGTGGCGCGGAACAGCGTCTCCTTGTCGCGGTACAGCGCGCTTTGCCGGTTGGCCAGCACGGCGAGGACGGCGAGCACCAAGACGCATGCCGCCAGGCCGAGGCGCCGTGCCGTCCGGCCCCATCCGGCGAGGACCACGGCAACGCCGCCGGCGGCCGAAGCCATGGCTCCGACGCTTGCCAGGTATTGGAAATGGTCCGCCACATAAGAAAAGAGGAAGGGATAGACGTTGAAGAAGCCAAGCGCCGGAAACAGCGAACCGGCGAAGAGCAGCCACCCCGCCAGCGGCCCGCGCATCCGGGCGCGCCACGCCCAGAGCAGGCCCGTGACCGCCACGGCGGCCACGAGGTATCCGACCCAGCCGAGCGCCTCCGCCGGCACATCCCAGCGCGCGTAGAAAAAGGTCAGGTCGACCGGCCAGGCCAGCTTCCCAAGGTAGAACCACAGGATTCGTCCCGCGAGGAGGACGCGCTGGAGGAACGTCAGCTCGAACGCCATGCCCTCGGCGCCGATCCAATGGTGTTCAAACCACGCCGTGAAAAGCCCCAGGGCCATCCCGGCGGCGAGCCAGGGAACGAGCGGAAGGGCATCGCGGCGCCACTGCAAACGGCCCTGCGTCCACCACAACACGACGAGCAGCGCCGCCGGGAGCGTGGCGGTCACGCTCTTGCTCCCCAAGGCCAGCAGGAAAAGAAACGAACCGAAGACGTACGTCCCCAGCCGGCGGGTGGTCGCGAATTCCAGATAAACCAACGCCGCGGAAAGATAGAAGACCAGCGACAGGGTGTTCTTCTGCTCGCTGATCCAGGCGACCGATTCGACGCAGATCGGATGCACCGCAAAAAGCGCGGCGGCCAGCCAGCCGATGCCCGCGGCCATCTCGGGGGGACGACCCCGGGCCAGCCACAGCCGGCGCAGCAGCACCGCCAGCAGCCAGCAAGAAAGCGTGTGCAGCACTACATTCGCCAGATGGTAGCCGAAGGTCTCGTCGCCCCAGACCCGGTGTTCGAGCCAGAAGGCCGTGAAGAGAACCGGATAATATTGCTGGGTTGCGCGCATCTCCGTCCAGATGCGCCCCAGCCCCGACCAAGACTGGAGGTCCGGCCGGGGAACGTGCGCGGGATCGTCCCACAACATCCGCCCGTGCAACGCCGGCCAGTAACAGGCCAGGACCAGCGCCAGCAGCACCAACGGCATGCCCCAGGTATTCAGATGCCGGGACCAGCCTTGGTTGCCTTGCTGCATGGGACACACTAGTAATCCGCCCGCCCGAAAATCAACTCCGCGTCCATCGCGGCGCGCCTCCACTTGGAGCCCAGGCAGCACGATGGCCGGGCCGTCCGCCCATCGTGCGGCCGGTCCAGCGCGGCCAAAAAAAACCGCCGGGGATGTCACCCCGGCGGATTCGCAATGGTTGGGCAGGGCCTTAGAACGAGAACGTGTTGGTCAGCTGCCATTCCTGGACCGGGGCGATGCGCGCCGCGGCCCACGTGTGACCATCAGGTTCGACCGAGATCGGGATCAGCTTGTCGTTCTGGCCGACGTTGTAGACGTTGAGCTGGATCCTCCAGTTGAGCTTCTGCGTGAGCTTCCGCTCATAGCTGACCCAGAGGTCGAGCGCATCTTCCGACGGGCCGTAATACGGCTTCGTGAGGTCGAAGCTGCCGAGGGTCGGGTTGGTCGGGTTCGGAATCACCGGATAGCCGATGATGACCTTGTCCTGCCAGCGATAACCGGCGCCGACGCCAACGCCCTTGAGGAGGCCGTGGTCGAAGGAATAATTCGACACGAAGTTATACCGCCACTTGCGCAGCTCGGGAGTCGCCGTGCCCTCCTGGAGTTTGAGGAGCGTATACTGGCCGCGCCAGCCGGTCCAATCCGCGCGCAGCTCATTCGCGACGGAGAAGTCGGAATTGAACCGCACCAAGTCGCCCGCCGGTCCGGCCATCAGGGTATCGATGTAGCTCACAAGGCCGTCGAGCGCGGCGCCGCCGACATTGGTCCGGACCGCGGTGGTCTTCGCGGCGTTGAACGCGACGCGCCAGTTCCGGGTCGGATTGGCCGTGAGTTCGAACTCATAGCCCTTCGAGCGGGCATCGGAGGTCACGAAGAAGTTTTGCAGGACCGGATTGCCGCGATAGTCATACACGCTGTTGACGTCGGCGGGTTGGTGACCGGCTGGGTCGGCCTGGTAGACGCCGGGCGTGGTCAGCGTCGAAAGCGACGCCGGCCCGATCCCGTAGTTCCATGCCTTGAAGAACCCATTGCCGGCCAGGAAGCGCTCGAAGTCATTGAGCGCGTTGATCGCGGCGTCCCGGCGGACATCAGCCTGGTCTTGTGTTTCCAGGTGGGAATTGGCCGGCACCGGGGATCCCGGTGCGCCCGGACCGACCGGCCGCCCGGTCGAGTTGTCCACATAAACCGGGTCCCACATGTACCGCACGCCGGAGTAGTGCCGCGTGTCCGTCTGGTTCGCCGTGTTCCAGGCGTAGGCGGACATGTAGTAGGTCTTGATGTTCTTCCAATTCATGGCGTCCGCGATGGTGCCGATGAGTCCGCTTTGTCCGTTGCCGACACTGAGCTGCGTGTTGACGCCGGTCGAAGTGGTGTCGTATTTCACCGCGCGGAACGAATATTTGCTGTCCTTGGTCGAGAGCAGGACACCGTATTCCTTGGTCATGCCCGTCGGGTTCGGGATCGAATTGCCATAGATGTCATGGCGAACATCAGTTACCTGGAAGTTGTTCGACTTGTTATAGGTCAGGCTGACGTTGATCGGCAGGAAATCGTGTTCACCCAGGAGCTTGTTCAGGTGGGCCACGATGCCGCCGGCGGTGGAGTGGTCCTTGACGATCTGGTTCGCCGGAAAGGCAGCGGGCAGCTGGTAGACGTTGGGGCTGAGGTCCAGTGCACCGCGGTTGGCGGTGACGGGCAGGGCGCTCACACCCTTGCTCGAGACCTCGTCATAGCGCCAGCCGAGCGTGGGTACGATCGCTTCATTCCAGAGGAAACCCTGCCAGGAACCGGCGTAGGACTTCGTCTCCCGCAGGCTCTTGGCCGCCGACGTGAGCAGGCTCAGATCGGCCCCGTTGTTATACCGCAGCAGCGTATCCTGGAAGTTGCTGTTCCAGCCGACATAGTTGGCGGGATTGGACACCTGTGTGCCCGCCGGATACACGGCTCCGGTCGCCGTGTTCACCACCGGGGCGAGATTGAAGAACGGCTGCAAGTTTGCCGGCGGGGTCCAGGGGTCGGAGAAGTTGACACCCGTCGGATTCTTCCAGGTTGAATCGAACTGGTAGATATTGCCGTTTTGGAGCGTCACGTTGGAGGTTATGCCCGCAATGTTGGCGCCCGACGCCGTGGTGGCATTCTTGAGCGAACCGCCCAGGTACACGACGGCCACCGGCGGGAGATTCTGGAAACCGTCGGGATTCCCCTGGAGCTTGAACGTCGCGTAGGCGAGGGAGTTGGCGTACATCTGCCACTCGCGGTTCTCGGCGTTGTATTTCTCGTCGCTGTAGACGCCGTTAAAGCGGTGCTTGCCGAGCAGCTTGGCGAGGAAACTATTCGGGGCGAAGAAATCGGTGGCCCGAACCTCGCCAAAGATCGATCCCCGGACGTATTTGCGATCGCTCTGGTAGGAACTGCCCCGGCCGGGGCCTGCGGGCACGAAGGGGCGGCCGAAGTTGGGATTGGCGACGTTGGTGTTGCTGGCGTTGTTCGGCCCGATGACGTAGTCTTGGAAGTTTTGCAGGATGTCGATGTTGAGCGTCGGAGTGAAGCCGAGCAGCGCCTCGCCACCACGCTTGTACTTCTGCCGGTCGTAAGTGAGCTCGAGGCCCGCGCGATCCTCCCAGAAGGTCTGCGTGACGTCGATGTTGGTGGCATTCCACTTCTCAAATTGCGACGCGGTCGGACCGTCGATCAGGTTGTCGTAGTAGTCGAAAACCGACGAGTCGGTCAGCGAGCGATCGCGATACTGGCCGTATTGATAGCCGGGCAGCTTCGCGTTCAGGGCATAGCTGTGAAAGTTGGTGAGGTCGGAGAAGCTGTCTGCATACTTCTGGCCCACCAGGTTGACGCCGGCGCCCTGGGGAACTCCGGCCGCATTGAGCGCGCCCGTGTTCACATAACCGCCGTAGATCCGGTACAGTTGATTCGAGGCGCCATCAATGAACCAGATCGGCTGCTGCTGGTTGGCGTAGCCGCCCAGCCAGGGGAAGTAGGCCGCGGCATTGGAACCGAGCACGTAGCCGTTGGGCACCGCCAGTTTGCCCAAGCCACCGTTCACGCTGGTCGTATCCTGCCCCTGGAACCAAGGGGTGATGCTGTCGTAGGGCGGCAGGGACCGCGGACGGTCGGCCTTGATGTCGCCGTTTTCGAACTTCACCTTGATGCTGGTGTGGAAGGAACGGTCCTTGAAGAGCTGCGGGTCGAACCGGATCGTCCCCGAGAAGCGCTTGTCGTTTTGCCAGGCCTGCTTCTGCTCGTATTTGTGATCGTCCCATAGGCCGTCCAGGCGGATGGCCAGGACGTTCTTCATGAGCTCCTGGTTCAGGTCGACGCTGCTGCGGAACGTGCCGTACGAGCCCGTGATCGCATCAACCGAGCCGAAGTTGCGAAACTCGGCGCTGTGCATCGAGGCGTTGACAATGCCCGCCGGGCTGCCGAGGCCGAACAGGATCGAGTTCGGTCCGCGCTGGATGTCGATGCGGTCAACATTGTAGCTGTCCCACGGGATGTCCGTGACGAAGAAGTCCCGGGTGTTGTCGGCCGCGGCCAGACCGCGAACGCGGTTCGCCAAGGCGGGATTGCGGAGATTGTTCGTCTCGTCGACAGAGGTGGCGTTGCCCTGGCCCAAATAGGTGCCCCGGGTGCCGGCCACCTCGGCGTTGGTCGTGTATTGGAGAAGCGTGGCGCTGTTGGTCGCGCCCACGTCCTGGATGAATTCCTTCGTCACCACCGAAATGGCGGAGGCGACGTCCTTCAGGTCGGTGCGGATACGGGTGCCAGCCAGGGTCTCCGTGGCTTGGTAGCCGGTGTCCTTGGTCGCGCTGACTTCGAACGGTGAGAGGATAATGGTGGACTCGTCCTCGGATCCTGCCGGCGTTCGGGCCGGCGGGTTCTGAGTCTGAGCCACCAATCCGGGCGAAGCGGCCGCGGCCGCGAACAGAATCAGAGCAATCTTGCTATGAGTCTTCATGATTAGGGCTTAGGTCTTGCTTTGGGTTTCGACGGGCGTGCGACGGGGGTTGGCACGGGGTGCTCGCCGAGCACCTCCATCATCGGCGACAGGAGCCGCCACGACGGGGTGTTGCTCTAACAATCGCAGGCCACTCTGGATTCTCAATGGGTCCGTCGGTCTAACATCTGAACCCGTTTCTCTCCCAAACCCATGGCAGGACAATATATGCGCAGGTTTTTAGCGCGTAAATGACAGGATATGCGCAGCCCTGAATCCCGGAGAATTCGGCCAATTGCGCGGCCCGCGACCGACGATGGCTGATCGTCCGCCGCGCCGCCCCTTAGCCAGCCCGCATCCCGCTCCCGCGGTTCAGCGGCTCTCGCCCGCCTCGAAAAGGCCCAGGTTGATGCCGTCGGCCATGAGTTGGTAGCCGGCCGCGGACGGGTGCAAATGGTCACCACTGTCCACCGCCGCCGCGAGCCGGGATGGATGCTGCGGATCGCGGGTCATCGCATCAAAGTCGATCACCGCGTCGAATTTCCCACTGGTGCGGATCCACTGGTTGACCTCCGCACGCTCGGCCTCGCTCCGGTCGTCATTGTACATCGCGAATCCATCGAATGGCGTGATGGTCGCACCGTAAATCCGCAGGCCCTTGAGGTGCGCCCGCACGATCATCTGTTCGTAGGCCATGATCACGTCGCGGGCCGATGCGCCCGACTCCCCTCGCCTGCGCGCCCCGACCGCCGTGCCGAGGTCATTCACACCCTCAAACACGATCACCGTGGTCACACCCGCCGGGATGAGGACATCGCGGTCATAACGCGACAAGGCCGAGGGTCCGAGACCGTGGCGCAACAGCCGGCCGCCGCCAATGCCCTGGTTCAACACGGAAACGCGCGCCGTCTTCGCGCTGGCCGCCAGGCGCCGGGCGAGATCGTTGGTCCACCGGTCGTTTTGGTCGGTCGTGGAGCCGCGGCCATCGGTGATCGAATCGCCGATCACCACCACCGCGCTCGCCCCGGCCGGCGCCCGCACGTCGATCTCCGCCACCAGGTACCAATGCTCCTCCTTTCTCGCCCCGGGGAATTCCAGCGCGGCAACGACATCGCCCTCCGCCATGAACGACGTTGTGCGCGAACCGCGGTGGCCGGTGACCTTCGCGGGCACTGTCGGACAGAAGACGCTCACCGCCAGGTTCTCGAAAGCTCGCACCGAAAAGCGCGCCACGTCGGAAATCATCACGGCTCCCGGCTGGATCGTGACCGAGGGCGAGCCGCCGAAGGTCAGCGCGCACGCGCTGCCCGGCTGAATCGCGGAGCCGCCCTTCGCGCGGGCGATGCTCGCCGCGCCAATGGTCAGGGGCGCATCGCCGACGAGGTTGGAGAACGTCACGCGCACCCCCTCGCCTCCCAGCGACGGCTGGACCACCTGCCGGATCGTATGGCCGTCCAACCCCGTTTCGCCGGCGTCCTTGGGGGGATCCAGCAGTTCCTGGGCTGATACCCACGTCGCCACCCAGCGGCCATCCGCCTCCCCCGCCCGCGCGATGGTCAGCACCAGCCCGATCACCAGGGCCCGAACCGCAACGCGGGGCGCGGCGACTCGCGACACAAGATTGGCCAGGGGATTTTTCCAGTGATTCGGCGTCACGCGACAAGGTGGGTGTCCATGCCTGCCGCCATCAACCTCTCATCGTGCACCGCAGGCTGGTCGAGGACCGGCAGGGAGATTCCCTCGACCCACGATCCGGTAACAGACGTAATCGTCGCGACTCTTGGCAAGCCCATTTCATTGCGCAGCATCTGTCCGGACAGGATCTCCACAGCGAGCTCGCCGGCGCGCTCGCCATGCTGCCGGATGCCGGCGGTTCCCGGCGCGGCGCGGTCGGCGAACAGGTCGGCAAAGGCCACGTCTTCCGGCACGCCGAGGCCGAG
>DASZXO010000079.1:0-63268 GCA_035545835.1 Lacunisphaera sp.
AATCTTTTCTTGGAGGCGGGGTGTCCTCACCCCGCGGGGTGAGGACACCCCGCCTCCAAGAAAAGATTCTTCCCTTCGCCCAAAAATGACCCGTCTCGCCGTCCCTCTCCTGTTCCTCGCCGTCAGCAATTCCATCCTCGCCGCCGAGCCCGCGCCGGTTGCGTTCGACTCGTTCACCTACACCGGGCGCGACGCGGCGTTCGAGACGCCGCTGCCACCAGGTCATTACCGGAACCCCATTCTCGCCGGCTACAATCCCGACCCGAGCATCTGCCGCGTCGGCGACGACTACTTCCTGATCAACTCCACCTTCGCGCATTTCCCCGGCATTCCCATCCGCCACAGCAAGGACCTGGTCAACTGGAAGCTGATCGGTCACGTCATCGACCGGTCCACCCAGCTCAACTACGACGGCCTCGGCATTTCGCGGGGCATCTTTGCGCCGGCCCTCTCGTATCATGCGGGCGTGTTCTACGTCGTGTGCACGATGGTCGACTCCGGTGGCAATTTCGTCGTCACAGCGACGAATCCGGCCGGGCCGTGGTCGGATCCAACCTGGTTCGACATCGAGGGCATCGACCCGTCGCTGTTCTTCGACGACGACGGCCGGGCCTGGCTGGTCAACAACGGCGCGCCGGAGGGCAAACCGCTCTACTCCGGCCATCGCGCCATCTGGGAGCAGGAATTCGACCCCAAGACGAAAAAGCTCGTCGGCCCGCGCCACGTGCTCGTCAACGGCGGCGTCGACCTCGCGCAAAAGCCCGTCTGGATCGAGGGACCGCACCTCTTCAAGCGCGACGGCTGGTACTACCTGTGCTGCGCCGAGGGCGGCACCGGCGAAAACCACTCGCAGGTCATCTTTCGCAGCCGGGCGGTCACCGGGCCGTTCGAGCCATGGACCGGCAACCCGATCCTGACGCAGCGCGGCTTGGACGCCCGCGTTGCCGGCGCCGTCACGTCCACCGGCCATGCCGACCTCGTGATCGGGCCCGACGGCAACTGGTGGTCGGTCTTCCTCGGCTGCCGGCCTTACGCCGGCGGCGTGTCCTATGCGACGGGACGCGAGACGTTCCTGCTGCCGGTGCAGTGGACCGACGACGGCTGGCCGCGCATTCTCCCCCAAGGTGAGCGCGTGCCGTTGGTCGTCGCGTCGCCGCGCGGCGCCAGCGTCGATCCCGCGCTGCCCCCTCTGACCGGCAATTTCACCGCGACCGACAATTTCGACGGCACCGGCCTCGATCCGTCCTGGATCATGCTCCGCGCGCCGAAGGAAACCTGGTGGTCCGTCGCCGGCGGCAAGCTCAGCCTCCAACCCCGCGTCGACCAACTCGCGGGCCACGGCAATCCCTCCTTCCTGGGCCAGCGGCTCAAGCATGCGCGTTACGTCGTGACAACGGAGCTGGCGCCGCCCGCGACCGCCGGCACATCGGCCGGCCTGGTCGCATTCCAGAGCGAGAGTCATTACTACTACCTCGGAGTCCGCCGCACGGCCGGGGGCCTCAGCGCCTTCGTCGAATGCCGCCGCGGCAAGGAGGCCGAAATCCTCGGCACCGCCCTGCTGCCGGAAGCTCCATCGGTCGCGCTTCGGATCACCGGCGACGATGCGAAACTCTCATTCGCCTACGCGACGCAACCGGGCGACTGGCGCGCGGCGGTGGCCGATGCCGACGCCGGCGTGCTCACGACACGCGTCGCCGGCGGTTTCGTCGGCGCCATCGTGGGCCTGCACGCTCGCACTGATCCGTAGCCGCCCCGGCCGGTGCTTCGCCGGTTCCCGCTCCCCGCCCATGAAAAAATTCCTCAGCCTCGCTTTCCTGCCGCTCAACGCCGATCTAGGCCTGCTGGTTTTTCGCTCCGTACTTTCGTTCCTGGTCATTCGTTACCACGGCTGGGGCAAGCTCGCCGGCTGGGCCGACGAGCCGCGCCACCTGCCGAATCTTTTCGCCCTCGATGGCTTCCGGAAGGAATTCCACACGTTTCCCAATTACATCGGTATCAGCTCGGAGCTGAGCTACCTGCTGGTGACGTGGTGCGAGACGTTCGGCGCGATGATGCTCATCGCCGGCCTTTGCTCGCGGCTCAACGCGCTGGGCATGTTCATCACGCTGATGGTGGCGTTCATTTTCCACCATCACCTGCATCTGTCCGGTCCCAATTCGGGCGAAGTCGCCTTCGCCTATGGCTTCGGCTACCTGCTGCTGGTGCTCGCCGGACCGGGAAAGTACTCGCTGGACCGGAAGCTGGGGCTGAAGAGCTGACTCCTGGACGGAGCGCCGTGCGGGTTGACCTTGCCGACAGGTAGGGGCGCTTGCCCTCAAGCGCCTTCTCAAGGGCCGTTGACGGCAACGGCCCCTACCGGCTACCGCTTCAGCCAGGCCGCTAGCGCCGCCCGCAATGCCTCCGGCGTCCAGGCGGCCTTTCGCACGGCGATCCGGTAATGCAGCTTCCATTTCCCGCCTGCGGGCAGATGGCGCACCTCCGGCGCAAGGATGGCCGCGTCGGCGAAGCGGAACTCGTCCGAATTGATGAGGTACCACGGCGCCTTCTCCCTGAAGTTGGCGGGGTCGCTGAGAATCGCGATCGCGCCGACCTCCTTGCCCCCGTCCGAGAAGTTGCAACCCACCGCGGCACTGGCCGGGCGGGCGCGATCATGGGCGAACTCCCTCACCGGGCCGTCGGCCGTGACCAGGGCAATCGCCAGCGGCGCCGCCGCCAGGCGAACGCTCAGGCCGGCGTAGCCGCCGTTGACCGCCCCGTTCGGCTCGTGGGGCATCGGCGTGCGATCCAGCACCGCCCCCTCGGGCCCGGCGGTAAAGTCCGCCGCCCAGTCGAGGGCATATCCGCCCGCGGTGTTAGGAGCCGAGATCGCGATCGTGCGCACCTCGGTCATGTCCACCCGGCCCGACGGATGCGTGTATTTCAATTCAAGCCGGATGGCGGCGCTGCCGTCGGGATGCGTCTCGATCCGCGGGGTCGACCAGGTGGTCTTCCCCGCGGACTGGCCCGTCTGGCGATCCTCCTCCCAATAGTTGGCGCCGTTGATGTACTTCCACGAGAACCACAGCGCGTAATGCCACGGGTGGTCCGTGGGTCGAAAGCTCGTCAGGCTCGGCCCGCCGTCGACGGTGACGGGATGAAAGAACGGTTTGCCCTTGGCCGGATCGAACGAGAACTGCCACACGGGTGACTTGCCGGCGATCCAGGCCAGGGTGGTGTCGGTGCGCTGCCAGTCAGCGCGGGCCACTGGCAGCACCGCCAGGGCCGCGGCGAGGAGAAAAATCCGCAACGAGTTCTTCACGGGAGCTTCGGGTACTGGATGCCTGCAACCAGGATTTTCGCCGGCGTGATGATCCGACGATCAAGGTCGCCGCCGGCGGCGACCCCCACGGTGCGGCCTACTTGATGTTGTCGCTGTTGCTGACGAACGCGATGTGGGTGTTGTCGGGCGACCAGGACGGCACGTTGATCGTGCCCTGGCCGCCGAAGACATACGCAATCACCCGCGGGGTGCCGCCGTTCGCCGGCATCATGCGCAGGTAACATTGCTGGTAGTACGGATGGTTGTCCGGCTTCACGTCCTGGTTGTAGGAGATGAAGACGATCCACTTCCCGTCCGGTGAGAGATGCGGGAACCAGTTGTTCAGCCCGTCGTTGGTCAGCTGCTCCTGCTGCGAGCCGTCCGGCCGCATCCGCCAGAGCTGCATCAGCCCGGTGCGGGTGGAATTGAAGTAGATCCAGGCGCCGTCGGGCGAGAACTCCGGCCCGTCGTTCAACCCAGGCGAATCCGTCAGGCGGGTTTCCTCGCCGCCGTCGGACGGGATCTTGTAGATGTCGTATTTGTCCGCGCGGTCGTCCGGGTGCAGCTTCCGGCCGCCGGTGAAGGAGATCCACTTCCCGTCGGGCGACCAGCCATGCGCATAGGATGGCGCGTTGGCCGTCAGCCGCACCGGCGTGCCGCCGGTCACCGGCACCTTGAACACGACCGAGCGCCCCTTCTCCTCGCCGCTGCTGATCGCGAGCATCTTGCCGTCCATCGAGAGGATGTGGTCGTTGTTGTTGTGCGTGATTGCGCCGGTGTCGACGAGCGAGGTCTCGCCGGTGATGCGATCGATGCGCTTGAGGCGGCCCTTGTTCGGGCCCGGGCCGCTGACGTTGACCAGCAGCGTGCGGTCGTCCTTCAGCCAGTCGGGCGCCTCGAACTGCTCCGGCGAGCGGTAGATGGCTTCCAGCTGGCCTGTGAAAACGTTGAGGATCTCCAGTTGCGCGCCGATGAAGTCGCGGTAGGGCACGTAGCCGGCCTTGGGCGGCTGGATGATGCGGACATCGCGGATGATTGCCTCCTCCTTCACCTTGCCATGGTGCGCGCACAGGAACAGGCCGGCGTTCACCTCGTCGCCGAGGTCCAGATTGTCGAGCTTCGTGCTTTCGAACGTCTCGCCGTAGCGCGCCGCGGAGAAGATGAAGGTGTTCCCGTGGCGCTCGAGCTGGATGACGTCGGCCCCAGTGCCCTTGAGCTCGATCTGCTCGGTGACCGCACCCTTCGCGCGGCGGAATTGCAGCGAGGTGAGCCCGCTGCCGTGCACCACGGCGTCAGCGTAGGCGGAGTCGGCGTCGAGGGTCGAGCGGACCATCCAGCCCATCTTCCGGTGCGGGTCGGCCCCCTGCCCCAGGAACTCGACGCGGGCGCGCAGGATGAAATCGCCCTTCATCCTGTTCCAGGCGAACTGGAATTGGTCCGACTTGGCCCAGACGTTGACGCCGCCGGCGGTCAGGCGGTATTGCTGCGCCGCCTCGTCGTAAGTGGTCGAGCCGGCGACGGTCGGTCCGCCGATGTCGGCCGAATCCGCAAATTGACCGACCGGCAAACCGGCGGACGCGTGGAGGCTGAATGCGAGGCAACCGGCAGCCAGGCCGGCAACGTGGAGGGATTTCATGGGGTGCGGGGCGGCGGAAACAGCTAAGCCAGGGCGCTTGAATGCGCCATTCCTATTACACGCTATTCCGGTCGAAAATTTGACCGGAATGACGGCGTCCCAAGTCGCGCTGCGCCTCAGAATCCCATCGCCACACCGCCATCGACCGGCAGGACCGAGCCGGTGACGAACTTGGCCGCGCGCGAGGCGAGGTAAACCGCCGCCCAGCCGACATCGGCGGGTTCGCCGAACTTCGCCATCGGCGTGCGACCGATGATCTTGTTGCGGCGCGTCGGGTCGCCCTCCATCGCCTTGCGTGACATCTCGGTCTCGATCCAGCCGGGCGCAATGGCATTGACGCGGATGCCGTGCGGCGAAAGTTCGGTCGACAGCGTGCGCACCATGCCGAGCATGGCCGACTTCGCCGAGGCGTATGCCACCACAAGCGGGATGCCGAACAGCGACGCCATCGACGCCGTGAAGAGGATCGCGCCGCGCTTGCGCTCGATCATGCCCGGCACCACGAGCCGCGTCAGCTCGTGCGCGCCGAGGATGTGCGTGTTGAGCACGTCGAGAAATTCCTGCGCGCTCGTCTCGACGGCGGGCTTCTTGAGGTGCCGGCCGGCGTTGTTGACCAGGCAGGTGATCGGCCCGTGCGCCTTCGTGATGCGTTCGACCAGGGCCGGGGTCTGAGCCGTGACCGTGATGTCGTGGACGGCATACGCCGCGCGATCGCCCATGGCCTTGACCGCCGCGGCCAGTTCCGGCTCCCGCCGGCCGACCAGCACGACCCGGGCGCCGGCCGCGTGCATCGCCTGTGCGATGGCCTGGCCGATGCCGGTGCCGCCGCCGGTGACCACCGCCAGTTCGCCTTCGAGTGAAAAGACCTGCGGGAATGACATCGAGTTCTTCATCTTCGCGGTAGGTTAGATCTTTGCGCCGAACTGGTCGACCATCCGGCGGATCTCGCGGGTGTGGTCGGGCGTGCTGCCGCAGCACGAACCGATGATCGCCGCGCCGGCCGTGATTGCCGCCGGCACTTCGCGGGCGAGGTCCACCGGCGTCTGCTTGTAGACGGCCTTCAGGTTCTCGAGCACGGGCAGCCCGGCATTGGGCTGGACCATCACGGGCAGGCCGCAGTTCTCGCGGTAGATCCTCGCGACCATGGCCGCGCCCTTCATGTCCATGCCGGTGCCGCAGTTGAGGGCGACGATGTTGGCCCCCCGTTCCTCGACAAAGGCCGCCGCGTCCTCCGGCGCAACGCCCATCATCGTCTTGTAGAAGGTGCCGTCGTTCGACAGGTCGTAGGCCAGCGAGGCGATCACGCAGGGCGCCTGAGCGGCGCGGGCGGCCTCGATCGCGAGGCCGAGCTCCTCGAGCGATGTCTGCGTTTCAATGATGATGGCATCGACCCCGGCCTGCACGAGCGCCCGCGCCTGCTCTTCGAGCGCGGCGCGGGCGTCGGCCTCGGGGAGGTCGCCGTAGGGCTCGAGGATCGCCCCGAGCGGACCGATGTCGCCCAGGACATAACCCAACCGATCGCCGAAGGCTTCGCGGGCAATCCTCGCCCCGGCGGCATTGATGGCCGCAAGGCCGGCTTCGTGGCCGTGCCGGCGGAGCATCAGCCGGCTGCCGCCAAAGGTATTGGTGATGATGCAATCGGCGCCCGCCTCGGCGTAGCGGCGCTGGATCGCGAGCACGCGGTCGGGATGCGTGAGGTTCCACGCCTCGCCGCAGGAGCCTTGCTCGAGTCCGGCCAGCATGAGTTGCGTGCCCATGGCCCCGTCACAGACGAGGCGGCGTTCGCGAGCGAGTTCGTGCAGGGGTTGCTTGGTCATGGGAGGTTCAGTCTAGGCGAGCGGTCCGGCGCTACAATCCTTTGTCGGCCACGGCCTCGCCCGTCGCGAAGACCTGGCCATCGAAGACCACGGTGCGTGGCCGGCGGAGATTTGCCACGGTGGCGAGCGGCGAATGGCGCGTGAGAATGAAGCGGCTCCGGCAACCCGGGGCGATCCGCCCCAGCTTCTCCTTGTAGGCCAGACGCTCCGCACCGGTGCCGGTCGCGGCGTTGATCACGGCCAGCGACGACAGGCCGGCCTGCTCCATCAAGACCATTTCATCGAGCAGACCGATACCGTGGGCCACACCCACCGAACCGGCGTCGCTGCCCGCGACGATGGGCACCCCCAGCGCATGGGCCCTGAGCAAACTGGCGGCGTGACGCTCGAGGATGCCACGCAAGTTGGCAGTCGTGGGCGCGTCCCAGCCCATGAGGTCGGCATGGTCAACCTGCTCCTGCACCGGCGCAAAGGTCGGCACCCACGCTGTCCGCCGGTCCCGCATCCGCGCGAGCTGGTCGTCGCGCACGAAGAAGCCGTGCTCGACTGAGTCCACGTTCCCGTCGATGACGCGATCGATGCCGCGGTCGCCCGAGGCATGCGCGAACGTCTGCCGGCCATGCGCCCGGGCCGCGGCGACGATCTGCGTAATCTCGTCCAGGGTCATCTGCGGCTCGGTGGTGACGGCGGCCGCCTTGAAGTTGATGATGCCCGTCGGGATCAGCTTGATCCGGTCGGCGCCCGCCGCGACGCGCGCAGCCACGCACGCGGCCGGCGAGGCGTAGTGCTCGATCGCGTCGGCCATGAAGCTGCCATAGCGGCCGCGGTGGTGGATCGCCGCCCCGGGGCTCTCAACATACGGCATCAACGGCCGATCGGGGCTTGCGTAGAGCTTGCTCAGCGCGAGGCCAACGCCGTCCTTGTCGCCGGCGTCGCGCACCCCCGCGATGCCAAGCCGCACGAGTTTTTCCAGGCGCCCTTTCGCCGCGACCAGCAGTTCGGCGGGTGATTGCTGCAGATAGGCCGAGCGCTTCTCGAGGTTCAGCTCTCCACCCTCGAGGAAGAGGTGGGCGTGCGCCTCGATCAGGCCGGGCAGCAAGGTCGCGTCCGGCGCGACGACGTCCGGCGCCGCCTGGCCCGGCCGCAGCACCGCGGCCGGCGGCGTGCGTCCACCGTCGCCAACGAATCGGATGGCATCGCTGTCGTAGACCACATGGGCATCGTGAAGCGGCTGTGCGCCGGTGCCATCGAGCAGGGTGCCAAGGTGGAGCCAGACGGGGCCGGCGGAAGCGGGTGGGAGAATTGGCGGACTCATCGCTGGCCTCCGCCGGGAAACTCCAAACGCCAAATCCCAAGCGCCAACGAATCTCCATTGTCGAATCTCGGGCAACACACCCCGTCGCTTCGCGCCACCCCACTTTCGAGAGGGGACCCAAACCCACGCCAACGGAGTTCCCCTCTAACAAGAGGGCTGCCCGGTGGGGCGGGGTGTGTTCGTTTCGTTTTCAAGGCGGCGGAAGTCCTGTCACTCGGCGGGCGCGGCCTCGGCACAGATGGCCATGATGGCTTCCGCCTGCCGATAGCCGGCGGTCTCCTGCGATTCGCCGTCGGCCGCCCTTCCCTGCTGCAAGGCGTCGCGCAGCTTGGCCACCATGGGATGATCCGACGGAAGCGGACCGGGCGACTTCTCCGGATTGGCGAGCGCATAGTCGAGTCCGGCCTCCATCGCCAGCGTGAGGTAGGCGTTTTCGAGCTGTTCGCGCACGCCCTTCGGCGTGCCCCAGGCGAAGTTCGACAGGCCCACGATGAGGTGCACCCCGCGCAGGTCCGGGTCGTCGCGAATGAGCCGCATGGCGTCGAGGCCGATGTTGACGAGCCCGTAGGTGTCGGCCCCGACCGGCGCCAGTCCGGGGTCGATGATGATCTGCCCGGGCCGGCGGCCGGCCCGGATCGCGAGCAACTCGACGAAATGGCGGGCGGCGGCGTGCACGTCGGCGGCCGTGAGACATTGCGCCGTGCCGCCCGGCACGAAGCGTTCCGAAGCCATGACCACGACGTTGGCGTCGTAGTGCGCCACCAGCTCGATCATGCGGTCCAGGTCGGGGCGCGAAGCCGCGATGGAGTTGAGGATCGCGGGACCACTCCGCGCGCGGTCGTAGTGCCGGAAGGCGATCTCGTGATATTTCACCGCCGGGTGGTCGAAGCTGAGCGGGCACGGCGTCGCCGCCTGCACGGCGCGGATCACGTCCGGCAGCAGCTCGAGCATTTCCTCCATCCTTACCTGGATGCGCGCGGTGCCGTCGAGATTGAGCGTCAAGTAACTCGCCCCGAGGTCCGCCTGCAGCTCCGCGAGCCGGGCGTAGTCCCGCGGATTCCGTCCCGTGAACGCCTTGCGGGCCCGGGCATAGGAGTTGTTCATCAACTCGCCGATGATGTGCAGTTTCTTCTCAGGCACGGGGAGCGGCCGGTGCGGCGGCGGTTCTGGCGGTGTGATCGCGGCCGAGCCAGTAATTCGCCCACGACGAGGTGCCGCGCAGGCTCTGGTCCTGGATCACCGGGACATGCGCGAGCAGCTGGCTTTCGCGGCTGTCGTGCCGGAGCCGCTCGTAGGCCCGCAGCCAGATGCAGTCGCCGTAGCCGTCGACCTCGCAGCGGCCGTCGCGCGTGCCGCCGCACGGACCGTTGCGCTGGTTCTTGGCGCACTGCGATTCCGGGCAGAGGTACGCAATTTCGGCCAGCGAGCAATCGCCGCAGTCCTGGCAGCGGAAGAGCACGGCTTTGCTCGCGTGCTCCAGCAGCCGCAGCGCGGCCGGCCCCTGGCGCGGATCGTCTGCGTCCGCGCACACCCTGGCGCCCCAGTGGTGCAGCAGTCGCCCCGGGGTGAACATCACCTCGTGCGTCCACTTCGCCAGCGAGTAGGTCACGCCCGTGTGCCGGGACGCCCGCCCGGCGCGGGGCGCCCGCCGGGCCGGGTCGGCCAGGCCGGAGGCGGCATCCTGTTCGTAGAAATAGAACTCCCCCGGGCGCGAGAAATTCAGCTCGCGCGCAAACTGCTTCCAGTCATCGGGCGCGAATCCCCGTTCGATCCGCAGGATGGCCTCGAGCGTCGGGAAATCGTGCACGCCGCCGAGGTAGGCGCCCCGATAACCCAGCCCGCGATACACGGCGATCTGCTTCGCCGCGAACTCGAGGAAGAACGCCCGGCCCTTGTCCGCGCCGCGCGCGGTTCGTTCGCACCGTTCGAACAGCTCGCGCGTGACCACGACCCCGGGGATGCGGCCCTCGTGGAAAAGCTGCGCCACGCGGCCGCCCAGCAGGTAGACGTTGCCAATGAGGGGCACGTCGCCCAGCGCGTGTGCCCGCATGTAGGCCAGCAGCTCGGACATCTTGCGGGCGTCAAAGCCAATCTGGTTGATGATGAAACGCGCACCGCTCGCCACCTTCGCCGCGAGCTTGTGGTATTGGGGCATCACTTCCCCCTCGCGCCGCTTGAAGTTGGTCGTGACCGCGCCGACGAGGAAGTTCGTCCGCTCGAACCGCGGCCGCGACCCCGCGCGCCCGGGCGCCGGCTCGAGGCCGTGGTTCATCTGCGCGAGCAGCGCGATCAGGCCGACCGAATCGATGTCGAAGACCGGCTTGGCCGAGCCGCCGTTGCCGGCCACCGGGTAGTCGCCGGTCATGGCGAGGATGTTGTTGAAGCCCTCGCTGTGCAGGAGCCACGCCTCGCTCTCGAGCGCATTCCGGTTGAGATCCTTGCAGGTGAGATGGATCACGACCTCCTTGCCGGCATAGAGGATGGGCTTGCCGAGCGCCGCGGGCGCCAGCTGCGGGTTGCCACCAGCGTTGTCGGTGATCGAAATCCAGTCGACGTCGGGGCACGCGACGAGCTGGCTGGCAAAGGTGCGCGCTCGCACCGCGCTGCGCTCCGCCATGCCGCCGCGCACGGAGACGAGCTCGGTGCCAAGGAGGAACCGGTTGGACTGCTCGAGCTTCTCCCGCAGGGTCTGCATCAAAACCGTCGCAGGTCGGGATTCATCCCCGACGCGGCGAGAGCAGCCGTCGGGCATATTGCCCGACCCACCTGGGCCACGGCGTTCACTGCAACGGCAGCTCGAAGAGCGCGCAGCTCAGCGCGGGCACGACGAGGCTGGCCGCCGATGCCTCGGCTTCCTGGATTTTCACGACGCGAGGCTGGCCGGGAGTATTGTGGGCGTGTTCGTCCGGTCCGGTGATGTGCCATCGCTTGCCGGAGCCGGCCAAGGCCAACCCGGTGGGCGAAAGGTGGACGGTGATTTCCTCGGTGGTCGGGTTGACCACGCTGAGGGTCACCGCGCGCCCGTCCTTCGTCAGCGCCGCGGCGACATCCAGCGGCCCGAAATCCTGGGCGATCACCAGCGGGGTGCGGCCGTAGTGGGCGCGATAAAGTTCGAGCACGAGGCCGGTCGTTTCCATCTCGGCGGCGGTCTTGGTCGTCTTAATGGCGCCGATGACATTCACGGTCTGCGCGTAGTGCGCCATGTGGATGAGATCGCTCTGGCGGTAATACTCGTGCAGGCCCTCGGCCACGCCGAGGCCGTCGGCGAGGTCGTAGACGCACCCGAGCTCGCCGTAGGCGTACTCGCGATGCCAGAAATTCCATTCATCCATCGTGATCGGCATGAGCCGGCCCTTGAGGTTGGGCAACGAGGCCTGCAGCTTCCGGTGGCCCTCGGCCTTCTGGCGGATCGAATCCTTCAATTCGCCCACGTGCGTGAGGATGTCCGTCGGGCCCTCCTTCGTCCACGGCAGGCGGCCGCGGTAGAAATGCTCCGACAGGATCGACATGTGGTCGGCGCAGTTCTCCAGCATGATCTGCGAGCAGGTCTTGCCGGACTTCGCCTGGTCGGGATCGTAGTCCTTATTGATGGTGGTGAGGTCGCCGACGGCCGTGAGCGAGAGCGACGGGTCAACCTTCCACATGGCGTCCGCGAACAGGTTGTGCTTCAGGACGTAGTGCTGCATCTGCATGAACCCGAACTGCCAGGGACCGAACATCTCGTTGCCCACGCACCAGAACTTCACGCCGTATGGCTGCGCGTGGCCGTTCTTGATGCGCCACCCGCCGCCGATCGTGTCGGCGCCGCGGTTGCAGTACTCGACCCACTGCGCCGCCGAGTAGGCGTCGCCGAAGCCGGTATTGGCGGCGATCATCGGCTCGGTGCCGATCTCACGGCAGAAAGCGATGAATTCATCGGTGCCGAAGTCGTTGTGCTCGACGCCGGTCCACGCGGGGTTCTTCCGCGGCGGACGCCGGTCGCGGTCGCCGATGCCGTCGCGCCAGTCGTAACCGCTGGTGAAGTTGCCGCCCGGCCAGCGATAGACCGTGCCATTGAGCTCCTTCAGCAGCGCGATCGTATCGCGGCGCATGCCGTGGATGTTGTCCGCCGGCATGAGCGAAGGCGGGCCGAGCAACACGTCTCCGCCGAGCACCTTGATGGTGAACGACCCCTTGGCGTCGCTGCCGCCCGTGGCCGCCAGGGTAAACGCCTGCTTCGCATAGTCGCCGCCGGCAAACGCCAGCCGCACCGACGCGCGGTCACCCGGCCCGTCACCCCAGGCGAGGGACACCTCCAGCTCGGCGTGGCCACCGAGCGGCTTGGCCCAGACGTAGCCCGTGTATTGGGCGCCGGCTTTAAGGCCCAGGTCGTGCTGGCTGAGCGCCGTGCCGGCGTTCACGCGCGGCGAATGGTCGCCGACGAACGCTCCCTCCTTCACCATGGTCACGGCCGCCGGGTCGCCGACGATCTGCCAGGGCGAGGCGCCGACGACCGGGAACGCCGTGTCCTTCAGGTCGCGATAGGGCGAGTAGTCCGCCGTGATCGGGAAATAGAATTTCCGGTCCTCCAGCATCTCGGCCCAGATGCCGCCATAGATGCAGCGGCCGAGGTGCTCGATGAACTGCCCGTAGATGTACGGGCTGATCGGCGCGCCTGTCTTGGCCGCGTCGAGCTTGACGTCGATGGAGGCGGCGCCGAAGGCCGTGAAGGGGACGGTCAGAAGACCGACGATGGCGATGAGAGGTCGCGGGGTTTTCATGGGGAGGATCAAAGTTGATTGCCGAATAGATATGGGCCGACGAGCCGGCACACCCCGGCGCTTCGCGCCGTCCCTCTTTCTAGAGGGGAACCAAACCCACGGCAGCGAAGGTCCCCTCTAGCAAGAGGGGTGCCCGACGGAGCGGGGTGTGTTGGGTAAGATTTCACGCGGAAGGAGGCATATGGCCGCTAACGCGCCGCGGCCTCCAGTTCGGCCGTGACGGCCTTGACCACCTCTTCGGGAGTGCCGGCGCGTTCCAGTTCGTCGCCCCAGCGCAGCTGCGCAATGTAGTCGTCGCCCTTGCCGAGGCCGAGCCTCTGGGCCGCGATGTCGATGCGTTCGGCAAACGGTGCCGGCAGATCGCCCTTCACCTCGCCGAAGTCGTCCCAGGCCTTGATCGCGGAAGGCAGGTCGCGCCAGTACAGGATTTGGTACTTCGACCTGGCGTTCGGGTCGCGTTTCGCCGCCGGTGCCGCCGCCGGCAGGGCCACGCCGCGCTTCGCCGTGACGCCGGGCGCCGGTCCCTTGCCGACGAGGTAGAGGAACAGGTCGACCGCGCTGGAGGCATCCGCGCCGTAACCGTCGGCGCCGATCTCGTCGGCGAACATCTGGCTGATCGGCGCGCCCCCGATGGCCATCTTGATGTGGTCGTAGCCCGGCCGGTCGAAGCCATCGATGACGGTCTTCATGTAGGTCATCGTGGTCGTGAGCAGTGCGCTCATGCCGATGATGTCGGGTTTGAACTCGTCGGCCGCGGCCATGAACTTCTCGACGCTCTGGTCGACGCCGATGTCCTTGATCGTGAAACCGGCGCCCTCGGCCATCATGCAGACGAGGTTCTTGCCGATGTCGTGCAGGTCGCCGCGCACGGTGCCCATGAGGAGGCGGCCGGGCGCCGAATCGCTGGCGCCGCGGGCGCTGAGCAGCGGCTTGAGGACGGCCATGCCGGCCTTCATGGCGCGGGCAGCGATCAGCACCTCCGGGACATAGAGGATGTTGTGTTTGAAATCCTCGCCGACGACGCTCATCCCCGCGATGAGGCCGTCCTGCAGGATCTCCTGGGCGGTGCGGCCCTCAGCAAGGGCGTCCTTGGTCATCTGCTCGACTTCCTTGGCTTTGCCCTCGTAGAGGCACTGGTTCATCAACGCGTAGTCTGGCATGGGAGGTGGAATCTGGGATCGGGCGTCCGGTGGGTGGGGTCTGAATGCGGCCGGACCAGGGTCCGACCCTGCGCGTGATGATCAGGCTCGGCCAAAATGAGCCCGGTTGAATTCCTTGAGCGCGGCCTGCATGGCGAGGATGTTGGCGCGCGGCATGCCGGGGCTGGTGCCGCCGCCGACCGACAGGATCATGCCGCGGCCGTCCTTGGCGCCTTTCTCCAAGACATCGAGCGTGGCCTCGCGGACCTCCTCGGGCGTGCCGCGCACGCCGATCTCGAGCGGGTTGACATTTCCCATGAGGCACATCCGGCTGCCGACGCGCGCCTTCACGTCGGCGATGTCGGTCTGCTTGCCCCAGTTGAGGACGTTGAAGCCGACGTCGGGCAGGTGGTCGAGGCAGGCCTCGACCTCGGCGTCGTTGTGGTAGATCTTGACCCAGTCCTTCGGGAAGGCGTCGCAGATGCGCTTCAGGTAGGGATGGCAGAATTCCTGGTAGTGCTCCTCGTTCACGAAACCGACGATGTCGTCGAGGATGAAGATGCCCTCGACGTCGCGGCCGATGGCCATGGCCTGGGCCTTGAGCCAGTCGATGATGATGCGCGTGGAGAGGTCGAGGAGCTTGTGCGTCCACTCGGGTTTCTCGACGAGGTCGATCATCAGCTCGGTCGTGCCGCGCGCGAAGCCCGCGGTGCACATCGGCCCGCGCGAGGTCACGATCGGCATGATCTCGCCCGTGTCGAACACGCGCTGCCGCTGCATGCGGATGCGGTGCAGCGTCAGCGCCATGAAGGCGTCGTTCTCAACCTCGTACTCGGGGTATTTGTCGAGGTCCTCGATGTTGAAGAGCATCGGGTACTCGCTCGGCGTGTTGTCCGACCAGAACTTGATCTTGGACCCGAGCACCGACGGCTCGGCGGCCATGCCGTACTCCATCCACCAGCCGGGCACGAAGATGATGTCGGGGTACTCGCGATGGATCTTCAGGTGCGACTGGAACCAGACCTCGGGGTCGAGGAAGAAGTCCATGTGCTTGACGCCGACGTAACCCGGGATCCACGGGCTGTCGATAATGAGGGCCAGCGCGATCTCATCGAGCGGCTCGAGGCGGGCGGCTTTCTTGAAGGTTTCCCACTGGGCGGGTTTCATAGGGATTCGGGTCTGGGGTCTGAGATCTCGGGCTTGAAAGTATGCGTGGCCTGACCTGGTGGTCAGGGGTTGATGAGGATTTCGGTTTCGGTAAGCTGCAGCTCGACCCCGGCGGCCTTCGCCGCTTCCTGCAGGGCCGCCGGCAGCATGATGACCGGGTCCGCGCTGACGGCGAGCCGGCGCATGAGACCGTCGCCTTTCCTCGCCCCGACGCGGAGCGTGAGCCGCAGGCCCTTGCGCTTGCACGACACGCGCGTGGCCGCCGGGTCCGGCAGCGTGGCGTTCATCGGGGCGATGAAGGCGTCGACGTAGTGGACGCCGATGCCGGATTTGTCGCGGAAGCCGGGCGGGAGTTTCTCCCGGGCGGCCGGGTTGATGTCGCAGAGTTTGAACATGGGCTGGATCAGGTGGGATTCGCCAGGGCGAAATGGATGGCTTCGAGCGCAAGGCCCCATTTGTGGGCGCGGCTTTCGCCCGTGCAAAAGCAGCCGGCGGGGGCCACGGGGCGCTGCCAGCCCAGCACAGCGTCCAGCGGCCGGCCGAGCAACGGCTTTTCGCCCGCGATCGCGCCCATCAGGCCCGCCGGATCGCCCAGGTAGGCGCACATGGCCTTGTACCCTTCGTCGCCCGCGGCCGGCCGGCAGTCCGCCGCGAGAATCGCATGGCCGTCAGCCGCCGGGCCGAGGGTGACGGAATAATCGAACGCCAGCGGCATGCCCTGGTTCGAGCACGTCGTGCCATCGAAGCGAAAGGTGGCCTCGATCCCGCCGTCGGGTCGCGGCGTGAGCCGCACCCGCTCGCGGGACCATTTCTGCAGGGCCCGGCGGTTGGTGGTGTAGACCGCGGCGGGCGCCGGCTCGGCCAGGGTTCGACCGTTCGCCGGGGTCACTGCGCCCGGCTGCGCCGGGGCGTGGCGATAAGGAGCCCGCCGGTAGGCGCAAGGCGCAAAGGCGCAGGAACGGCACGGGACCTGGCTGGCCGCCGTCCCGCCGTAAGTCTCGCGCCGGACGAGCCCGACCACCGCCAGCAATGATTTTTTCGGCCGAAGCATTCCGCTTGGGAGCACCTCCAAGGCCTCCGGAAACGGCTGCGACATCCCGTGGGTCACGAGCTCATGCAGTCGGTTCTGGTCCGCCACGTCCCAGCCGGTATAGCCGGGGCTGTAGTGGGCGATCGCCGCGAGGCCCTCGCGCTCGGCCGCGTCGCACAGGCGACCGCTGAGCGTCGCCACCAGGTGCTCGACCACCGCCGAGCCGAACATCTCGAGGAAGAAGTACTCGTCGGGCCTGCCTTCCTCCCACCGGCGCCGGGCCTCATCCTCGCACGCACGGCCAGCGCTCACCGCCACGAGCATCGCCCGGGTGGCGCCCGCGTCGCGCAGGTGCGCGTGCAACTGCGACGACGCAAACTCCTCGCCGTCGAGGCGCAGCGCGCCGGGCGTCACGTCCAGGTTCACCTCGCGCGCGTACAACCAGGGCCGGCCGTTGCGCGCGTACCAGCCCCTCGCCCACTCCGCGAGTTCGAGCGCGCGCTCGTCCGGCGCGTGGTTCCGGGGGTAGCCCAGCAGCCGGCGGTATTCCTCCTCGGCCACGGCGACGGAAGGGCCGGCGTCCCGCAGCTCAAACGTCCGCGGCTTGAGGATGTTTCCCGTGCTCACGGTTCCCGTGCCTCCAGGCTGCCCTCGACCGGCGCGAACTGGCAGCCATTGACAAAATAGTCGAAGAAGCCCGGATGCGTCTCCAGCCGGCAATGCACCACGCGCCGGACGATTTCCTCGAGCTCGGCCCGCCTGGCGCGCGAAAGGAGCGCGATGCAGGCGCCCTCCACCGAGGCGTTGCCGACCTGCACGATCTTCGCCGCGTCGATGTTCGGGATCAGGCCGATGCGCTTCGCGGAAGCGAGGTCGAGGTGCCGCCCGAAACCGCCGGCGAGGTAGAAGACGTCGAGGTCGGCGTAGCTGATGCCGTATTCGGCGAACGCGATCTGCAAGCCCGCCACGTTCGCGCCCTTGGCCTGCGCGAGGGCGTTGATGTCGCTCTCGCTGATGGTCACCGGTTGGTCCCCGGTGGCATCGACCACGAAGTCGTGCGCGCCATGCTCGAAGCGTCCGAGGACATTCATGCGTCCGGTCCGCGCCAATTCGGCCAGGAGGTCCACCAGCCCGGAGCCGCAGATGCCTTCGGGACGTCCGCCGCCGATCACCTCGGTCCGAACAACGCCGTCGTCCGTGATCGCGACCTTCTCGATTGCGCCCGGCAGGCCGGGCATGCCGAACGTGACCTGGCCGCCTTCGAACGCCGGCCCGGCCGGGCACGAGGCGGCGAGCACGCGATGGCGGTTGCCGACGATCAGCTCGGTGTTGGTGCCGATGTCCATGATGGCCACGGTCCGGTCCTCGTGGGGCAGGTCCACCGCCAGCATGCAGGCGGCCGCGTCGGCACCCACGTGGCCGCTGATGATCGGCAGGCCGTGGACGCGCGCCTTCGGGTGGATCGGCAGCCCGAGGCGCCGGGCGGTGTCGCTGAGGCTCGTGCTGGTGCGTTTGCCTTCCGCCCGCTCAAGCTCGGTGAGCGATTGGTAGGGACTCTGGCCGATGGAGTGGACCGACAGGCGAAAAAACAGGTCCCGCATCGTCGAGTTGCCGGCGAGGATCACCTCGTAGATGGAGCGGGGATCGACGGGAAATTCCTGGATCGCACGCCCGAGGTAGCCGACCAGCGTGCGCTGCAATGTGTGCGTCCGGTCTCCGGTGTCGTATTGGATTCGCGCCATCACGTCGGAGCCGCCGAAGCGTTGCGGGTTCTCAAACGAGGAATCCGCCACCACCTCGCCCGTCTCGAGGTTGAGCAGGCGCATGACGATCGTGGTGGTGCCGAGGTCGATCGCGAGGCCGTGCAGCGGTCCTGTGCCGCGGTCGATCTCGACGCCGTCGAGCCGGATCCGGTCGCCGTCACGAGTGACGGCCGGGTCGAGCTGCCAGCGGCGCGCGCCCGTTGGCAGCGCAAAGGCGTGCTTCTCGATCCGCATCTCGCCGCGCCGCATCGTATGGCAGCGCACGATGCCATCGCCGGCCTTGACGCGCGCGCAGCACGAAAGGCGGAACGATCCCCGCAGATGATGCTCGGCCGGCGCCGGGGGCGTGAGGCGTTCGAGC
Organism: Lacunisphaera sp.; assembly: GCA_035545835.1. Lineage (GTDB taxonomy): Bacteria > Verrucomicrobiota > Verrucomicrobiia > Opitutales > Opitutaceae > Lacunisphaera. Next base: position 18,287 of record DASZXO010000079.1, read on the forward strand.
CCTTCAATCACCTCGACGACGCATTCCTTGCATTTGCCCTGCTTGTTGCAGGAAGTCGGGACCTGAAGGCCGAGCCGCTCGGCGTACGTGAACAACGACTCTCCCGGCGCGACCGTTGCCACGTGGCCGTTGATGTGGAGTTCGACGCTCATGACTCCGCTTCGAGCATCTTGAGGCCCGCCCGGATGTAGCCCATCGCAAAGGCCATGCCGGCGTGCCAGGGCGCGCCGCAGCTCATCTGAGGCGCGTGATCCGGGATGATCACGCCGTCAAAGCCATTGCGCCGCAGGATCGCGAGCACGCGGAGGATGTCGACCTCGCCATCGTCGATGAACGTCTCCTTGTAGTGCGGCACCTTGTCCCGCACGTTGCGCAGGTGGACGTAGCCGAGCCGGTGCTGGCGGCTGTAATGGTCGACGACCTCGTAGATGTTGCCCTCGGTCATCTCCGCGAGTGAACCCACACAGAACTCGAGCTGGTTGGCCGGACTCGGGTTGAGGTCAATGACCTTTTGGTAGAGGTGCGGCTGGTAGACGAGGCGTGGTTGCCCGCGGATGGTCGGCATCGGCGGATCATCCGGGTGCAAGGCGAGCCGCACACCGGAGGCCTCGGCGACCGGGAGAACATCGTTGAGAAACCGTTCCAGCCGGCTCCAGAGCTGTTCGGGCGTGGCCGACGGGATCGTGCCCGCCGGCGCGTGCGGATCGAAGACCATGTTCCAGACCATCCCGTGCGGCATGGGGAGGTCATAGGGACCTTCCATTCCGACGGACGGCGCCTCGCCGCGCGCGTAGGTCCCCTTCGTGCGGCCGGCGACGCCGGCGATGGAAAAGTTGTAGCCCATGATCGGGATACCGGCCTCGCCCAGCCGCCGGATGATGGTCTTCACGTTCTCGATGTGCTGCGCGCGTTTTGGGCCATCGAGCAGGATGTCGTGCCAATGCGCCGGGTCGAAATTCTCGATGGCCTCGAGCTCGAGGCCGGCCGCCTCGACGTTCCGGCGCAACTCCCGCAATTCCTCCAGCGTCCAGAGCCGGTCGGGATCGCCGGCAAGGCCCCAGCCGTAATCCGTCCCGGTCGGCTGGTCGTCAGCCCCCTGGTGCATGCCGCCGCGAAAATAGTCGACGAGGTGGGCCACGATGTGCGTGGCGCCGGCCTGGCGCGCGAAGAGAAAATTCTCGCGCGTGAGCATGTGCCGGTAGAGTCCGAGTCCGAGCTTCATCGGGGTTGATGCGAGGATGTGCCGCCGGCGGGAGGGAGCGACTCCAGGGCCGGTCAACTGTTGACCTTGCGGCGCGCGAGCGAACCGCCCTCGATCCATTCGCTTTCGACGAGTTCGAGGCGCGGGTTGGCGGGAATGCCGAAGTCACGGTTGGCGATGCGGGCGGCCAGTAGTTCCACGGCCCAGGCGCCCATCAGGTGCTGGTTCTGCTGCAGCCCGGAGAAGCCGGTGCCCTCGACCTGGTGGCTGAGCACCACGACGCCCAACTGGCGCGGCACCCTGATCCCGCCCTCCTTCAGGATGGTGCGCAATCGCGCGACCATGTCCGGCAGGTGGACGAAGACGAGGACGTCGGGTTGCGCGGAATGCAGCCAGTCGCCCCAAGGCTGCGCCGCCATGGCGTCGAGGCGGAGGATCGGCAGCGCGCGACCGGGCCCCAGGACGTTTTCGCACCACCCGAGGTAGGCCGCCGAATGGGCGTTGGCGCTGCGCATCTCCTCGTAGGCACCGAGCACAAGGCCCGGTCGCCGATAGCCCAGGCGGTGGACCCGGTCGAGCGCGGCGCGCGTGTCGTTGTAGAAATGGCTGGTGATGCGGTGCAGCGGCGTGCGGATGCTCAGCCCCAGCGTGACGATGGCCTGCTGGTTGAGCTCCGCGGGAAATTCCTGCTCGAAGTCGGGACTGCCGAAGCAGAGCAGCCCCTCGATGCTCCGCGCCTCGAGAATGGAGCGGAACCGCCGGTAGGTCATGCCCGGGGCACGCAGCCACAACGGCTCGAGCCGGTAGCCAAGTTCGCCGGCCCGCCGCGCCATGCCTTCGTGAATCCGCGCGAGGTGCCGCGACTGCTCCCAGGGGCGCATGTGGTCGTAGAAGGAGATCACGCCAAAGCACGCCTGCTGGCGGGCCGCGCGCGGCTTCCGCAGGTGGCGCATCAGGTGCACGATCGTCGCGTCGGGCGCATAACCCGCCTCTTTCGCGAGGCGCAGCACCCGCGCCTTGGTCGCCGCCGAGATGCGCGGGCTGTCGCGCAGGGCGAGGGACACGGCGGAAGGCGAGACGCCGGCAAGGCGCGCAAGGTGGCGGACGTTCATCGGGTCAACAGTTGACCCATTTCAGCGCCCCGGCGCGAGCGCGAACGCATTTTCGCCCGGGGATCGAACCGGCGCCCGGGTGCCGGGCGGCCAGACCGGGTCCTGCTCCTGCACCGGGAGGCTCGTCGGCGCCGGACCACTCGCTGCTCACCCGGCGATGCTCCGCCGCCTCCGGCTCCTCGCTGAGGAGAGACTACCGCCCCGGGCCGTGGAAACTCTCGGGCGGGCCGAGGTAGCTTGGCTTCAGGCCGCCGCAATCGACGATGAGCTTCTGCAGCACGACCGCGGGGTCGACCATCCAGATCTTGAGGGTATGGTAGCCAACCGTGGCAAGCGCGTGCCTGGACCGGCCGTAATGGGCATTGTCGGCCACTGACTTTTCCCAGGCCGCGTTGCTGTTCTGCGCCTGGTAGCCCGGCGGGACCAGCGTCACGACCTGCGGCGGCTGATCGTCGAACGACACCGCATAACGCAGTCCGCGATCCGGCACGAAGTTCAAAGTCGGCGCCGTGATCGCGGTGACCTCCACCGGGCCGGAATGAAAGAGAAACATCCGGTATTCGAGGCCGGGCGAATCCTTGCCGGGCGTCGCGCTCGGTGCATCAATCGGGCCCTCCGCGCGCAGGCCCGACAGGGTGCGGCCGTAGTCGTCGATTTTGATCCAATGCCGCGCGCCGGCCTCGGTGCGCTTTGCATAGTGCTCGGGCTCGATCGAGACAACCCCCTGCCCTTCGGCAAATCCGTCGAGCGTGTCGCGGGTGACGTTCGACGGGTTGAGCGCGCGGACGCGGACCAGCACGTCCCGCCCCGCGCCGTTGATCGTGACCGTGCCCTCGCTCACGCCGGCGGGCGCGCGGTCCCAGTTGATCGTCACGCCAATGCGCTTATCCGGGCCGAGCGTGCCGCCATCCGCGTCGAGCAGGATCCACGGCGCGCTGGCCCTGGCGGTGAACCGCACGGGCAGGCGGGAGCGCGCGAAGACCTCGAAATAGCTCTGCTGCCGGTTGAGCGAATCGAAATCCGGAAGCCAGGCCTCCTTGGCGACCGCCGCGGCGTCGCCGTCAACCGCCACGCCCATCGCCTCCGCCTGGGTCGCCCCTTGCGGCACGGCGGGTTCGATCAGCGTGAGATGGAGCAGGCTGTTTTCCGGCGGGTCGCGCCAGCTGGTGTAGCCGAGGACGGGCTGGTCCATGAAGTGCGCCCACTTGCCGCGAGCGAAGTCGCCATTGAAGTGGTTCATCATGGCCATGAACTCCTCGAACAGCCGGTGCGTGGCGGCGGCTTGCTCGCGGGCGCTGGCGCGGCCTTGTTTCGCGTAAAGCGCGTTCCGACCGGCGGCGAGGTAGATGCGGTTCAGCTGCGCGCTGGCCTGCGTGGGAAACTGCACGAGCTGGTAAAACGCGTCGCGCCTCGCTTCCGGCAGGGTGGCTGCAATCGCCTCGGCCTGGGCGGCGATGGCGTCGAAGTCCGCCACCACCGTCTCGGCCTCGCGATAGTCGGTCAGGCTGTAGGTATCCGGCGCCAGCAGCTCGGGTTTGCGCCGGCCGTTGTACTTCGCGTACCTGGCCATGATGTCCGCAATCTCCGCGGCATGCTCGGCACCGAACTCGCGCGTCGCCCAGGCGCGACCGAATTCGTCGAAGTTCGAGGCGGTCCATCGGTTGGTGTCCCACGCCAGGCCGAGGAAGTATTCGAGCGGGAACTCGTAGCCCTTGAAGTGGCCGACGTTGACGATCCATACCCGGTCGGCGCCGTAACGCCGGGCCAGAGAAAGCTGGTCCCAGATCTTCGGGAGGGGGTTCGAGTTGAGCCACTGGTAACTGCGGGGGCCGCCGTGATAGTCAAAATGGTAGTAGACCCCGGCCCCACCCGGGCGGCTGCGCTCGGCTGCGGTCGGCAGGCGGCGGACGTTGCCCCAATTGTCCTCGGCCCAGAGCAGCGTGACGTCGTCGGGCACCCGCATGCCGTGTTCATAGAACTCCTGCACCTCCTTGTAGAGGCACCAGACCTGCGGGATCTCGCCGATCGGCCGGCCGTACTCCTGGTGGAGGATGTCGCGCTGCACGGCGACGATGTGTTCGAGCAGGGCGCGATTGGCGTCGGGTCCGCCCGGCGCCATCTCGGTGTCGTTCGCCCCGCGCAGCCCGATGGTGACGAGGCTCTCGTACGCCTTGTTGCGGCGGATGCCCTCGCGCCAGAAGTCCTCGAGCACCTGCGGATGCGTGGCGTAATTCCACGTCCCGATCGTCTTCAGGTGGCGCCAATCCCACTCCTTCTGGGCCCGCAGCATCGGCTCCTGGTGCGAGGTGCCCATGACGATCCCGCATTCGTCGGCCAGCCGCGCGTTGTCCGGGTCGTCCTCGTTGAAGGCGTTGTTCCACATCGCGGGCCAGAGGTAGTTGGCGCGCAGGCGGAGCAGGAGTTCGAACAGCCGCGAGTAGAACTCGTGCCCGTAGTTCGCCACGCCATCCGGCACGTGCGGGTTCGCCTCCCTGGTCACCGTCCCGAATTTCGCGCGCACCCAATTCGTCAGGTCGGGTGCCTCATCGTTGAGAAAAATGCCGCGGTATTTCACCGCGGGAGGTCCGGTGACCCGAGACCCGGCACGCACATAAAGCGTGTCGTGATGATCCGCCGGCACGTCCGCCCACCAGTACCACGGCGAAACGCCGATCTGCTGCGACAGCTCATAGACGCCGTAGATCGTCCCGCGTTTGTCGCTGCCGGCGATGACGAGGGCGCGATCGAGGTCGGGCGTCGGCTGGTCCACGGTCTCAATCACCCAGGACTCCCATTGGCCCCGGACCTGAGCCACATCGAGCTTGCCGACCTGCACCAGTGCGTCGACCAGCGGGCTCCGCCCGATGGTCCCGACAATGACCGCCACGCGCTTACCCTGGGCCTTGGCCGCGACTTCGGGTGTGACCCCGGCCACGCGGTTGATGTCGGCCTGCAGGTCGTGCACGGCGCGGACCACCCCGGGAAAATCCCGCGCGTCGATCACCAGCGGAGCGGCCGCATGCGCCACGACGAGCGGAAAATCGCCCGGCGCCGCGGAGTACGACACAATTGACGTGTCGCCGAGCGCAGCACGCGCGCCGGTGCAGGCCACGACCAGCAGGAGGCCGGCGCTGGCTTTGACCCAGGCTGATGATCGGGTTGGCGGCGTCATGAGACAGCGGGGTTTGTCGGCTACCCGACCGGAATGCCAGTGCGATTCCGAGGCGGCAATTGCACTAATTATAGTGCGGCGCGGATTTCACCGCCGGCGCAATTCCCCGTCGCCCCTGCGCCAAAAAATTCATCGCCAATTTCCCCGCGGGAGAAACAATGGCCCCAGTTGCGCTCGTGGGTCTTCGCTGGAAGGGTGGCAGAGTGGTCTATTGCGGCGGTCTTGAAAACCGCTGAACCGAAAGGTTCCGGGGGTTCGAATCCCTCCCCTTCCGCCAGCGACCCGGCGACCTTCAGGGCTTTCCCGGCGCCAACAGGCCGCGATACCTCAGCCACTCCTCCGCCCGCCGCGGCCACTCCGAGGCATTGCCGAGCCCGGCGCGCATGCCCATGCCATGGGCGCCTTTTTCGAAAACATACATTTCGGCCGGCACGCCCGCGCGGGTCAGCGCCTGAAAGAACCGGATGCTGTTTTCGACCGGAACCGACTGGTCCTCCTGCGTGTGGATGAGGAGCGTGGGCGGCGTGCGGCCGGTCACCTGGTTTTCGAGCGACAGAAGGTCCACCAACGCGGCGGCTGGTTCCTTGCCGAGCAGCGCGTCGCGCGAGCCCCGGTGCACGGCGGGTTCGTGCATGGTGATCACCGGGTAAAGCAGGATCAGGAAGTCCGGGCGGCCGCTCACCGCATCGAGCTTCGCCCCCGTCCTGCCGGCCGGGTCGTCAAAGAGGGTTCCGGCGGTGGCCGCGAGATGCCCGCCAGCCGAGCTTCCCATCAATCCGATGCGACCGGGATCGAGGTGAAACTCGGCCGCCCGGGACCGAACCAGGCGCACGGCCCGCAGCACGTCCTGCATCGGCGCCGGGTGGCCAAACTCGGCCAAGCGATATTTCAGCACAAAAGACGTCACGCCGAGCGTCCCCAGCCAGTTCGCAAACTGCACGCCCTCCCGTTCGAACGAGAGGCGGACATAACCGCCGCCGGGACAGATGATGACCGCGGTGCCATTCGGTTTGTCCACCGCGGGCGCAAACAACGTCAAGGACGGCTCGCTCACGTTTGACACGCGGCCGTCCTCCCCATGCTCGGGCCCGAGCGCCGGCCTCGCGCCGGGCACGCCTTCCGGCCAGAGCGGAATCGCCGTGCGTTCGGCTGCAGTGGAGGTGGCGATCACGGCCATGAACAGAGTTACAAGCGCTGGGGAGTGCATCGTGTCGCTGGAGCCGGCTGGCTTTCCCGCCGGCCGGTTGCATCACAGCATCGGCCCCCGGCGCGAGGCCGGCAACATGATTTGGCCCCGGCGCTTCAGTTGTTCCGCCGCCCGCCGTTGAGGATGAGCAGGATTTGGAGCAAGCTGCCGAGCGACGCGACAAACGCCGCGACATAGGTCAAACCGGCGGCATCGAGCGTTTCGTTCACACCCGGCATTTCGCTCCGGTCCAGTATGCCCAGGTTGACCAGTTGCTGCTTGGCTCGCTTGCTCGCATCGAACTCGACCGGCAGCGTCACCAGCTGGAAAAGGCAGATGACCGCCAGCGCCGCGGCCCCCAAGGTCAGGAACATGCCGCCCAGGCCCCGGGCTCCGAGAAAGATGCCGAGGATGATGAGGAACTGCGACGCACCCGCCGAGATCTGGGTGGCGGGAACGAGCGTCTGCCGGAACTGCATCATCGCATAGCCCGCCTTGTGCTGGAGCGCATGGCCCGCTTCGTGGGCGGAGACGCCAAGGGCGGCGAGGCTCGTGCCGTTGTAATTGTCTTCGGACAGCGCGAGACGTTTGTGGATCGGGTCGTAATGGTCGGTCAAGGTACCTTCGACCGGCACGATCTCGACATCATGAATCCCGGCGCTTTCCATGACCGCGGCGGCGGCTTCCCGGCCGGTGATGTGGCCGCGGGACGGAATCTGCACGTTTCGGCCGTAGGCGCTGTGCACGCGCATTTGCGCGTAAAGGCCGAACAGCATCGGGACGGCAATGAGGATGATCCAGAGCATCATGGCGTATATGGGTTGGTGCAAAAAATTCGCCATCGGCGCCGTAATTTCCAGCGAAAATGCGCCCGCTGGAAATGCCGGCGGGGCGTATAATCATGCCAGGCCGGCGCGCTGGAGCAGGGCGCTCAGGTCCGGCTCGCGTCCCATGAAACCGACGAACAGGTGCATGGGCTCCGCGGAATTTCCCCGGCTGAGGATGTGGCGGACAAAATCGGCCCCCACCTCGCGGCTGAAGATGCCCTCGCGCTGGAAGCGCGTGAACGCGTCCGCGTCCAGCACCTCGGCCCACTTGTAGGAGTAGTAGGCCGCGGCGTATCCGACGGGGTCGGCGAACAGGTGCGTGAACCGATTCTCGATCGTCGGGTTCGGCGGCGCGGTGGGAATGACGTAGTCGCGCAGGACCTGGCGCAGGTGTTCGCGCACATCACCCGCGAGGCGGCCGGAGTTGAGGTGCAGTTCCAAATCCATCCGGGCAAAGGCAAGCTGGCGCATCATGGCGCTCGCGCTGCGGAAATTTCGTGCCGCGCGCATCCGTTGGAACAGGTCCTCCGGGATCGGCGCCCCGGTCTCGTGGTGGCGCGCGAACAGGTCGAGGCTCGTGCGCTCCCAGCACCAGTTCTCCATGATCTGGGACGGCAGCTCGACAAAGTCCCAGGCAACGTTGGTGCCATTGAGCGACTTGATCTCGACCTCGCCGAGCAGGTGGTGGAGCAAGTGCCCGAATTCATGAAACACCGTCTCGACTTCGCGGTGGTTCAGGAGCGCCGGGCGGTCGCCCGCCGGCGCCGTGAGGTTGGCGCACATCAGGCCGAGGTGCGGCCGGCGGATGCCATCGGGCTGCGGCCCGCCGGTGATGAGATGGTTCATCCAGGCGCCGCCCCGCTTCGATTCGCGCGGATGCCAGTCGGTGTAGAACGAACCGAGGTGCCGCCCCCGCTCGTCTCGCAGCTCGTAAAGCTTTACCTCCGGGTGCCAGGTCTCGTAGCCCGCCGGCGCTTCCCGCACCGAAACCCCGAAGATGCGCCGCACGGTCTCGAACATGCCCGCCAGCACCTGCGCCAGCGGGAAGTAGGGGCGGAGTTGTTCGTCATCGAAGTCGAAGCGCTCCTTCCGCAGCTTTTCGGCCCAAAAACCGATTTCCCAGGGTGCCAGCGGACCCGCGCTCGTGCCGGTCCGCGCCGCCTTGAACTCCTCGAGTTCCCGCGTTTCCCGCGCAAATGCCGCCGCCACGCGTCCGTGTAGGTCCTCGACAAACGCCAGGGCGCGGGCACCGGATCCGGCCATGCGCCGGTTCAGGACGGAATCGGCGAAATTCGCGAAACCCAGCAGTTCCGCGCGCTCCTGGCGCAGCGCGACAATGCGCCGGACCAGGGCGCGGTTGTCCTGTGGTGGCGCCACCCCCACGGCGCTGGCGGCCTGCCATACTTCGCGGCGGAGGTTCGCATCCTCGGCATGGAGCATCACCGGCTCCTGCGAGGGCGCGTGCAGCGTGAAGCGCCAGGCCGGCGACGCCGCGGTGCCGAGCCCCTTGCGTTCGGCGTTGAGCCGGGCGGCTTCGCGGGCATGCGCCGGGATCCCGGCCAGCCGGCTTTCGTCGCGCACGACCAGCTCCCAGGCATTGGTGGCATCGAGGACATTCTCGGAGAACTTTTGCGTGAGCCCGGCCAGTTCGGACTGGAGCTCCTCGAGGCGGCGCTGCTTTTCCGGCGCCAACTCGGCGCCCTGCTGGCGAAAATCAGCCGTGGTTTCGTCGACGAACCGCCGGGCCACCCCCTGCAGCGATTGCGTGGCGGGCTGCGCCGCGGCCGCCTTCAACCGGATCCACAGCTCATGGTTGAGCGGGATGCGCGTGTAGAAGGCAGTGACCTTGGGCAGCATCCGGTTGTAGGCGGCACGCAGCGCCGGCGAATCGGCAACCGCGGTCAAATGAACCACCTTGGCCCAGGTTTCATTCAGGAGGTCGGTCGCATCCTCCAGCGCCAGAAAGGTGTTCTTGTAGTCCGCCCGTTCCGGCTCGATGGCATTGATTGCTGCAAGCGCACGCGCCGCGCCGGCGAGCGCCTGGTCCAAGGACGGCTCGACCTGATCGGCGGTGAGTTCCGACCAGCGGATGTCAAAGGATCGATCGAGAAAAGCGGGTTCCATCGGGCGCGTAATGACCGCGCGCACGCGACGCCTGTCAAATGAATTACCCCTTCACCAGCGGTAAGCCGCCCCGAGCGAGTATTGCCTGCCGGACGCTGGCACCGCCGGCACGTCTTCGAATGTGCTGTCCCAGAGATTGTCGACCAGGAGTGAAAGCTCCAAGCCCCTCATCCGGGGCGAAAGGTAATAAAGCCCCAGAGACGACAGGACGGCATGGTCGCCGCCCGCGACGCGCAACAGATTCTTTTCCTGGACCCGAAATTCATTGTCACTGCGCAGTTCCAGGCCGCCGCCCAAACGCAGCACAACCGCCGCGGTCAGGCGGTGCCGGGCGTAGTTGAGCGCATAGAAGCTGGCGTCTACCGCTGCCGGGCCGTAATCGGCGGATTTGGCCAGCATCGTATAGCCAATGATCACCTCCGATCGGGCCGTCTTGCGCGAGGCCAGCCATTCGAATCCGGCGGTTCCCGTGTCCACGGCATTGGCCTTGCGGGCGGCTGGCAGCGCGCGAGTAAACGTCCAGTCCACGAGATGGTCATCCCACCGGTAAAACGCGGTCCCGGACACGCTCCATTCTCCCATGCGGCCGGCGGCGCCGAACTCAAGGTTGCGGCTCGTTTCGCGCCCCAACCCGGCATTCCCGCGAAACAGGCCCGAGGCAGGCGCGGAGTTGAGTGCGGTGTAAGTCGGCACCTGGGTGGATTCGGAATATTCGCCGTGCCAGTGAACACCCGATTTCCCGTCGAGCTCAAAGCCCACCAGCGGCGAGACGGCAGCCGCGTCGCGATTCGTGTCGTCGTAGGTCGCGCCCGCCTTGACGACAACCTCGCCTGCGGGCGATGCAAACCGCCCCTCGGGGAGCAAGGACACTTTCAGGTAATTGCGGGTGTTGAACCGCCCGAAAGTAAGCGCGGTGGACTGCAGGCCGTCCCGCATCACCTGGACCCCGTAGCCAAGATACCCCGACGGAATCGTGGCCAGCGCCCGCCGGCCCTCGAGCGAAAACGACTGCGTGTGGGTGGTGTGCTGGTAGGGATTGAACTGCCCCGGCACGGCGCGATTGAACTCGTAGTCGTCGTCGTTGCGCCGATAGGCAGCGCCAAACTCCCAGTATTCATCCGGCGAGGTCCATTGCCGATGATTGAACAGGAAAAGGCCAGTGTGCAGGTCCTCGGTTTCGTTGACCCCGAACGGGGTGTAGAGGTCCGGCCAGCCGAAAAACTTGTGCTGCACGCCGGCAAACAAATCGGTCTGGGAATTAGCTCCGCGCCACTGCAACCGGCCGGAGGCGCGCGTGAAATCGTGGTCGCCGAAAGGCACGGTCCCGTCCGAGCTCGAATGCGAAAGCTCCACATCCGCGGCCACGGTGCGGCCGAACACGTCGCCGCCGACCAAACCTTGGTAGAGGCCTACGCGGTTCGTGTCGTAATCGCCTGCCGCCACCGATAATTCGCCGCGCTGCTCGATGGGTCGCCAGGCCGACGCGATTGAGCCGACACCGGCATTAAACCCAGCGCTGGCGTTGTCCAGGCCCGTGAGCACGCGCGGGGATTCGAGCATGGCCGGGGCGACCGGAATCTCCGCAAAATAGTGACCGGTTTGCGGATCGTAGAGCGAAATGGCCCCAAGCTTGAATCCCGTGTTTTCGAAAATGCCCCCGCGGATGGTCACGTCCGCCTGCGCCTCGGCTGAATTCCGGCTCTGCACATCCACCTGGGGCTCGAAGCGCAGGCCGGAGACCGGCGCGGCATAGGAGGCAACCGGCGTCTGGTTCGCCACCTGGCTGGAATACGTCGTATATTTCGGCAACTCATACGGCGCTTCATCGGCCATGCAAAGGGCCGCGGGAAGCAGGCTGCCGGCGACGAGCAGGGCCCGGTCGAAAAGCGAGGAAAAGAATGCCATGGAATGCGTGGGTTAGCGTCCGATCATACTGACCTTAACCAGTCGGTCCAAAAAAATCGCCCGTGGATGGGGCGGCAAATGGCTCAGGTGTCCCCGTCCTGCCCGATGGCCTCCACCGGGCATCCCTCGAGCGCCTCGATGCAGAGCTGGATCTCTTCGTCGGAGGACGGCTGGGTATGGACGAAGGAGTAGCCACCCTCCTCATGCCGCTTGAAGAACGCCGGCGCCGTTTCGCGGCAAAGGTCACAGTCGATGCACTGTTGATCGACATAGAACTTACCCGCGGCGTTGTCGTTCCACTTTTCTGCTTTGTTGGCCATTTGGGTCGGACTCAACGGGAAATCCACTGGCTGTCAAGAAGTCGCCTCACGCGGTTTTCCCATGCTGGCGGCTTGTATTTGCGGTCATCTGACCTAGCTTTCCCCCGATGCTCGCCGACCGTCCGTACATGCATGACGACTACCAGCGCCGAACCACTTCGGCGCTGATCTGGCTGGTCGCCGTCACGGTGGCTGCTTTCGTCATGCAGCTGGTGCTGGGCTCGCCCTGGTTTCATTTCGGCACGCCGTTGCTCGATGAATTGCCGCTCAGTGTCCGGGGCCTGACCGCGGGGCATCTTTGGACGCTGGTTACCTATGCGCTCTTGCACTCCACGAGCCAGCCGTTCGACATCCTTTTCACCATCCTGGGCCTTATTTTCATCGGCCGGGAATTGGAGCCCATTCTCGGCGGCCGGCGGTTCGCCGGGCTTTACCTGTTTTCGATCGTCATGGGGGCCCTGACCTGGACTGCGGTTCACTGGCTGCACGGGGGCTTGCACATCGGCGCGGGAGCCGGGATCTTGGGCCTGTTTGTGGTCCTGGCCTGCCTTTATCCGAATCAGGAGATCGGGTTCCTGCTGATTCCGGTCACCCTTCGATTCCAGTATCTCGTTTACGGTCTGTTGGTGATCGATGCTTTCGGCTTGGTGTTTTACGAACTGCCCGGGGCGGTCGCGCCCTTTGACTACAGCGCTTCGGCTCACCTCGGCGGAATGCTGGCCGGCTGGATCTACTTCAAATACTTCCACGCTAACAATGGATGGGACCGCGCCGCCAGCTTTGGTCTACCGGGATGGTTGCGGCGCCTGCGGCTTTCCCAACCCAAGTCCAAACCGGCGACGAAGCTGATCCCGGGGCGTCCCCAGCACAACTTGCGAGCCCAAGTGGATGTCATTCTCGACAAGATCAATAGCCAGGGATTCGGTGCTTTGACCCCGGAGGAGAAGCGAATCCTGGACGAGGCAAAGGACCTGCTCAGCCGCCATTGACCACGCTGAGCGGCAGCGGCGAACCCGCTGATCTTCGCGATATTCCGCCGAGCCAGGCCGCATTTCCCGCCGCTGGTCGATTAGGGGAAACAAAACTCGTTTTTACGCGACTTATCGCTATCAGTCTCAACATACCCATCGTGAATTTCCTGCCACGCGCTTTTCTCCGGGCCGCCGTTCTCTCGCTGGTCCTTTTCCTTCCAGCCCTCGCCGCCACCACGGACCAGGAGTTCAAGACCACGCCGGTCATGCGACTCGAAACCCGCACGCTGGTCCAGATGCTGGAGTATTTCCATTACAACAAGGATGCGGTGACCCCGGCGGACTACCCGCAGCTGATTTCCGATTACATGGCCGAGCTGGATCCGCAGCGGTTGTTTTTTACCTCGGCTGATGAACAAACCTACCGGCGGCAGTATGGCTCGCGGGTCGAGACCGATCTCGCCTACCTCGGCAACATCGACATCGCGTTCGACATCTACAAGGCCTACGAGCAGCGCGTCAAAGCCCGCACGACGTGGCTCTTCGAGGCGCTGAACCAAAATTTCGATTTCACCACGGCCGAGAGTTACACCCCCGACCGTAGCAAGAGCAATTATCCCGATACCGCCGCCGAGGCGGACGACCTGTGGCGCCGGCGCATCAAGTTCGAGCTGCTGCAGGACCTGCTTGGCAAGAAGACCATCGACGATGCAAAAGCCACCGTGCGCAAGCGTTACGAGCGCATGTTGAAAAATCTCAACGATATCGAGGCGGCCGACATCCAGGAAATGTTTCTTTCCAGTCTGACGCGGATGTACGATCCCCATTCCGCCTATTTTTCCGCTGATACGCTGCAGGATTTCAGCATCCAGATGAAGCTGTCGCTGGTCGGCATCGGCGCCGTGCTGAGCATCGAGGACGATGGCAATTGCGTGGTGCGCGAAGTGGTGCCCGGCGGCCCGGCCTATCGGAGCGGCCAGATCCACGTAAATGACAAGATCGTCGCCGTGCAGCAGGACGGGGCGGAGAACATTGATGTCATTGGCATGAAGCTCCGTCGCATAGTCGACATGATCCGCGGGGACAAGAATTCGAAGGTAACGCTCACCATCCTCCCCCACGATGCGATTGACGCCACGAAGACCAAGCAGGTCGTCATCACCCGGGACGTGATCAAGCTCAATTCGGCTCGGGCCACCGCGACGATCTACGACGTACCCGCGGCGGACAACAAGACGGTGCCGGTCGGCGTGATCTCACTCAACTCCTTCTACGGGCCATCCGACGACTCCAAGGAGGACGATATCAAGAGCACGGCCACCCAGGACGTCGCGGAGTTGATTGGCAAGCTCAAGAAACAGGGCATCCAGGCGCTGGTGATCGACCTGCGCCGCAACGGCGGCGGGCTCCTGTCCGAAGCGGTGGACCTCACGGGCCTGTTTATTCCCCAAGGGCCGGTGGTGCAGGTGCGTGACTCGCTCGGACGGCTGACCGTCGACAGCGACACCAACAGCGCGGTGGCTTACGACGGTCCGCTGGCCGTGCTGACCTCCCGCTTCAGTGCGTCAGCTTCGGAGATCTTTGCGGGCGCACTCCAGAATTACGGCCGCGCGGTGATTGTCGGTGACAGCACGACGCATGGCAAAGGCACGGTCCAGGCTGTTTTGGAAATGAAGAACTACCTGCCGCGCCTCAGCCAGAACGTCGAGAACACCGGGGCGGCCAAACTGACGGTGCAGAAATTCTATCTCCCGAATGGCTCGTCGACGCAGAAGAAGGGCGTCGTGCCCGACATCGCCTTGCCGTCGATTGACGATTTCCTGCCGATCGGAGAGTCCGATCTCCCGCATGCCTTGGTCTGGGATGAGATCAAACCGACCACCTTCGATGGACACGCCCTGGCGCCGACCTTCGTCAAGCCGCTGCAGGAGGCGAGCCGCGACCGGCAGAACAAGCTCAACGAGTTTGCCTACCTGCGCGAAAACATCGACTGGTTCAAGGCGCGGCAGGAGCAGAAGACCATTTCGCTGAATCTCCAGCAGCGCGAAGCCCTCAAGCAGGCCGACGACGATTTCAAGAAGAAGATGGATGCCGAGCGCGACCAACTGGCCAAGGGCAACTACGTCTCGCACGAGGTGAAGCTCGAATCCGTGCTCAAGGCCGAGGCCGCGGGCCCGAAGGAAGCCACCGCCACCGTGGATGACGGCGATACCGACGCCTCGGCCGATGGCGACGCCCAGAGCAAGTTTGATGTCTACCTCCGCGAGACCCTGCGGGTGGTCACCGATGCCATCCGCCTGAACCAGGACCCGCAGTACTGGGCGGATGGGCGGGCTCCGATCACGGCGGGTTCGCCGCTAAACAAAGGCTAACAGGTAGCGGTCCCGGCCGGCCAGGTCCTGCCGGGATACTGTGCGCGCGTAGCCAAGGCTGGTCGCAAGCTGACGCAAGGCCGCGTGCTGCGACTCCCCGGTCTCGCACGCAAGCAACCCGCCCGGGGCCAGATGCCGGCGCGCTTGATCGAGGATCGAGCCCAGGTCCTTCCGGCCCTCATCACCCGAAACCAGGGCGGAAGCCGGCTCGTAGTGCTTCACCTCGGGCGCGGTTGCTTCGAATTCCGCCGGCGACAGATACGGTGGATTGGCTGCAATGAGGTCGAATTGACCTGTGGGATCCAGCCCGCAGCACCAATCGGACTGCAGGAAGCGGACCCGGGATGAGCAGCCGGCGCGGTCGGCATTTTCCCGGGCCAGGGCCAGCGCCTCATCGCTCCTGTCCACCGCGGTGATCGCCGCAGCCGGATAGGCGATTGCCAGCGCCAAGGCAATGGCCCCGCTTCCGGTGCCCAGGTCCAGCACGGCGGCCGGAGGGGTCATCGTCTGCTCCTTGACTATCTCGACAAGCAATTCCGTCTCGGGTCGGGGAATCAACGCCCGGCGGTCCACCTTCAGCTTGAGCCCGGAGAACTCAGTCTCACCGAGAATGTACTGCAGGGGTTCGCGTCCGCTCCGCCGCTTCACGAGCGGCCGGATCCTCTCCAGCTCCGCTTCCGTCAATGGTCGTTCAAACTGCAGGTAAAGCTGCATCCGCGGCAGGCCGAGAGCGTGCCCAACCAGGTGTTCGGCATTCAGGCGCGCCGAATCCACGCCATGCTTTTCCAGGAATTCAGCCGTGCGCTTGAGGACGTCGAGGATGGTCAGCATGCTCAATCCTCGTCCCGGCCTTGCCCGCGCCGTTCGGGCACGGGCTGACCCGTGAGATCGGCCAGCCTTTCCTCGAATGCCGCCCGCTGCAGGGCTTCGATGACCGGATCGATGGCGCCTTCCATGATTGCCGGGAGGCTGTAGAGCGTCAGGCCGATACGATGGTCGGTAACGCGATTCTGCGGAAAGTTGTACGTGCGAATCCGCTCGCTGCGATCACCGGTTCCGATCTGGCTGCGGCGCTTGGCGGCGTATTTCGCGTGCTCCTCCTCTTCCTTTTGCTTCAGGAGGCGTGAGCGCAGGACGGCGAGCGCCCGCGCCTTGTTTTTTACCTGCGAGCGGTCGTCGGCGCAATAGACCGTCAATCCCGTCGGTTTGTGCACGATGCGCACGGCGGAGTCGGTCGTGTTGACACCCTGGCCACCCGGCCCGCTCGCCCTTTGCACCGTGATTTCCAGGTCCTGCGGATCGATGTGCACGTCCACCTCCTCGGCCTCCGGCAGGACCGCAACGGTCACGGTCGAGGTGTGGATGCGGCCGTTGGCCTCGGTCACCGGCACGCGCTGCACCCGGTGCACACCGCTTTCAAACTTCAGCTGCCGGTAGACCTGGTCGCCGGTGATGAGGAAAATGACTTCCTTGAAACCACCGCGATCCGAACCGCTCGAGCTCAGCGGCTGGACCTTCCAGCCGCGCCTCTCGGCATATTTGGTATAGAGCCGGAAAAGCTCCGCGGCAAACAGGCTGGCCTCGTCGCCCCCCGTGCCGGCACGGATTTCCAGCACCGTGTTGCGTGAGTCGGCCGGCTCAGGCGGGATCATGGACATCAATACCGCCCGCTTGAGCGACTCCTGCTGTTGCTCGAGTCCGGGAAGTTCCTGGGCCGCCAGGGTTCGCAGCTCGGCATCCGCGGCCGCGTCCTTGATCAAGGTGGTGTGTTCGGCGATTTCCCGCCCCAGCCGCTCATAGGCCCGGTAGTCGTCAACGAGGCGCCGCAGGCCCTGCTGCTCGCGCGAAATTTCAGTCGCCTTCCGCGGGTTGGTGTAGAACGAAGGCTCCGCCATTTGCGCGTCGAGCTCGTCGAGGCGGCGTTGAAACGGGGCGATGTCAGGGAGTTTTTCCAAGCGGGTGCGGGGGAAATTGCGAATTGCTTAAGCCGTCCGGCGCGGCTTTATCAAAGGCCAAACTCACGGCGGCAAGCGCCGTCTAGCCGCAACGACCAGAGATGGCCTCGACCCTCTTCACACAGAACATCATCGCCTGCGTCTGGGATTTTGACAAGACCCTGATCCCGGAATACATGCAGGCCCCCCTGTTCCGGCGATTCGGGGTCGACGAGGCGACCTTTTGGACCGAGACGAACGCCCTGGTGGAGAACTACCGCAAGCGGGGGTATGCCATTGCGCCCGAGATCGCCTACCTGAACCACCTGCTGACCTATGTTCTGGCCGGCCGCATGGCCGGCTTGAACAACAAGGTCCTTCGCGAGTGCGGAGCCGAGATCAGATTCTATCCCGGCTTGCCGGGCTTCTTTGAGACTTCGCGCAACTGGGTCGTCGCCAAACCGGAATACGCCAAGCACGACCTGCAGCTCGAACATTATGTCGTGAGCACCGGGCTCGCGGAGATGATCCGCGGCAGCGCCATCGCCGCGCAGCTGGATGGAGTCTGGGGTTGCGAGTTCATTGAGAATCCCCTGCCGCCGGGCTTCCTGGCGCAAAAGGAGCTGCCGATCGAGGCGGCGGCCGAAATTGCGCAGATCGGCATGATGATCGACAACACCACCAAGACGCGCGCCATCTTCGAGATCAACAAGGGCACGAACAAGAACCCCGCCATTGACGTCAACGCCAAGGTCGCGCCGGAGGACCGCCGGATTCCCCTGCAGAACATGATCTACATCGCTGACGGCCCGAGCGACATCCCAAGCTTTTCCGTGGTGAAGAAAGGTGGCGGCAAGACGTATGCCGTCTACAATCCCGCCGTTCGGGCCGAGTTTGAGCAAAATGATCGATTGCGCCATTCCGGTCGCATCGACCATTACGGACCCGCCGATTACACCGAGGGCAGCCCAACGGCAAACTGGCTGCACCTGCAAATCGAGAAGATGTGCGAGCGCATCGTGACGGACCGCGAGACGGCGCTTGCCTCGCGCGTCGCCCGCCCCCCGCGCCACCTGAACTCGGCGGCTGATGCCGAGGCGGCGAGAAAGCAGGCGCGCCAGCCAAAGCAATCCACGCTTTTCGAATAAGGCCGGCCGAAGGCTCGAAAAAAAACGCCGCCCGGATCAGGCGGCGTTTTGCGTTAAGGGTCTTTTCCAAGCTCAACCCGAGCGGCTTACGGTCGACGGATCGATCGGCTGCGGCTGGGTCGTCGTCGGCGTGGTCGGTGTCGTCGGCGTGGTCGGCGTCGTTGGCGTGGTCGGTGTCGTCGGCGTCGAGTTGGTGGACGTGTTCACCTGCTGAGTCACCGCCTGCTGCTGGGTGGCGGTCTGCGTCGCCTGCGTCGCCGTCTGCGTCGCCTGCGTTGCCGTGGTAGTCGCCTGCGTCACTGCCGAGGTGACGGTGGCGGAGTTGGCGGCATTGTTCGCCGCATTCGTCACCGCGGTTGGATTGCTACCCGTCGCCGTCGCCACCGATTGCGCCACGGACGAGACACTCGTACCCGATGCCGCAGCGGCCGCGGCGGCAATCGTCGCCTGGGTATTGGTGCTTCCCGCGCTGGGCGACGCAGCGGCCGCGGATGTGGCCACCGCTGCCGCGACTGACGCCGCCTGGGTTGGAACCGTTGCTGCAACCGACGCGGCAACTGATGCCGCAGCCTGGGTGGCAGCTGCACCGCCACCCGACGCCTGAACCGCTGCGGTTGTGACTGAAGAAGCAACGGCCGCAGCCTGCGTCGGCACGGCCGCAGCAGTCGAAGCCGCCACGGCGGCCGCTTGGGTCGGAGCCGCCGTTGTCACCGAGGCCGCCACGGCCGCAGCCTGCGCCGGCACGGCCGCAGCGGTCGATGCCGCCACCGCGGCCGCTTGGGTCGGAGCCGCCGTCGTGACCGCCGAGGCAACCGCGGCAGCTTGCGCGGGCGCGGCCGCCGCCGTCGAAGCGGAAATGGCCGCTGCAGCAGCCGGAGCGGCCGTCGTCGCGGTCGAGGCAATGGTAGCCGCCGCCGTCGGGTTGGCGGTCGCGGCCGCAGCCGCGACCTGCGACGCAACCGCCGTTACATTCGCACCCGCCGTGGTGGTCGCCGTTGTGACGGCAGTCTGCACGACCGAAGTGGTCTGGGCGGGAGCATTGGCCACTGCCGCCTGGACGACATTGGACGTCGCGGCGGGAACGGCCGCCACGGTCGTGGCCACGACGCCGGCGAGTTCAGAGCTGGCGGTCTCGGCGTTGACGTTGAAGGAGGTGGGATTGTTCGCCACGGTGGCAACTGCAGCCGCGGCAATGGTCACCGCATTGTTGACTACCGCTTGCGCTGCGGCTGGCAGCGCGGAAGCCGCGGTCGCCGCGCCGCCGTTGAAAGTCGATACCGATACCTGGCCGGCATTGATGGCCACCGTAGGCTGTCCCGGAGCCGAGATCGACACCGTGCCGGTTCCCGTGACAATGGTGTAGTTCACGCCCGCCACATTCACGGTGAACACGGTGCCGCGCGCCGCCGCCACACCCTTGGGCGTCCGAACACCGTAGTCGTTGATGGCCTTCTTGTGCGGATCGAGCGAAGAAATCAGGTTGCCCGACTTCAAATTGAGCAGGGCGCTCTGCTTGGTAATGTTGTCGCCACTCTTGGTAACCGAAAGCTTCTCCATCTCGACCCGGGAGTTCGCCTTCACGGTCGTCACCGAACCCGACATGGTCGAAAGGTACAATTCAGTGCCATCACCAGTGATGATGGAGGCACCTTGCGGCACTTCGTCACCCACGTTGAGCGTCGTCGGGGCACTCGCGCCTGGGAGCAGGACTTGTGCGGCGCTACCATTGATCTTGACCACCTTCGCGGTCGTCTGGGTTTCCTGGGCAACAACCGCCGTGGCAAACGTCAGGACCAAGCCGGTCACAAGCGTAAGTAGATATGATTTCTTCATTTGGTGTGAGAGTTATGCCGACGATGTTCGATATGCAAAATATGTGTGGTAGCGCAAGCCACAAGCACGTGGGTCAGCGGGTGGGATGACATGCAAACCCCCGAAGGTTGTAAAGTCTATCCTGCCGACCGGGGGGATAAATTCCAAATCCAACGGGCTCACTTCTCCTTCATCACATAGACGCCAGTCCATTGCTCCCCCGGCGGCTCGGCCTTATAATGTCCCACGATATCGATATACACCAGCGAGGGATTGCTGACGATCCCCGGCGAACTGCCCGGGACATTCGGTTCTAGTCTGGAACTCTGCCTGAAGCACTCCAAGGCCCCGTCCCAATCGCGCGCATAGTATCGCTCCAATCCCGCTGAAAAGATCTCGAGACAGGAGCGGGTTTCAGCAGTGACCAAGTCACTGAACCCCACGATTTCGTAAATGGGAACAGACTGGGCCCGTCCCTTCACGACAATCCTGCCCAACGGCCGGAAGACCACGCCCTGGCCGCCATGCTCCTCGCAGGCGAGCTTCGTCGCTTCCGTGCACATCGTGTAAGCCCCCCAGCTCTTGGCCCCGGATTCCATGCGCGCGGCAAGGTTCACATCGTCGCCCATCATGGTGTAATTGAAACGGGTGCGGCTGCCCATGTTGCCAATGACGCATTCCCCGGTGTTCAACCCGATGCGCGTGCGCATTTCCCGCACGATCTTCGGCCAGCGGTCACCCTCCGCGCGCCACTTCTCCCGCAGTTCCCCCAGACGTTGCTGGACGCGCAGGGCGGTCACACAGGCCCGATGGCCGTGGTCCGGCATCGGCACTGGTGCACCGAACATCGCCACCACCGCGTCGCCGATATACTTGTCCAGGGTGCCCCGCTCTTCCTGCACGAGGTCCGTGCAGGCGGTGAGGTACTCGTTCATCAACTCGACAAGGCGTTCCGGGGGCAACAGCTCCGAGAACGACGAGAACCCCTGGATGTCACTGAAATAGGCGGTGATGTGTTCGATGTGCCCGCCGAGTCGCGGCGGCTCTCCGGCCTTGACCAGCCGGTCGACCAATTGGGGCGACACATAGGCCCCGAACATGCCTTTGATCTCCTGCTTGGCCTTTTGCTCGATCCACACCCTCCGTCCAATCACGACGAACTGCAGCAACGCAAATCCGAGGGATGGGGCCACCCATGGAATCCACCAGCTCCACCACACCCACGCATACAAGGCCACGGCGGCAAATCCGACGAGGCCGGCGACCGCACTGCCGCACAACACGAATACCGAACGGTCGGCGACCGCCGCCAGGCCGAGAAAGCCCAGCACCACCACAAGCGCCCAGACTTGCCAGTCCGGCACGGCGCGGGCGAGATCGTCGTCGAGAATGTTGTTCACGGCGTTTGCCACGACGAAGGACAACGGCGTCAATTCGCGCAGAGGACTCGGCCCGGCGTCGGCCTTGCCGGTCACCGTTTGGCCAATGATCACGATCTTGCCCTTCATGTCGGGCAGGGGCGATGAAGCCGGCTTGTTCTCGAGGTATACCTCACTCAAGCCAATCAACATGGAGCCATAGCTGAACACGGGCAGGTCGGCGGCTGTGCCCGTCTGGTCGTAACGGTAATTCAGCAAAAGATTACCCCGGGCATCGATCGGCACGCGCTTGGTCCGGCCGGCAACCGGGAAGGTGATGGCGTGACCGAGACTAACCTGCACTTGCTCCGGCCTGACGCCGTACACGCCCATCACGATCTGCAAGGTCAGCGATGGGTACACCTGCTTGCCGAGCCGCACCACCAGGGGCACATCCCGCCTGATGCCGTCGGGCCCGGGTGGGGCGTTGGCAAATCCATAGGCGCTGGCAGCCCGCAGCTGCGGGAAGGGGATGAAGGCGTATTGGTCTCCGTCCAGCTTGCTGATGTCGCCCTCGACATTCACCAGCGGCTTCGTTGGTCCTTCTTTTCCCGGCACGGCTCCGGTTGGTTCGGCATTGGTGACCGCCGCGGACACCACCGTTGTTCCCGCCTGGCCGGCAGCTTCCACCACCTGGCCCATGATGTCGTCGCCCTGTCCCTCGCGCGAAGCATCGAGGATGACATCCCATGCCACCATCTTGGCTCCGGCCAACGCCAGCACTTGCGTCAACTGCGCGTGGTACTGCCGGTCGACCGGCCAGGGCTGACCCAAGCGTGATTCGGTGTCGTCCTCAAACAGGATGACGGCCAGTCGCGGATCGGGTGGCCTTTGGTGCTTCGTCCGATAAACCGTCCGCAGATCGAGCGAATGCCATTCAAACTCCTTGAGCGCGGTCGTGCGACTCAAGGCCCAGGCCAGCCCGAAGCAAACCAACGGCGCCCACCAGATTTGCCTCAGGGTCTTTGGATGCTGGCGGCTCATGAACACCCGCCAGCTTGGCGGCCACGCCTGCCGCACCCAAGCGATTTCTCGCGCGTCCCGATTCGTCAGCCGGCGAGCACGAAGCGCGGCGCGTCCTGCATCACACGAAACCTGAGTTCCCCGATTTGGTCGTCGAGATTGAGGTCAACGGGACGGGCTGGCTGCGGCTTGGCCTCGGCTGCCACCGGCTCCAAATGGGCCTTCCACGCCGTGACCAGATTGGTGACGCGTCCGGCATAGGCGTAGCTGGCTTCCGGCACGCGGCCGTCGACCACGGCTTCGACGCCACAATTCCAAGCCAATGCAATGTTGAATGTGGTCGGATCAACCCCGGCCTGTTCCAGCGTACGCTTGATCCACTCGTAGTGTTTGACCGCGATCTCGTCGGCTGCGACCTGGTTGGCCGCCAGGCTGAAGGGCTTCTTTGTATGCATGCGCCAAGTGGCGGGGCGAAATTGATACGGTCCCAATTCGCCGTATCGACCCAGGCTTGTCTGGTCGGTCGGATTCTCAACCCAGTGGATGGCGCGCAAGGTTTCCCAGCGGTCGGAAGCCCGGGCGCTGTTTGTAAAAACAAACACGATGGCCGCCAGGAGGATCTTGGTGAACTGACTTTTCATATCGTAGGTGGCCGCGAAAAAGGCCACTTCACGGACCGCGACAAGCTGGAATTTCTCCCGTAAAAATCGCTCGCGCCTGCGTGTCCCGGCTTTTACCAAAACACTCTTTTTACTCGTAAAAACAGGCCCTTTTACGCGCCGTTCTTACCCAAAAAAATAGTCAGAATCAATCGATCGCTCCAGTACCGGAAACTCTCGATCGACACCATAATCGCTAAGCACCTCCGCCGACGGGTGTTTATGACGAGTCAAAGCAGCACTGGGCCGGGCCTTGAGCAGGGACACGCTTGGACATTCTGCTTGTTTAAAGCAACTTACCGAATGCCGATTCCCCGGATTTTGTAACCACGGCGTAAAGGTGTGAACCATCGGACCACGCCGCGATACCGGCACCCTTCACCTCAGAGACAGCCGGAGACGGGTTGGCCAAGATCTCTGGAAAATCAGCGCGTTGCGCGATGTAGCAGTGAAACCACGTGCCATCGCGCTTGAAACAAACCTCCAAGACCTCCCTCCCATCCAAATTCAGCGTCCGGCAGCCGGATCGGCGCAGGGCGGCATAATCGATCGGCAGACTCTCCCCGATACGCATTTTCGGCCCCATCAAGAACGCCTGGAGGGCACCCGCTTCAACGCCGTGTCCCCCGTGCGCCTTGTTGTAAAGCGTATCCCTGAGTGCCAACGTGGAAAAATCGTCCGCCGCTTCCGCCGGGTGCGAAAAAAGTGCGAGGCCGGCAACAAATGCCACGGCGATGCACGCCGCCGCAGCCATCAGTGCCTGGTGTTGCCACCAGCGGCGGTGCCGCTCCGACACGGTGACGCGCCCACCTGCGAGGATCGCTTCACGGAGCCCGGTGGGGGCCGTAACTTCCGCCAGCTTTGCGCACATGGTTGCGTCGAAAGCCTGTTCGCGGTTGAACCAGTCCTGCAGGCCGGGATCCCGCCTCGCCTGTTCGAGCGCAGCGACAAAGGTCGCGTCTCCGGCATCCGCCCCATTGGGTCGGTAGCCTTGGAGGATGAATTTTGCCTCCGTGTTGTTCATGGCAGTTTCCTTGCTGTGTGTGTTTGAAATGAGACGACCTTGTTGCGCCCACCGTCTTCCTTCCGGGCGAGGGCCGAACGCAGCTGCGCTTTCCCGCGGGAGAGCCTCGACATGACGGTGCCAATCGGCACCTCGATGGCTTCGGCGATTTCCTTGTAGGAGAAATCCTGGAGATAGAAAAGAGTGAGAGGTCCGCGATAGACCTCGTCGACCTCCTGCAAAGCTTCCACCACCAGGTTTGCATCCATTCCGGCCAGGACATCGACCGCCGGAGCCGGTGGATCGGCTTCCGCCGGTCCGAGGTCTTCCAACGCCGTCACGCGTTCGGCCCGCCGGCGCCCGCGCAGGAATTCGCGATAGAGCGTCGTGAACAGCCAGGACTTCGCCTTTGCCGTCTCCCGCAGCGCATGCCCCTGTTTCGCCCAAATAAAAAATGTCTGTTGCGTCAGGTCCCCTGCATCCGACGAGTTCTTCGTCAGGCTGAGGGCAAAGCGGTAGAGCGGCGTGTAATGCGCGTCCACCAGCTGGTTGAAAATGTCACTCGACATGCTGCTCGATGGGAGGCCGGGGCCGCTGAGTTTATTCCCATTCCCCGCCGCCGGGACGAGGCTAAACCTCTCCCCGGATGTGCGCTTCATCCGAGGTGCCAAATCCGCCCGCAACCCAAGCGTCCGCCACCGCATTCCTGTCCCCTCCCCAACTTTTGGTGCGGACCAAAAGTGGTGGCTCAGGCCGGAATCGAACCGGCGACACAAGGATTTTCAGTCCTCTGCTCTACCAACTGAGCTACCGAGCCCCATCGAAGGAAGGGCGAGATAAAAGTGCGGCCCAAGGTCGCGTCAACGGGGAATTTGGCGCCGGCACCGCATTATCTTCGATGGGGTCCAGCCGCGCGGTCGGATCACAGACAACCACCTGACGCGAGGATTCGGCTCCAGGCGATCGCAGGCCCGGTTTCATTCGGGCGGCGGCACCGGGGCGAGTTGCCCCTCCCAGAGCTTGCGGTAGATCGGGCTCTCCGGCACCGGAATTCTCCCGGGCTCGAAAGCACGAGCCTCCACGAAATCCATGCCATAGTGGAATGCGCCCAGCAAAAGCGGGTAGGAAAACTTCTTCCTTTGGTGGAGGTGGCTGCGGCACCAGGCGAGGTAATCGACCCCCGCGGCCAGGTTTTTCCGCCAGTCCCACACCGCCGGCTCGTACGGTTCGCCGCTGACCTCGCGCCACGCGCGGGGCTTCAGTTGCATCAAGCCGCGCGCATCGCCATGGCGGGCCTGGCCATCGAATCCCGACTCGGCGGCCACGATCGCGTAAATGAAAGCCGGATCCATCCGGTATCGCGCCGCCATCGGCTGGATCGCCGCCCAGACCTTTTCCGGCGTGGCGTGGTCGCCGCCAGCGGTCGGAGCCCTCGCGCACCCGCCCCATGCGATGAGCCCCGCGACCACGGCGCCGGCCGCAAGGTGGGCAACGTCGCGCCTAGAGCCGGCGAAACACGAGCGAGGCGTTGTGTCCGCCGAAGCCAAGGTTGTCCGTCAGGACGGTGTTGACCGTTGCCGAGCGCTTGACGTTGGGCACGTAGTCGAGATCGCAGTCCGGATCCGGTGTCTCGAGGTTGATCGTGGGCGGAACTTCGCCGGTCTCGATCGTCTTCACGGAAATGATGGCTTCCACGCTGCCCGCGGCGCCCAGCAGGTGGCCGGTCATCGATTTGGTCGAACTGATCAGGACTTTCCGGGCGTGCTCGCCGAACACGTGCTTGATCGCCAGGGTCTCGAATTTGTCGTTGTAGGGCGTCGACGTGCCATGGGCATTGATGTAATCGATGTCGCTCGGGCCCATCCGGGCGTCGGCGAGTGCGCGGCTCATCGAGAGCGACAGGCCGTGCCCCTCGGGATCAGGCGAGGTGATGTGGTAGGCGTCGCACGTGGCCGAATAGCCGGCGAGCTCGCAATAGATGCGTGCGCCGCGCGCCAGCGCATGCTCCAGGCTTTCAATCACGAGGATGCCGGCGCCCTCGCCCATGATGAAGCCGTCGCGGTTGAGGTCGAACGGCCGGCTGGCCTTGGCCGGGTTCTCGTTGTTCGTGCTCATCGCCTTCATCGAGCAAAAGCCGGCGTAGGCGAGCGGGGTGATCGCGGCCTCGGCGCCGCCGCACACCATCACGTCGGCTTCGCCGCCGCGAATCATGCGCAGCGATTCGCCAATGGCATGGGTCGCGGTGGAGCAGGCGCTCACGACACCGAAGTTGGGCCCGCGCGCGCCGAGTTCAATGGCCACCAGCCCGCCGCACATGTTGCTGATCAGCGCCGGGATCATGAACGGCGAAACCTTGCGCGGCCCGCGCTCGAGCAGGACCTTGTGTTGGTTCTCAATCGTCCACATGCCGCCGATGCCGGAGCCGATGATCACGCCCACGCGGTCCGGGTTTTCCCGGGCCATGTCGAGCCGGGCATCCGCGATCGCCTGGCGGGCGGCGCAGAAACCGAAATGGGTGTACCGGTCGTTGCGGCGGACCTCCTTCGGGTCCATGTGCTGCGTTGGATCCCAGCCCCGGACCTCCGCGCCGATCTGGCAGGTGTAGTCGCTGGCGTCGAATAGTGACACGCGGTCGATCCCGCATTTGCCGGCCAGCAGGGCCGACCAGAAATCCGGCACATTGTGCCCCAGGGAGGCGATGACTCCCATGCCGGTCACGACAACGCGTTTGTGGGGAGAGACTGTTTCCATGGATGCGCGAAACAAAAAAGCGCTCTACCGGGCCATTTCGCGGCCGAACGGTAGAACGCTTTTCGCCAAAGCCAAAATTATTTCTTGCCCGCCTTCGCTTCGATGTAGGCCGTCACGTCGCCGACGGTCTGGAGCTTTTCCGCATCAGCCTCGGGAATCTCGCCCTTGATCTCGTCTTTGAACTCTTCTTCGAAAGCCATGATGAGCTCGACGGTGTCGAGGGAATCAGCGCCAAGGTCGTCGAGGAAGGACGCCTGCGGAGTGATCTGCTCTTCGTTAACATTCAGTTGGTTAACGATGATTTCTTTGACGCGCTGGTCGATGGTTTTCTGTTCAGCCATGAGAATGAAAATGGGTCGGGAATTTTGTTGAACAGGCATCACATCACCATGCCGCCGTCAACCGTAAAAACTTGCCCGGTAACGTATCCCGCCTCTTCCGAGCACAAAAAGGTGGTCATGTGTGCGATGTCGGCGGCTTCCCCAAGCCGTTTCAGGGGAATAAGTGCGGTGATTTTCTCGGCGGCTTCCGGCGGGAGCGCGGCGGTCATGTCCGTCTTGATGAAGCCCGGGGCGACGGCATTCGAGGTGACATTGCGCGCCGCAAATTCCTTGGCGATGGACTTGGTGAAGCCGATCAACCCGGCTTTGGCCGCACAGTAGTTGGCCTGCCCGGCGTTGCCCATCAAGCCCACCACCGACGTGATGTTCACGATGCGCCCCCAGCGCTTTTGGGTCATCGGCCGGCCGAGGTGTTTCGTCCAGTGATAGCAGCTTGTCAGGTTCGTTGCGATGACCGAGCTCCAGTCCTGCTCGGACATCCTGAACAACAGGCCGTCCTTGGTGATGCCGGCATTGTTGACGAGAATGTCGATCTGGCCGAATTCCGCCAGGAGCTCGGCGCTCGCTTTCGCCACCGCCTCCCCGTCCGCCACGTCCACCGCCCGCGCCTGCGCCCGGCCCCCCGCCGCGACGATGGCCGCCGCGGTGGCGCCGCAGCTGTCCGCGGACTTGCTCACGCAGATGACCTGGACGCCGTGCCAGGCCAGGTCCTCCGCGATGGCTTTGCCGATGCCGCGGCCAGCGCCGGTGACCAGGGCGGTGCGATTCGTAAAGGTAAGGCTCATGGGTGGGGGCGTTATCGGACCAGAAGCAACGTCTCCCGCAAGCGCGAAAATCCCCCGCGGCCTTCAGTACACATCGCGCTGGTAACGCCGCTCCTTCTTCATCTCCTTCACGTATTCCGCCGCCGGCGCGGGCCCGAGCCCGCCCTGCTCGGCGATGACCTGATGCAGGGCGGCGTCCACATCCTTTGCCATCCGGTGCGCGTCGCCGCAAACGTAGAAGGCCGCGCCGCATTTCAACCAGGCCCAGAGCTCCGCCGCGTTTTCGCGCATGCGATCCTGCACATAGACCTTTTTCGCCTGGTCGCGGGAGAACGCCAGGTCGACCCGCGCCAGCTTTCCGGCCGCGAGCAGCCGTGTCCATTCGTCCCCGTAAAGGTAATCCGTCGCCGCGTGTTGGTCGCCAAAGAACAACCAGTTCCGGCCGAGAGCGTTGGTCGCGACCCGCTCCTGCACGAACGCCCGGAAAGGCGCGATGCCGGTGCCCGGCCCCACCATGATGATATCGCGCGCCGGGTCCACCGGCAGGCCGAAATGCGAGGGGGCGACGAAGACCGGGATCAGCGTCTTTCGCCGGGTCACGCGGTCGGCCAGGAAGGTCGAACACACGCCGTAACGCCGGCGGCCGTTGGACTCGTAACGCACCGGTGCGACCGTCAGGTGCACCTGGCCGGGATACAGCACCGGTGACGAGGCAATCGAATACAGGCGCGGCATCAGGCGGCGCATTTGGTCGGCCAATTCCTGCGGGCCCAGGCGCGCGCTCGGAAACTCCTCCAGCAGGTCGATGAACTCCCGCTGGCCGAGAAAGGTCTCGCGCCCTTCGTCGGCCCCGGGCGCGAGCAGCTCCGCGAGCCGCGCCTTTTCCGCGGGCGCGCCCGCCTTCGCCGCCAACGCCTCCAGCATCTTGCGGCCCGGCCCGGCGAGCGACAGCTTGGTCGACAGGGCCTCGCGCAAGCTCACCGGCGCCGCCAGCCGCGGGATGGCCACGGGCTCGTTGCCGGTTGCGCCCACCAGCGCGATGATCTCCTCCACGAGCTGCGGGCGGTTCGCCGCAAACACCCCGAGCGAGTCGCCGACCTTGTAGGTGAGGCCGCTGCCGGCGATGTCGATGACCAGGTGGCGGGTGTCCTTGCTGGAGCCGTCCTTGTTCAGGACTCGATTTTCCAGCAGGGTGGCGGGAAGCGGATTGTCCTTGGTGTACGGGCTGGGCGGCAGGGCGGCGGAATGCATCTGCGGTTGGTCGGTGCTCGCCGGCACCATGCATGACCGTCTCGTTTTCGCCAACGTGAATCTCGTTGCGCCGCCCGGCGCCCCCTGCCATGCAGCGGGCCAAAGATGGATCCCGTCCGCCTCCACAAATTCATCGCCGATGCCGGCGTGTGCTCGCGGCGCGCAGCGGAGGCGATGATCGCCGCGGGCGACGTCTACGTGAACGGCCGCCGCGCCGAACTCGGCCAGCGGGTCGAGCCCGGCGTGGACAAGGTGACGGTGCGCGGGCACGCCGTGCGCGCGACGGCCCAGCCGAAGCTCGCGCTCGTCCTGCACAAACCCCGCGGCGTCGTTTGCAGCAACAATGACCCGCACGCCGAGCAGACCATCTTTGATCTCCTGCCCCGCGAATGGGCGCGACTGCGCCTCTTTTGCGCCGGCCGCCTCGACAAGGACAGCGAAGGCCTGGTCATCCTCACCACCGACGGCGACCTCGCGCACCGCCTCATGCACCCGTCGAACCTCGTCGTGAAGCGCTACTACGTCTCGCTCGAGCAGCCGTTCCCGGCCGGCCGGGTGCGGCAGCTGTTGCGCGGCGTCACGATCGAGGGCGAGCGCCTGAAGGTGGAGCGCGCCAGCCTGGTCAATCCGCGGCCCGATCGCAGCTCGCCGGAGCTCGACGTGCACATGCACCACGGCAAGAAGCGGGAAATCCGGCAGCTCTTCACCGCCCTCGGCTTCGAGGTCCGGCGCCTCCGGCGTTACCAGATCGGCGCCCTCCGGCTGAAAGGAATTCCTTTGCGCGGCGTGAAACAACTTTCTACGAAGGAAATCGAATCCTTGTTCGCGGTGCCTCCCGGGCCTTACCGTGCGGCGCCGCCTCCCCCCTCCGATGAAAACTAAGCCCTCGCAATTCCGTTCCGCCGCCCTGGCGGCGGCCGCCCTGCTGGCGACGCACCTCGGGGCCCAGGCCCTTCCCTCGGATACCGCCGTCTTTCTCCAGACCGATCCGAAGTCACCCGTCCTCACCCGCCTCCCCGCCGGCACCCTCGCGAAGCCAGTGGGCGAGGCGCCTGCCGGCTGGCAGCGCGTCGAGGTGGAGGGCCCGTTCGAAGCCTACGTGCAGAACCGCGACATGACGAAGGGACTGGAAGTCCGCGCCGGCGCCAACATCTACACCGCGCCCCGCAAGGATGCGCCGGTCATGACCGTGGCCACCAAGGACGACAAGACGACCATCACCGGGCTCCATGGCGACTGGGCGCAGATCCGCCTCGAAAAGCGGCTGCAGGGATTCATCGCCGTCGGAGCCACCGCCAACACCCCGGCCGAGGTCAAGCCGCTGCCGCCGGTGGTCGCACCCCCGGTGTCCGCCGGCAACGCCGCCGCCCCGGGCCGCCCGGTGCCGCTCCTCGGCGACACCGCCGGATTGCCGCGGCTGTTTGCCGGCCGGCTCGTCAGCGCCCGGCGCGCGTTGATCAACCCAAACCCGCCCTACGATTACCAGCTCATCGACAACTCCGGCCGCCGCTTCGCCTACGTGGACACGAAACGCCTGGTCATGACGGACAAGATCGAGGCCCTGCTCGAGCGTGAGGTGACGATCACCGGCACGGTGCGCAACACGGTCGACGGAAAGGACCTGGTCATCGCCGCCGAGTCCATGCAGGTGAAGTGATTCCCTGTCCATGGAACTGATCGACGGAAACCAGATCGCCGCCCAGATCGTCGCCGAGCTCAAGGCCGAGGTCGCCAGCCTGCCGGGCCGCCGCCCGTGTATCGCCCTCGTCCGCGTGGGCGAGGACCCGGCGTCGGTTTCCTACGTCACCAAGAAACAAAAGACCTCCGCCGAGATCGGCATCGAGAGCCGCCTCATCCTGCCGCCGGTGACGATTTCGCAGGACGAGTTGTTCCAGCTGGTCGATGGCCTGAACGAGGATCCCTCGGTCGACGGCATCCTCGTGCAGTCGCCGCTGCCGCCGGGCATCAACGAGGTGGCGGTCTTCCGGCGCATCGCGGCGCACAAGGACGTCGACGGCTTCCATGTCCTCAACCTTGGCAAGGTCGCGCAGGAAGACCCGACCGGTTTCGTCGCCTGCACGCCGGCGGGAATCATGGAACTGCTCAAACGCTCCGGCGTGAGACTCGCCGGCAAGCACGTCGTCGTCCTCGGCCGCAGCCTCATCGTCGGCAAGCCCGTCGCGCTCCTGGCCATGCAGCGCACCGCATGGGCCAACGCCACCGTCACCGTGTGCCATTCGCAGACGGCGGATCTCCCCGCCATCACCCGCCAGGCGGACGTGCTCATCGCCGCCATCGGCCGGGCCGAGTTCGTCACCGCCGACATGGTGAAGCCCGGCGCCGTGGTGATCGACGTCGGCATGAACCGCGTCGCCGATCCCACCCGGAAAACCGGCTACCGGCTGACCGGGGACGTCCATTTCCCGACGGTTTCGCCGCGGTGCAGCAAGATCACGCCCGTGCCGGGCGGCGTCGGGCCGATGACCGTGGCGATGTTGATGAAGAACACGGTCAAGGCCCGGCGGCAGAACGAGGCGGGTGATGCACACTAATCGCCGCATGGGGCTTAACTGCACTTGCCAGTGCCCGGCAAATCCACTTCGCTCGCACTGACTTGTATGGCTACACCGAAGATTCTCGTCGTCGACGACCAGCCTATCAACGTCCAGTTGCTCAAACGTAAACTGGAGCGCGAGGGCATGACCGTCATCACCGCCTATTCCGGGCGGGAGGCGTTGGATCTGGTCGCCGCCGACAAGCCCGACCTGATCCTGCTGGACGTGATGATGCCGGAAATGGACGGCATCGAGGTCTGCCAGCGCCTGCAGGCCGATTCGGAAACCAAGACGATCCCGATCATCTTCATCACGGCCCGCACGTCCAAGGAGGGCAAGATCGAGGGCCTCGGCGTCGGCGCCGTCGACTACATCACCAAGCCCATCGATCTCGACGAAACGCTCGCCCGCGTGCAGACCCAGCTTCGCTTCGTCGCCATCAATCGCGAGCTGGTCGACCTGCAGCGCCGCCTCGGCGAATCGCGTCGCGCCGCCACCATCGGCGCCGTCACCCAGGGCATTGCGCACAACCTGAACAACCTGCTGGGCGTCGTCATCGGCTACGTCGACCTGATCAAGGCCTACAACGAGAAACCGGAGCTCGTGCGCAAGAACGCGCAGCACCTCGAGGACGCCGTCAATCGGATCGTCTCGATCGTCAAGCAGCTCACCGGCCTCGTGGTCAAAAACAAGCCGCCGCTCATTCGCGTCAGCCTCCAGCGCATGATCGACAGCGGGATCCGCCGCTACCAGATCGAATACAAGATCGACCAGCCGGTCACCGTCGAGAATGCGGCCGGGGAGGCGCTCTTCGAGACGAATGTCGAGGTGTTCGAGGACTCCCTGTCGAAGCTCCTCATCAATGCCTGGGAGAGCTACCACGACGATCCCGACGACAAACGCCCGATCAAGATTCGCGCCGAGCTGGTCGAGCGCCCCGACGAAGGCCGCTTTGTCTTCGTGCATGTGGAGGACCAGGGCCGTGGCATCGACCCGGAGATTCGCGACCACGCGTTCGAACCGTTCACCAGCACCAAGCACACGGTCGGCGTGGGCATGGGCCTCACCGTCGCCCGTCACGCCATGCGCAACCTCGGCGGCGAGGTTTCGCTCGCGGACCGCCCCGGCGGCGGCGCCGTGGCGACGATCCGCCACCCGGTCGAGCGCAAGGCCAAGTCCTGAGGGACGGGCTTTGGCGTTGCGCGCCGGGAAACCGCCGACCATTGGTCGTGACCTGCTGGTCACCGCCTGCGGCGGCTGACGATTTCTCCCGATGCCCTCTCCCACCCTCGTATTCCTCGGTGCCGGCCGGCTCGCCTCCGGGATTGTCCGCGGATTGCTGGCGCGAAAGGCTCGCACCCCGGCGGACATCGGTTGCACCAGCAAGGGCGGTGAGACCGCCCGCCGGCTCGCCGCGGCTACGGGCATCCGGTTCGAGCCCGACCTGCCGAAGCTGCTCGCGGGGGCGGATACCGTCGTGCTGGCCTTCAAGCCCCAGTCGCTCGCCAGCGCCGATCCCCGCCTCGCGGAACTGACGGCCGGCAAGCTGGTTCTTTCGGTCCTCGCCGGCAAACGCCTGGCGCGCCTGGCCGAATCGTTCCCCCGGGCCCGAAACCTCGTGCGCACGATGCCCAACACCCCCTCGGCCATCGGCGCGGGCATCACGCCCTATTGTTCCCGGCGGCCGCTGGACGCGACCGACCGGGCCACCGTCGAACTCCTGCTCGGCGCCCTCGGGGAGCACCTCGAGCTCGGGGAGGAGCACATGGACACGGTGACGGCGCTCAGCGCCGGCGGCCCGGCGTTCCTCTTCGAATTCGTCGCCGCACTGCGCGACGCGGGCGTGGCCGCCGGCCTGCCACGCGCGACCGCGCACCGGCTCGCGCTCGAGACCGTCCTCGGGTCCGCCCGCCTGCTCGCGCACACCGGCGCCGAGCCCGAGGCGCTGCGCGACCAGGTTGTCTCGCCCAACGGCACGACGTTCGCCGGCCTCCAGGTCATGGCCGCGCGCCAGTTCCGCGAATTGATCAAGGACACCATCCTGGCTTCAACCCGGCGCGCCGGCGAACTGGCCCGGGACTGATCGGGCCGGCCTGGCTGCGCTCCGCGGCCCGGCGCGCGATTCACGGGCTCAGGTCGTTCGGCCGGGAAAAGGTCTCGGGGGAGATGTTGTCGGGATTGGCCTCCATGCGGTCGATGATCATGACGTACAGCGTCCGTCCGTTGGCGACGGTCTCGACCCGGTAAGGTTGCCGCACACCGGCGACCTCATGGAAGTCCTTGAAGAACGTGTCGACCGCGACCCGCTGGTCATTGATCACGCGGTAGACCGTGCGCTTCACGATCTCGTAGGTGTCGGCGTCGACCCACAGGAAGAAGATGTTGTCGCTGCGGTTCATCAGGAGCAGCTTGAAGGCCTTCCGGCCTTCAAGCGTGTCCTCGCCGGCGTAGTCGACCGAATAGCCCTTGGCCGCAAAGTCCACCAGCGGTCCGTCGAAATCGGCATTGGCGATGAATTCCTTCGCCTCGGCATCGCTCATGTCCTGCGGCGCGCCATGCCGCACGT
This sequence comes from Lacunisphaera sp., assembly GCA_035545835.1. Lineage (GTDB taxonomy): Bacteria > Verrucomicrobiota > Verrucomicrobiia > Opitutales > Opitutaceae > Lacunisphaera. Next base: position 52,642 of record DASZXO010000079.1, read on the forward strand.
CCGAGTGGCTGACCCAGGGCGCGCTGCCGCCGTCGTAGACCTGCACCACGCGACGCAGCGGGGTGAAGCTCTCGACCCGCAGCCGGTTCGGGCGTTGCGCGATCATCGTGAAGGGCACGACCTCGGTGTTGATGAACGTCCGCCCCTCGGCGCGCAAGGCCGTGAGTGCCGCCAGCCTGTTCCCGGCGCGTTCCGCATGTTTCCGTGCGATGTCATGACCGAGCTGGGCGTGGCCATTGAGCGCGGCCGCCAGGCCCACCAGCCAGACCAGGCTCGACTTCGGGAGACGCATAGGCGGCGACATTGCGCGGCGGGACCGCCGCTGGCAAGGAGCCGCTGGTGTCGGCCCGCGGGCCCGGGCCCTGTTACTTGACACCAGCCCCGCCCTACCTTCCCCTGCGGGCATGGAATTCGGCTGGTGGCAAAAGGACGAGGCGGGCAGGAAATACCAGGTGCGCGTCGAGGTGTTTGGCCGGAACATCATCTGGACGAAGCAACCGGCGCGGTTCCAGTCCTGGGAACCCTATGGTCCGCCGACCGATGCCGATTGGGACAAGCTCATTGCCGAGGCCGAGCGGCGCGTGCCCCGGCGGCTCTTCTCGCAAAAACAGTTCGAGTTCATCCTCAGCCAGCGACCGAAGTAGCCCGGTCAACGTCTGGAAAGCAACCGCCCCGCCATTACAGGTGCGGTCGCGCCTGCGGCCACAGGTAGACCAAGGCAGGCGCGACATCCACCGGCCGTTCCGCCAGCAGCCGGTCGATTTCGGCGGGATGATACCAGGCGCCATCGTCGACTTCCTCCGCCTGCAGGGTGAACGGGCCCTCGGACTCGGCGCGATAAACCCAGACAAATTCCTGTCCGGTCTCCTCCCGCGCCTCGATCTTGAACAGCCGCTGCGGGGGGCGCTCCGGCCGGCAACCGATCTCCTCTTCCAGCTCGCGCACGGCGGTCCCGTCGTAGTCCTCCCCGGCCCCGACGTGCCCCGCCGCCGATGAATCCCAGGTGCCGGGGTACAGGTCTTTCCTCATCGAACGTTTTTGGAGGAAGATCTGCCCCGCGCGATTCCGCACCAGGATGTGCACCGAGCGATGCCGCAGGCCCAGCCGGTGCACTTCGCGCCGGGGCAACTGCCGCAGCACCTGATCGTGCTCGTCCACGACGTCGAAAAGCTCATCAAGGTTCTGTCCCATGGGGGCAGCCGGACTCATCCGGTTAAGGTGGAACCGGCACCCCGTGCCGGTTTTGGTCCGCCCGGCGTGCGGGCGCCACCATATCGTCCGCCGCCTGGCCCAGGGAGTTTTTGGCGCGATGGCATGGTTCGCCTCACGCCACGAACGAATAGTCGTACGGCTTCCTCATCTCGCGGGCCAGGTACTGGTTCGCCTCGCGCGCATGGAACCCGGTGAAGCGCTCCTTCTCCGCATTCCACTTCAACTTCAAGCCGGTCCGCAGGGCCGTCGCCCCGATGTGGCACATGGTGGCCGAGCGGTGCCCCGTCTCCACGTCGCAGATCGGCAGCGCGCGCGACCGCACGCAATCGAAGAAATTCCCCATGTGGTTGTTGCTTTGGTAGAGCCGCACCGCCTTTTCCGGCAGGGGCTGGCGGAGCAGCTCGACGTTGCTGGCCTTGATGTCGTCGCGGTTGACCCAGATCCACCCGTCCGAGCCCTCGAAACGGATGCCGTTCGGCTGGCCCTCGCGGTTGAGGTGCTCGCCGTAGATCGAGTCGTCCTTCGTCGTGTTGACCTGCAACAGCACGCCATTGCCGTAGTGGTAATTCAGCTCGTATTCCGCATAGGCGGTGTAGCCGCCGGGCACCAGGTCGGACATCGCCCTGGCCTCGACCCGCTCCGGCGCCACCAATCCGATGGCCCAGTAGGCGATGTCGAGATGGTGCGCGCCCCAGTCGGTGATGGTGCCCCCGGAATAGTCATACCAGAAGCGGAAGTTCTGGTGGCAGCGTTCCTTCACGTACGGCACGGCGGGCGTCTGGCCCTGCCAGAAATCCCAGTCGAGGCCCTCCGGCACTGCCGTCGAGGCGAACGGGCCGGCCCGCAGCCCGGCGGGCAGGAAGACGTGCGCGCGCTTCAACCGGCCGATGCGCCCGTTGCGCACGAGCTCGCAGGCGAGCCGGAAACGCTGGGAACTGCGCTGCTGCGTGCCGGTTTGCAGCACGACGCCGTGGTCCCGCACGGCCTGGATGACGTGCCGGCCCTCGTCGACCGTGAGCGTCAGCGGCTTCTCGCCGTAGATGTCCTTCTTCGCCTTCGCCGCGCCGATGTTGACCAGCGTGTGCCAGTGGTCGGGCGTGGTGTTGGTGACGACGTGAATGTCGTCCCGCTCGAGCAGCTTCCGAAAATCGTGGTAGACGGCCGGGGTCCGCCCCTCGGTCTTGAAATGCTCGGCAAACGCCGCCGCGTGGCTCGCGTCGACGTCGCAGACCGCAATGATGTCGCCATAGTTGCTCGCATTGGCCGCGTCCGCCCGGCCCATGCCGCCGCACCCGATGACGCCGATGCCGGGCCGGTCATTGGGCGAGGGTTTCTTCGCGATCTCCGCCGCCTCGAGCTGCTGGCGCTGGATGAACCATGACGGCAGCCCGGTCGCCGCCGCCAGGATGGCACAGCGCTGCAGGAAAAGACGCCGCGAGATGTTGAAGGAATGGATCGAGGACGCGGGGTCGCGCCGTTCATGCGTGGTGTTCATGGGGTGGGAAGCGGTGGACGCGCGCACGCTGACAAACGCCTTCGCCAAAAGGAAGGAAGAACCTCCGCGGGGGGCGACGGATCGCGTCATGCGTGCCGGCGCCGCGGAGGTTCGGCTTGGCCCCGCCGCGGCCGGCGTTAGCATGGATCCGATTCCGCCCGACCATGCCGCCGCCCCGTTGTTCGCTCGTGATACCTTTTTATCAGGAAGCGGGCAACGTCGCGCCGGTGGTGTCCTCGGCCTGCAAGGTGCTCCAACCCCTCGACGCCGGGTACGAGGCCATTTTCATCAACGACGGCAGCACCGATGCCACCGGTCGCGAGCTCGCCGCCGCGGTGGCGGCGCTGCCGCGGGCCCGCGTCGTCACGCTGCCGGAAAACCGCGGCCAGGCGGCCGCATTGGCCCTCGGCCTGCAGCAGGCGCAGGGCGAGCTCATCTTCACCATGGATGGCGACGGCCAGAACGACCCGGCGGATTTTCCGGCGCTCCTGGAACTGCTCGAGCGCGACCGGCTCGACCTCGTGTGTGGCTGGCGCCGCGACCGGCGCGATCCGCCGGTGCGCCGGGTCATGTCCCGGCTGGGGAACGCGATCCGCCGCCGGGTGCTGTTCGACCGCGTGCATGACGCCGGTTGCCAGCTCCGGGTATTCCGCCGGGCGGTGGTCGGCGCGCTGCAACCTTCGCCGTTGATGCAATCATTCCTGCCGGCGATGGCGGCCGCGGCGGGATTCCGGCTGGGCGAGTTGCCGGTGCGCCATCATCCCCGGCGGCATGGCGCTTCGAAATACCGGCTCGGCAATCTCTGGTGGCGGCCGTTCTCCGAGATGATCCGCTTGCGTCGCGCCCTGCGCCCAGGAAGCCTGCGGCGATGAACTGGCCGGTCTTCCAGCACGAGGCGATGGCGACGACCTTCCAGGTCTTCATCGCCGGCCGGACGCAGGAATACGCCCGCCAGGCCGCGGCCGCCGCCTTTCGCGAACTCGACCGTCTCGAGGGTGAGTTGAGCCGTTTCATCGAAACGAGCGACATCGCCCGTGCCAACCAGCTTGCCGCCGGCGCCAGCATCGTGCTGGGCGATGCGGCGCTGCAGTGCCTGCTCGGCGCGGCGCGGATTTCTGCGCTCACCGGGCGGGCGTTCGATCCCGCCTATGCCTCGCCGGGCGCCGCGGGCGCGGACGAGCCGCTGTTTGCCATCGACCCCGCCACCCACACGCTGACTTCCCTCACCGGCCGGCTGCACCTCGACCTCGGCGCCGTCGGCAAGGGTTTTGCGCTCGACCGGATGGCGGAAACCCTGGCGGAGTGGGACATCGAGTCGGCCTGCCTGCAAGGCGGCGGCAGCACGGCGCTCGCCCTCGCCGCCCCGCCGGACGCGCCGGGGTGGCCGGTCGGTGTCGCCGACCAGGTCATGCATTTCACGCATCGCGCAATCAGCGGCTCCGGCCTGGCCGTCCAGGGCCCGCACCTTGTGGATCCGCGCACCGGCACGCCCGCCGCGCGCCTGCGCCGCGTCTGGTCCTTCGCCGCCACCGCGGCCGACGCCGACGCGCTGTCCACGGCGTTCTTCGTCATGGACGATGCCCGCGTGATCGATTTCTGCCGGCAGCACGCCGGTTTCGGCGCGGCGCTGGCGCTCGCCGACGGGAGCGCCCGCTTCATCGGTCTCCACGGCGGAAAGGCCTAGGGCCCGGTCCGCTCGAACACGACGAGCACGAAGCCGGGACGCAGGCCGAGAAAACCCTCGTGGTAGTGGCCGTGCATCCGCGCGCGCACCGCGCCGGCCTGCCGGGCATCGGCGAAAACCAGCGCACCGTCGCAATCGGCCGGCGGGCTCGCCCAGTAACCGACGTCGGTCCGCCGCCGGAGGTACCATGGCAACGGCCAGTATTCGCGGCTGATGACCTTCACCGGCCCGGCGGGCGCGGCCGCGGCGAGGGCCGGGACTTTCTTCACATCCGGCGCGCTGTGCACATAGGCGAATGGATTGCGCGGATCGGCGGGCCGTTGGAACACCGCCTCGCGGGTCTGCCAGCCGAGCGCCACCAGCACCAGCACCCCGAGAATCCAGCCCAGCGGCGGGCGGCACCGCGCCAGGGCCAGGGCGGCGAGGGCGCAGAGTCCCGGGACCAGGTTGATCACCAGCCACGGCGTCTTGTACGGCGTGGCGGACAACACCAGCCAGACCATGGCCGTGTAGGCGGCGAGGAAACGCGGCAGGCCGCGAGCCCGCACCGCCAGGGCGAGGCCGGCCAGGGCCGGGAGCACGAACAAGGTCTGGTCCCACAAATACCCGCCGTTGCGCTGCCAGACGAAGAGCGTGCCGTAGTACCACCACGGCTTCTCGTGCCCCGATGTCCCGGCGGTCGCGCGGCCCAGCATCGTCACCGGCGCGACAAGCGCGTCGCGCAGCCCCCCGGGATTGGCCCCGAACGAGGAAAAGAAGATGCCCGCCACCACCAGCATTGCGCCCAAGGCCGCGACCGCTTCGCGTCCGGTGATCGGGCGCCTGCCTTCCAAGCGCCGGCCCAGCGCCAGCGCCACCAGCGCCGCCGCCGCGAAAAAGAACGCGGTCTCCTTCGTGGCGAGCATCAGGCCGAGACAACCGCCGGTCGCCGTCGCCCAGGCCACGCCGCCCCGCCGCCACCACGCCAGCCCCGCCGCCCACGCCGCGAGGGTGAAGGTCACGAGCAACGTCTCCTGGACGAAATAGCGGCTGTAGTAAACCGAGGCCGGTGCCACCGCGAGGAGCAGCGCCGCCGTGAAGGCGGGTCCGCGGCCCCAGGGGCGCAACACCACCCAGAGCAGCGCCACCGCGGCGACCCCGGCGAGGGCGGGCGTTGCGCGCACGGTGGCCTCGCTCAGCGTCGCCAGCGTGGTCTGCCCGCGCAGGTACGCGGGAATCAGCGCCAGGTAATAGAGGGTCGGGCCATGGTGTTCGAAGGGATCGAAACGATACCCGCCACCCTCGAGAATCTGCCCGAGCTTGACCGCCTGGTTGGCCTCGTCGGCGTGCATGGGCCGGCTCCCGAGGTCGACGACCCGCAGGGCCAGCGCCACCGCGAGCACCGCGGCCAGCCACAGCGCGTCGAGCACCCGCGGTCCTGGCCGTGCCGCGCTGCCGGTGCTCGCCTTCACGACGTGCCTACGGCTTCCCGTAAACCTCGACCTCCACGTAATGATTCAGCTCATTCGTGGTGTTGCCGTTGCTGTACAGGCGCACGTAGCGGGCGCTCACGCCCTTGGCATCGACCAGCCGGCCCTCGGCCGTCTCGATGTAGGACGGATCCTTGCCGACGCCCATCTTGGCCGAGTTGTCGTAGTCGTTGTTGAAGAGCGTGGTCACCCCGGTCTTGAACGCGGGGTCGTCCGAGACCTGCACGATCACATCGTGGTAGACGCGGGCCTGCGCATGGAAATGCCAGAACACGATCGCGTAGAGCCGCGCGGGCGAGCCGAGGTCGATCTGCACCCATTGCAGGTCGGGGCCGAACTCGACGTACGTGCCGTCCGACCCGCCCTTGTCGCCGTCGGTCACGAACGAAATATCGCCGATGACAGGGTAACTGTCGCTGGCGGTCACGGGTTTCCCGCGCGCCAGGTTGACCGTGCCCGCCGGGGCGAGGAACGGCGGGCGCTTGACCCCGGAGGGCTTCTCGAGGTTCGGCACGCTGATCGGCACCGGCGTGCCGACGAACAGCGGCTTGGGCAGCTCGAGCGGGATGGGCACGAGATCCTCGGCGCAAAGGGCGCCGGCGGCTAGCAGGGAGAGCAATGGAATCAGGAGGCGGCGGTTCATGGAAAAATGGCTTCAGGCCGGCCTTGAGTCATCCGGAGCACAGCCCGGGATCCATGGGAACTGCCGCCCCTCATGGATTCTCCGCTCCGCCCGGGATGACGCTGGTCGGGCATCGGTCGCAAACTCACACGACAAAATCCCCCGGCGCAAACGTCAACATCTGCCGGGCGGCAACGGCCTCGTTCACGCGCAGGATGGTCACGGCGGAGGCGAAGCCGGCTTCCCCGGGGCAGTTCAGCTTCGCCTTGCCGCGGATCGCGTCGAAGAAGTTCTCGAGGTGCGGCTGGTGGATCGCCTTGTCGAGCACCACCGGCATCTCCCACGAGGACAGCGCCGCGGTTTCGCGGACATCGACCACGCTCGTGCGCGCCGGCGGGCCGAAATTCGGCCGGGGTTTTTCCCAGGGCAGGAGGACCGGGCCGCCCTCGTCGGGCGTGCCGGGCTTGCGGATGATGCCGGCCTTGACCCACTTGTCCCATTCCGGCGCGCGCGCCTCGCGGAACAGCTTCGTGTAGGCGGGATTCTCGGACATCTTCAGCGCACCCTCGTCGCCCATGAAGTACTCGTGGTAACCGCCGCCCGCGCTCGTGGTCGTCAGGACCTCGTAGAACGCCCGCACGGTTCCGGTCTTCGTCGGGAATTCATAGATGGTCATCACGTTGTCGTACCACTCGTGCGTCGTGTAGTAGTCGACGCCGCCGCCGGCGATGACGGACGACGGGTTGGTGCCGAGGAACCAGTTGAAGACGTCGATCTGGTGGGCGCCGAGGTCGGAGATGGGGCCGCCGGCATATTTCTTGAACCAGCGCCAGTTCCGGAACTCGTGCATGTTGCCGTACCCGTACTTGTGGAGCACGGCCTCGGGCAGCGCGTAGCGCTCGGGCCAGCCGAGGTCGTCGCTGACGCTGCGATTCCACTGGCCGTTGATGTTGGTGATGCGGCCGAGCAGGTGCGCCTGCTCGATGACCTTCTCCTTCGCATGCAGGTAGCGCGGGTTGCTGCGGCGCTGGTGGCCGATCTGCAGCAGCTTGCCGGTCTCGCGCTGCGTCCGCACCATGGAGCGGGCATTCTCGACCGTGTTGGCCATCAGCTTCTCGCAATAGACATGCTTGCCCGCGCGCAGCGCGGCATTCGTGTGCTCCGCGTGCATGAAGTCCGGCGTCGCGACGATGACGGCGTCGACGTCGGGCACGGCCGCCAGCATCTCGCGATAGTCCTCGAACGCCTTCGGATCGTGCCCGAACTTCTTCAGCAGGCGCTCGCCGTACGTCCGGTTGTAGGGCCAGATGTCGCACACCGCCTTGAAACGGATGTCCGGGATCTTCAAGGCGGCGTTGAGCAGCACGCGGCCCTCCTCGCCGCAGCCGATCAGGGCGACGTTGAGGGCGTCGCTGCCGCCCGACTGCGCCCGCGCCACGTAGGGCGCGACCAGCACGGCGGCGCCGAGCTTCAGCCCGGTCGAGAGGAAATCGCGGCGGGATACCCCGGGGGTGCCGGGCACGGACGACGGCTCAGTCATGTTTGTCGGGCCAGAGGGCAAAGCGGTTGTAGCGCACCAGCACGAGCGCGGCGACGATGAGCGCGAGGTAGACGCCGAGCCAGGCGACGCCGTCACCCTGCTGCACGGCCATCAGGCCGAACGCCAGGCCGATGTAGAGCAGCCCCATCACGATGAGCGTGAGTCGCGTCTTGAGGCCGAGGAGCAGCGCCACGCCGAGCACGAACAGGATGTAGCCCAGCGGCAGCGCGAAGGCGCGGGTCGCCCAGAGGGGCAGCCAGGACGCGCCGGTGATGCCGGCCGCCATCTTCGCCATCGTCTTGGAGTAGTTCTCGAACGAGTACGTGCCGCCGAGCTCGAACTTCTCGAGGCACGACATGAGCGCACGCAGCGCGAGGAAGAGCCGCAGCAGCAGGAAGGCCGCGGTCAGCTCGCAACGGCCGGGCGCGGGGGTGGAAGTCGATTCACTCATGGGAGCGGGGGGCGGAAGCTCAGACGCCGAATCCGGCGCGGTATTGTTTCGTGATGAACTGGTTCGCCTCGGGCAGGTTCGTGACCTTCATGGCCGCGGCGTCCCAATCGATCGGCCGGCGGGTGCGCACGGCCACGTTGCTCAGCAGGCAGAGCTCGGTCAGCTTCGAGGCATAACCGAAGTTCGAGCCGGCGGCGGGCCCGCCCTTGCAGGCGCGGATCCACTCCGCGAAATGCCCGCCCTCGATGCGCGGGAGCGTCTTGGGCGGCAGCGTGGGAATGGCCTCCTTCATCTTTTCCTCGGGCACGATGCGGACGGTCTCGTAATAGGTCGGGGCCAGCACCGTGTTCTTGCTGCCAATGATCAGCGTGCCGTTGTCGGGGAACGGGCGGGTTTCCGGCCAGTAGTCGGGCAGCATCGGCTGGAGGCCGCCATCGTACCAGTGCCATTTGAACGCCGGGCGGCTGCCGCTCGCGGCGAAGTGGTAGGTGACCAGTGACGACGTGGGCGGGCTGAGTTCGTTGGCATGGCCGCTGAGCGCCTCGATGCGCACCGGCGCGTCCAGCCCGAGGGCGAAGAACGTGCCGTCCATGATGTGGCAGCCCATGTCCCCGAGCGCGCCGGTGCCGAAGTCCCAGTAGCCGCGCCAGGTGAAGGGCATGTAGGCCGGGTCGTATGGCCGGTCGGCCGCCACGCCGAGCCAGAGGTTCCAATCGAGGCTGGGGGGCACCACCGGGATGAACTTGCTGTGGTCGGGCGCCTTGACGCCCTGCGGCCAGATGGGCCGGTCGGTCCAGCTGTGCACTTCGCGCACCTCCCCGAGGACGCCGGCATCGTACCACTCCTTGAGCAGGCGCATGCCCTCGAGCGCGTGGCCCTGGTTGCCCATGATCGTGGCCACCTTCTTTTCCGCCGCCGTCCTGGCCAGCTGGCGCGCCTCCGCGATGGTGTGCGTGAGCGGCTTTTCGCACATGACGTGCTTGCCGAGCGACAGCGCCGCCATGGCGATCGGGAAATGCATGTGGTCCGGCGTCGAGATCGTGACCGCGTCGATCTTGTTGCCGAGCTTGTCCAGCAGCTGCCGGAAATCCTTGAAACGCGGCACGTCCGGGTAGGTCTTGAACGTGTTGGCCGCGCGCTCGTCGTCGACGTCGCAGAACGCCACGAAATTCTCGCCCTTCAGCCCGTCCACCGCGGCCTCGCCGCGCCCGCCCACGCCAATGCAGGCGACATTCAGCCGGTTGTTCGGCGTGGGGGTGCCGGGGGTCTGGCCCTTGAGGATGTGCGGGAAGGCGACAGCCGCCGCGGACGCCAGGCTGGCGGAGCGGATGAAGGTGCGACGCGAGACGGAATTTTTGGGGGAGCTCATGGGGGTTGGGCGGGGAGGAAGGAGGCGGTGCGACCAAGGCGGCCGCCGTCGCCCACGAGGGAAGACACGTAGCGGGTTCGCCGCAAAGGCAAAACCCAGAAATTTTCTTAGATTCAACCATGACCCCCGGAAATTTCCCCGATAAGCCCCGCTGCTTCTGGTTTGTCATCGCCCGGCATCCATGCAATCCGTCGCCCCTTTCCTTTTCCCTTCATGGCCAAAATCGAAGTCAGCCAAGTCGCCGAACTCCTCAAGAAGCACAAGATCGAGCCCTCGATCCTCCGCGAAATCGTGCAGGAGATGAACGAAATCACCGCTCCCGCCGCGGACGAGGACATCAAGCCGCCGCCGATGAAGAAACAGTTCGTGGTCCTGCTGTCGGACCCCGCCGGCAAGCTGCCGGCGAAGGAACTCACTGGCTGGGTTGTCCAGATCCCGGAGAACGCCAGCCCCTACTCCACCACCGACCGCGTCTTCAAGGGCGCCTACGACTACAATGCCTCGAAGCGCGGCCGCCTGCTGCCGGTGAAGTCGGTCGGCGAGGCGCTCGAAAGCACGACGGCCAAATATTTCAAGGAAGCCGAGCTCTGGGTGAAGACGAAGACGCCCGTGGCCGTCGTGGTCACCGACAACGTGCTGCCGAAAGACGAGTTCACCGTCGAGAAGGTGGATCGTCGGCGCCGGTCGGAGGATTGATCGAATTTCTTTCAATTCAATGGAGGCGGGGTGCCCTCACCCCGCGTGATCGGATCCGACCGCCATGCCTCGCGGGGTGAGGCCCCCCC